>NZ_BAOL01000091.1 GCF_000350145.1 Ilumatobacter nonamiensis YM16-303 | reverse complement strand
GGGCCGGCGAAGTAGATCGAGTGGCACATGCCGTGGTCGAGCGGTCCGAACACGGTGATCCCGCGCGAGCGGATGCGGTCACGCATCGCGAGCAGGTCGTCGAGGCTGTCGACGTTGAACGCGACGTGCTGCATGGCTCCGCCGGCGCAGGGTCCGCCACCGCTGCCGGCGTGCGTGACCCCGAGCGTGCGCTCGATGCCGGCGACGTCGGGCGTCTGGACGAACGCGATCGAGCAGGTGTCGCTGAGCTTCAGGAAGCCGTGCCATGCCCCCTCGACGCCGTGCATCCAGTAGAGCGCGACCAGCTCGCAGCCGAGCACGTCGTTGAAGAAGTCGATCTGGGTCTTGATGTCGCCGGTGGCGACCGCCAGGTGATGGATGCCGTTGTTGGTGCTCATGGTGTGTCTCCGTTTCGTGGGTTGTCGAGTGCGTTCTGATTCGCGGCGACTGCATCGTCGAGGTCGAGACCGGCGAGTTCGCAGCCGCGTTTGAAGTCGACGAAGTGTTTGTTCATCCAGTCGTGCGCGGTGTCCGCGTCGCCGGTTTCGAGGGCGTGGAAGATGCGGCTGTGGGCTTCGAAGAGCCGTCGCCCGGGCCCGATGCGTTGGATCACGGTGCCGTAGGCGGGGAAGAGGAGTGCGCCCAGGGGTTCACGTGCGAGCAGCAGGGCACGGTTGTCGGCCGCCTGGGCGACGAGGTCGTGGAACTCGACGTCGGCCTCGGCGAGCGCGATCGGGTCGTCCAGACAGTCGGCGGTCTTGTCGAGGTTGACGCGAATCCGCTCGACGAGGTCGGCGGTGATGTTGGCAGCAGCCGAGCGGGCGGCAAGCGGTTCGATCACCGACTGGACCTCCCACAGCTCGCGGTAGGAGATGCCGTGGAGGACGATCGCCTCGTGCATCGCCGTGGTGACGACACTCCTGTTCGGAGCGGTGACCGCCATCCGTCGCCGGGCGCCGCGCTCGATCAGCCCGGCCGACTCGAGACCCCGCATCGCTTCACGCACGGTCGGTCGGGTGACGCCGAGTTGCTCGGCGAGGTCGTTCTCCGGGGGCAGCAGCGTGCCGGGCGCGAGTGTTCCGTCGAGGATCTTGCGTCGGATCGTCTGCTCGGCGACCCGGTACGCCGGAAGCCGGTCGAGGGTTTCGAACACCGCATCGCTCATCGGCTCATCCTTGCTCTCGGAGGACGTTGCGTCGGAGCTTCCCCGTGACCGTCTTGGGCAACTCGTCGGCGAAGCTGATCGCTCGCGGATACTTGTAGGGAGCGGTGGTCGCCTTGGCATGTGCCTGCAGCGCGGCGACGAGTTCGTCGTCGCCGACCGCGCCCTCCGCGAGCACGACCCACGCCTTCACGATCTCACCCCGGTCGGCGTGCGGCACGCCGACCACGGCACATTCCTGGACGGCCGGATGCCGGATGAGGGCGTTCTCGACCTCCTGCGGGCCGATGCGATAGCCGGCCGAGTTGATGATGTCGTCGGCGCGTCCGGTGTAGAAGACGTAGCCCTCGTCGTCGATCTCGACGTTGTCGCCCGTCGCGAACCATTGTGAGTCGCCGAGCGTGATCGTGGCCGACGCGGTGCGGTCAGGGTCGTCCCGGTAGCCGAGCATCACCTGCGGGTTGGGGAGCCCGATCAGCAGTTCGCCCGGTCCGTGCGGTTCGGCGGTCTCGTCGCCCGAGTCGGACACGTGGCGCACCGCGATGTCGACGCCGGGGAGAGCGCGCCCCATCGAGCCGGGCTTCACCGGTCGACCCGGACGGTTCGTGACCGTCATCAGGGTTTCGGTCTGACCGTAGCCATCGAGGACGGTCGTGCCGCTGACCTCGCGCCAGCGGTCGATGATCTCGGGGTTCACGGATTCTCCCGCCGAGACGGTGGAGCGGAGCTTCGACAGATCGACGCCCGATGTGTCCTCGAGGATCAGCCGACGCAGCTCCGTCGCTGCCGCACAGAAGCACGTGACCTCGAACCGTTCCAGGAGTCGGAATCGCTCGGCGGGCACGAACGGCCCGTCGTAGAACAGCACCGACGCGCCCTGGCTCCACGGCCCGAAGAGGATGCTCGTCCCGGCCTTCGACCAGCCGGTGTCGGCGGTGCACCAGATCCGCTCGTCGGGCGACAGCCCGAGCCAGTGGATCGCGGAGTTCGACCATGCCCACAACGCCCGGGCTGCGTGCGTGACACCCTTCGGTGACCCGGTGGAACCCGAGGTGTAGTAGAGGATCGCGGGATCCTCGGCGGCGACGGTGGCCGGCGCGAACTCCGTCGAATGATTGTCAGCTTCCGCGAAGCCGATCCACCCGTCCGGCGCATCGCCGACAGCGACGCGCACCGTCAACGTGTCGAGGCCGTCCAACTTCGCGCAGTCGTCGGTCGGGCAGATCACTGCGACCGCGCCGCTGTGCTCGACCCGGTAGGCGAGGTCGGACGCGGTGAGCATCGTGATGCAGGGGATCGGGACGGCGCCCATCCGCGTCACGGCGACCATGGTGATCTGCCACTCGGCGATGCGCGGCAACATGACGATGACGCGGTCGCCCTGTCGGAGTCCCTGCTCGGCGAGCAGGTTCGCGAGGCGCGATGACGCGGCGGCGATGTCGGCATAGGTGTAGTGCCGGTCGTCGCCCGCCTCGTCGACGGTGATCAGCGCGAGACGTTCGGGATCCGCGGCCCAACGGTCGACCACGTCGACCGCGAAGTTGAACGTGGTCGGCTCGTCCCAGCGGAACGTTTCGTCGAGTGTGTCGTCGGTCGTCATGAGTGGTCGAGATCGGGAGTTGCAGCCTCGGTTATATTGTATGACAATAGCGCTGTTGTCAACCGTCCGACCAGGGGGACCGAGTGATCGATTTCGAACTCACCGAACAGCAGACCGAGCTCCGCGACCGCACGGTTGCGTTCGTCCGAGACGAACTCATCCCGCTCGAGCACACCGGCGAGCCGACTCGCGTCGACGACGCGTTCCGTCGGGAACTCGTCGCGCTCGGACACGCTGCCGGGTTGGTGGCACCTCACGCCCCGGTCGAGTGGGGCGGACTCGGCCTCGACCACGTTTCGATGTCCGAGGTGTTCATCGCCGCCGGGTACTCGCTGCTCGGCCCGCTCGCGATGAACTGCTTCGCGCCGGACGAGGGCAACATGAACCTGCTGTCGAAGGTCGCCACACGCGAGCAGAACGAGCGCTGGCTCCGCCCGTTGGTCTCCGGTGAGATCCGCTCCTGCTTCGCCATGACCGAGCCCGCACCCGGCGCCGGAAGCGACCCCCGAGCGATGCAGACCACCGTCACCCGCGACGGCGACGAGTTCGTCGTGAACGGCACCAAGTGGCTGATCACCGGAGCGAACGGCGCAGGCTTCGCGATCATCATGGGTCGCGAGTCCGACGACGACACGGGGCGTCGAGCCACGATGCTGCTCACCGACATGGACACGCCCGGGATCAGCATCGAGCGCGAGATCTCCACGCTCGACCGCAGCTTCCCGGGCGGGCATCCCGTGGTGCGTTTCGACGACGTGCGGATCCCCGCCGACCACGTTCTGGGTGAGCCCGGACGCGGGTTCGAGTACGCCCAGGTCCGACTCGCTCCCGCCCGCCTCACGCACTGCATGCGGTGGCTCGGGGCGGCCATCCGGGCGCACGACATCGCCACGGCGCATGCCACCGAACGACAGGCGTTCGGCAAGACCCTCGCCGAGCACGAAGGCGTCGGTTTCATGCTCGCCGACAACGAGATCGACATCCAGCAGTGCCGCCTCGCGATCTGGCACACCGCGTGGCTGCTCGATCAGGGTGAGGCTGCCGGCCGAGAGTCGAGCATGACCAAGGTGCTGTGCTCGGAAGCGACCGACCGCATCGTCGACCGCTGCCAGCAGATCCTCGGTGGGCTCGGCTTCACCAACGAGACCGCGGTCGGCCAGATCGCCACGGAGATCCGCGCCTTCCGGATCTACGACGGCCCGTCCGAGGTGCACCGCTGGAGCATCGCCCGACAGGTCGCCCGCCGATGAACCCCCGATCCTTCGAGTTCCTCCGCCTCGATCGAACCCACATCGCCACCCCCCTGTGTGATGCGGTGCTGACCGAGGCCGACCTGCGGGGCGCCGACCGCGTCGCTGTCGTCGCGTCCGGCACGCTGTCGAGATCCACCTCCGTCATCGACGACCTGGAGGCCGCGCTCGGAGCGCGCGGTGTCGGTCGGTTCGACTCGGTGGAAGCGCATGCGCCGCGGAGCAGCGTGTTCGAGGTCGTCGAGTTCCTGCGGGCGACCGACGCCGATCTCGTCGTCACCGTGGGCGGTGGCTCGCCGCTCGACACGGTGAAGACCGCGCTGGTCGCACTCGCCGAGGGCCTCACCGAGAGCGACCAGCTCGAGGCATTCGCCATCACCACGGGTCCCGACGGTGAGCGCATCACCCCGGCGGTCGGCTCTCCGCCACTGCGCCAGATCGCGGCGCCGACCACCCTCACCGGCGCCGACTTCAGCGATCTCGCCGGGTGCGTCGATGAGCCCACACAGCGCAAGCAGCTGTTCAGCGGCGCCGAGATCGGTCCCGCCGCGATCATCCTCGACCCGGCGATCACCGTGTACACCCCGATGGACCTCTGGTTGTCCAGCGGGATCCGCGCTCTGGATCATGCGGTCGAGACCCTCTGCTCCAGCGCGCCCGAGCCGCTGGCCGATGCCGGAGCGCTCCACGCCATTCGGCTGCTGTCGCGCGGTCTGCCCTCCACGAAGGCCGACCCCGACGATCTCGAGGCGCGCCTCGAGTGCCAGCAGGCCGTGGGCTTGGCGTGCGCCGGGCTGAACCGCGTCCCGTACGGAGCGAGCCACGGCCTCGGCCACCAATTGGGCGCCGTGTTCGGGATGTCGCACGGCCACACGAGTTGTGTGATGATGCCCCACGTGATGGCCCACAACGAGCCGGCCACCGGCGAGGCTCAGCGGCTCATCGCCACCGCGATGGGACGACCCGACGACCCGGCCGGCGTTGCGGTCGGCGAGCTCATCGCCGCCCTCGGTCTGCCGACTCGCTTGCGCGACGCCGGTGCCACCGAGGACCAACTACGGACCGTCGCGGAGGGCAGCATCGCCCATCCGTGGATCACGGGCAATGCCGTCCCGATCACGTCCACCGATGAGTTGCTCGGCCTGCTCGAGCAAGCGTTCTGACCGGACACGGCGACCACCAACACCGTCAAGGAGTATCCATGCAGTTCGACACCCATTTCCGCAACGAGTTGCACTGCTTCCGCTACCCGTCCACCGACGCCTCGTACGCGCTCGTCGTCTCCCACGGCCTCGGAGGACACGGTGGGATCTACAACACGTTCTGCGAACACCACGTCGCGAAGGGTGCCGAGCTGTGGTGCTACGACGCACCGGGTCATGGGCGCTCCACTCCCAACCAGCCGCGGGGGACGTGGACGATGGATGCATGGGCACAGGCCAGTCGCGATTGGGCGACCCACGTCCACGACGTCACCGGGCTCCCGGTCTTCACCCTCGGCTCCAGCCTCGGTGTGGCAGCCGCGATCTCCGCGATCGACTCCCCGGCCGTGACGGGTGCGATCCTGATGGGCTCCGCCGCCGTCCCGGGCCACCCGCTGCTCGATGAGTCCGCAGCGCCGTGGCGAAGCGACGAGGTGAGGGCGGTGCTCGATCAGATCGGCCGGGCGGCCCGACTCGACATCCCGACGTTCTTCGACTTCGACGTCGACTACGGCTTCCAGGGGGCGACCGAGCAGAAGCAGCTCGATCCGTACAACACGTGGTCCTACGACCTCGCGTCGTGGGCATCGTTCTTCCAGTACGAGCCTCCGCAGCCGCTGGCCGACAATGCGAAGCCGGTGCTGTACGCGGCGGGGGAGAAGGACTTGAACGTGACCCCGGACGTGGTCCGGATGATTGCCGACGGCATCGGCGGTCCGGTCACGGTCGAGATCTTCCCCGATGGCGTCCACCAGTTGATGTTGTTCGAGACCGAGGCGTTCTCGACGCTCGTGCACGACTTCTGCACCGGCGTCATCAGCAACCGCTGACGTCTCGACGTCCGCCGATCGTCCCGATCTGAGCGGGACTGCGGCTCAGGCGCTCCTTCAGTTCGACGCCGCTCCGACCGGTGTCACGCATCGGTTCCGCGAGGTCGAGAGAACCACTCGGGACGTGGGTCGGCGCGTGTTGGAATCCGCCCCACCCGGAGTGCAGTAGTGTGCCGTTCGTCATACCGGAGCCGGGCGGGAATCGAAGGGGATTCAACATGCGTTCACGGAAACTTTTGGCAGCGTCCGCTGCGTTGGCGCTCGTCGTCGGTGCATGCGGAAGCGACGACGACTCGTCGGACGATGCGTCCGACGCCGACACCGCGGAGTCGGTTGCGCCCGACGACGCCGAATCGGAGGACACCGAAGCGTCGGACGACGCCGAGGAGACCGAAGACACCGAGCCCGCCACGGAGGACACCGAGGCGTCCGACGACGATGCCGACGACAGTGATGACGACGGTGACGCCGCCGCCAGCGGCGATTTCGAGCCGATGTCGGTGTCCGCGCCCGACTGCGACTACGGCGGCCTGTTCGACACGATCGCCGCGGTCGACGAACTGACCGTCGAGTTCACGCTCTGCCAGCCAGACGTGGCCTTCGAGTCGAAGGTCGCGTTCTCGGCGTTCGGCATCTGGCCCGATGAGGTCCTCGAGGAGACCGGCGGCGGTGGCCCCGAGCTGTTCGAGAACCCGGTGGGCACGGGGCCGTACATGCTCGAACAGTGGGACCGCGGCAACCAGCTGGTGATGAGCGCCAACCCCGACTACTGGGGCGACGCAGCGGGCTCCGACACGCTCGTCTTCCGATGGAGCGAAGAAGCCGCCCAGCGGCTCGTCGAGCTCCAGTCCGGTTCGGTCGATGGCATCGACAATCCGGGTCGTGACGACTTCGAGGTGATCTCGTCGGACGACACGCTGCAGTTGCTCGAGCGTGAGGGCACCAACGTCTTCTACCTCGGCCTCAACCGGGACATCCCACCGTTCGACGACGAGCGGGTCCGTCAGGCCATCGCGATGGCGCTCGACCGTCAGCGGATCGTCGACGCGTTCTACCCGCCGGGGTCCAGCGTCGCCGATCAGTTCCTGCCGTCGTCGATCTTCGGGTACACCGAGGAGCCGACGTGGTACGACGTCGACCTCGACATGGCGCGCGAGCTGATGGCCGAGGCCGGGTACGCAGACGGTTTCGACGTCACCTTGAACTACCGCGACGTCGTGCGCAGCTACCTGCCGTCGCCCGGCACGGTGGGTGTCGACATCCAGGATCAGCTCTCCGCGATCGGCATCAACGTGACCGTCGAGGTCATGGAGTCGGGAGCGTTCCTCGACGCCTCGGCCGCCGGTGAACTGCCGATGTACATGCTCGGTTGGGGCGCCGACTACCCGGACGCCACCAACTTCCTCGACTTCCACTTCGGCGTCGGTGCATCCGACCAGTTCGGTGAGGGGTTCGAGGACATCCAGGCGCTGCTGACCGAAGGTGGTCAGGTCAACGACCCGGACGAGCGCCTCGACATCTACATGCAGGCGACCGAGCTCATCAAGGAGCACGTCCCCATGGTTCCCGTCGCCCACGGCGGTTCGGGCACCGCCTACCGCGCGGATGTCACCAACGCCCAGGCGAGCCCGCTCGGCAACGAGCGGTTCTCGGTGATGGAACCGGGTGACCGCGACACGTTCGTGTGGATGCAGAACGCCGAGCCGATCGGCCTGTACTGCGCCGACGAGACCGACGGCGAGTCGCTGCGAGCGTGCGAACAGATCAACGAATCGCTGCTCTCGTACGAGGTCGGCGGCACAGCGGTCGAGGCGGCCCTCGCCGAGTCGTGGGAATCGAACGAGGACGGCACGGTCTGGACGTTCACCCTGCGCGACGGGGTCACGTTCCACAACGGCAACCCGCTCGACGCCAACGACGTCGTGGCGACCTACGTCGCCCAGTGGGATGCGGCCAGCCCGCTCCACGTCGGCCGTGAGGGCACCTTCTACTACTTCAGCGCCGACTTCCTCGGCTTCCTGAACGCCCCAGAGGAGGAGGAGGGCTGATCCACTCGAGCGACCGGGGCGGACCGAGTGTCGGCCCGTCCCGGTCGGTTCTGCATCGAGGTCGTTGAGTGGGTCGCTTCATCCTGCGTCGACTGCTGACGGCGATCCCGGTACTGCTCGGGATCCTCGCGGTGGTCTTCGCGATCGCTCGGTTGATTCCGGGTGACCCGTGCATCGCGGCGCTCGGCGAACGCGCCACCGAGGAGGTGTGCAACGCCTACAACGAGCGGTACGGGCTCAATCGTTCGATCCCCGCCCAGTTCGCGATCTACATCGGCGACGTGCTGCAGGGCGACCTCGGCACCTCGTTCCGGTTCAACAAGCCGGTGACCGATCTGATGATCGAGCGCCTCCCGACCACGATCGAACTCTCGGTTGCGGCGCTCACCATCGCCGTGTTCGTCGGCGTGCCGCTCGGTGTGATCTCGGCGTATCGGCACAACTCCAAGGTCGACGTGGCCACGATGGTCGGCGCCAACATCGGCGTCTCGATGCCGGTGTTCTGGCTCGGACTGATGTTGCAGTACCTCTTCGCCGTGCAACTCAAAGACACGTTCCTCTCGCTCCCACCCTCGGGTCGACTCGATGCCGGGATGCTGCCGGAGCCGTTCTGGGAGAAGTGGGGCCTTCCCGAAAACGGCGTCTTCGAGTTCATCTCGAACCTGGTGATCGTCAACGCGATCCTCACGTTGAACTGGGATGCGTTCTGGAGCGCATTCACCCACCTGATCCTGCCGGCGGTCGCGCTTGCGACGATCCCACTCGCGATCATCGCCCGGATGACGCGCTCGTCGTTGCTCGACGTGCTCGGGCTCGACTACGTCCGCACGGCTCGCGCCAAGGGGCAGAAGGAGCGAATGGTCGTCCTGCGCCACGGGCTCCGCAACGCGATGCTGCCGGTGATCACCGTGATCGGTCTGTCCCTCGGAGCGCTCATGGGTGGTGCGATCCTCACCGAGACGATCTTCAACCTCAGCGGTGTCGGCAAGACCCTGTTCGATGCGATCGAGTCCCGCGACTACACCGTCGTGCAGGGGTTCACCTTGATCATCGCCGTCGCGTTCGTGCTGGTGAACATGGTCGTCGACATCATGTACACCTATCTCGACCCGAGAGTCAGGTCGGCCGATGCCTGACGAGCACGCGTCCGAACCGTCCACGTTCGCGACCGCCGCGCCGGTCCCGAAGCCGGACTTCGCCGGTGATGCGACCGAGGTCGAACGTGAGCTCCGGGCAGCGCGCAGCGGCGCCGGACGTTGGCGCCGCAAGGTGCCCGACCCCCTCGAGGTGCAACCCGCTCGCGGTCTGTGGGGGAATGCGTTCCGCCAGCTGCTCCGCAAGAAGTCCGCCGTGGTCGGCATGGTGATGCTCGGCATCCTCGTGCTGGTCGCGGTGTTCGCTCCGCTCATCGCGCCGTACGACCCGAACGAGGTGTTGCTCGGGCAGGGTGTCACGCCGCGCGACGCGCCGTGTATCCATCTGTTCGGCTGTGCCGAGGACACACCGCAACACATCCTCGGCACCGACGGCAACGGTCGCGACGAGTTCAGCCGCATCCTGTTCGGCGCTCGCGTCTCGCTGGCTGCGGGTGTCGGCGCGGTGTTGTTCGCCGTGGTGATCGGCACTGCCATCGGGCTCGTCGCCGGGTACTACGGACGTTGGGCCGACAGCGTGTTGATGCGCCTGATGGACGTGCTGCTCGCCTTCCCGTCGCTGCTGCTCGCGATCTTCATCGTCACGGTGTTCGGACCGGGTCTGGTCAACGCGATCTTCGCGATCTCGATCGTGTCGATCCCCATCTACGCGCGCGTGGTCAGGTCGACCGTCGTGTCGCTGCGCGAGTCGGACTTCGTGAAGGCGGACATCGCACTCGGCGTGTCGACCCCGCGGATCATCTGGCACCGGATCCTGCCGAACTCGCTCACGCCGCTGATCGTGCAGGCCACCCTCGGTGTCGCCACGGCCGTCCTCGAGATCGCGGCGCTGTCGTTCCTCGGTCTCGGGGTCCAGCCACCGACGGCCGAATGGGGTTCGATGCTCGCCGCCGAACGCAACCAGGTGTTCACGGCGCCGCACCTGGTGTTCTTCCCCGGCATCGCGATCATGTGGAACGTGCTCGCGTTCAACCTGCTCGGCGACGGTCTGCGCGATGCGCTCGACCCGAGGCTCAACCTATGACCGATCAGCCAGCGACCCCGCCGACGAAGGACGACCCGGACGAGGAACCACTGCTCGAGATCCGCGGGCTCCGCACCTACTTCTTCACGCGTGACGGCATCGTGCAGGCGGTCGATGGCGTCGATCTCGAGGTCCGGCGCGGGGAGGTGCTCGGGCTGGTGGGTGAGTCCGGTTGCGGCAAGTCGGTGACGTCGATGTCGGTGCTCCGACTCATCAGCGAGCCCGGTCGGATCGTCGAGGGTGAGGTGCTCTTCAAGGGGGAGAACCTCGGCGAGAAATCCGCGAGTGAGATGCGCGAAATCCGCGGCGATCAGATCTCGATGATCTTCCAGCAGCCGAACGCTTCGCTGAATCCCGTGTACAGCGCCGGCGTGCAGATCTCGGAGGTGTTCGAGATCCACGAAGGGTTGAAGCGCAAGCTCGGCGTGGAACGCGCGGTGGAAGCGCTTCGGCGGGTCGGCATCTCCGACCCCGAGCAGCGTGCCGGGGCATACCCGCACGAACTGTCGGGAGGAATGGCGCAGCGCGTGATGATCGCGATGGCGCTCGCATCGGGGCCCGAACTGCTGATCGCCGATGAGCCGACCACGGCCCTCGACGTCACGATCCAAGCGCAGATCCTCGAGTTGATGTCCGAACTCCAGTCCGAACTCGGGATGGCGATCGTGTTGATCACCCACGATCTCGGGGTCGTCGCCGAGACGGCGGATCGGGTCGCCGTGATGTACGCCGGCCAGATCGTCGAGCAGGCCACGACGATCGACCTGTTCGCCGAGCCGAAGCACCCCTACACCGTCGGCCTGCTCGGTTCGATCCCGGTGGCGGGTGCCCGACGCGAGCGACTCGACGTCATTCCCGGGCAGGTGCCGAACCTCATCGAGCCCGACAGCGGATGTCGGTTCGCGAGCCGGTGCCAGGCGCGCGTCGACAACGAACTCGAGATCTGCTGGACGAAGCTGCCCGATCTGATCGAGGTCGAGCCTGGCCACACCGTCCGTTGCTGGCTCCACCAAGAGGTGCCGGAGTGACCGCGACCGACGAACCGTTGCTCCGGCTGTCGGGAATCGAACGGCGGTACCCGGTGCGGAGCGGTGCGCTGCAGCGCACCGTGGGCGAGGTGCGCGCCGTCGACGGTGTCGACCTCGAGGTGTTCGAGGGCGAAGCGGTCGGGCTGGTCGGCGAATCCGGCTCGGGAAAGTCGACGCTCGGCCGGGTTCTGCTGCGGCTCGAGGAACCCGACGAGGGGACCATCGTCTTCGACGGTGACGACATCACGCACACGCCGATGCGCGATCTGCGCCGTCGGCGTTCACAGATGCAACTGATCTTCCAGGACCCGTTCTCGTCACTCGATCCCCGCACGAGCGTCGCCGAATCGATCACGGAGGGCCTGCGTGCCCAGGGCGTCGGCAGGAAGGACCGACAGAAGCGCCTCGACGAGGTGCTCGAACTCGTCGGCCTCGAGAAATATCACGGTCGGCGGTTCCCACACGAGTTCTCCGGCGGCCAACGCCAGCGGGTCGGGATCGCACGCGCGCTCGCCGTCAACCCGCGCCTGCTGGTCCTCGACGAACCGGTGTCGGCGCTCGACGTCTCGATCCAGTCGCAGATCCTCAACCTCCTGAAGGACCTGCAGCAGGAGCTCAACCTGACGCTGTTGTTCATCGCCCACGACCTCAGCGTCGTCGAGCACGTGTGTGAACGGATCGCGGTGATGTACCTCGGCAAGATCGTCGAGGTCGCCAGCCGTGACGACCTCTTCGACCGCCCGACGCATCCCTACACCGAAGCTCTGCTGTCGGCGATCCCGATCCCGGACCCGACGCGTCGGCGTGAACGGATCCTCCTCCAAGGCGATCCGCCGAGCCCGATCGCGCCGCCGTCGGGCTGCCTGTTCCACACCCGCTGCCCGATCGCCGAAGAGGGCCGCTGCGAGATCACCGAACCCGAGTTGAAGCCGGTCGCCGACGACAGCGCACACCTGGCCGCCTGCCTCCTCCGCACCTGACGTTCTCGCCCGACCCCACCATCGGTTCTCGTCGCGCTCGTGCCCGGCAACCGGGCGGAATCGCGACGAGAACGGAGGGTGGGGTCGGGCCGTGTCGACTGACTCGAGGTCCGGGAAGGGGGTGTGCGGGGTTCAGGGGGCGAGCGTGGTCGCGACGAGGTCGATGATCTCGTCGTACGCGGCGACGAGGTCGACCGCGTCAGGTTCGAGCAGCCACTGGTAGGCGAGACCACGGAGGATCGACACGATCAGGACGGCGCGCTGTTGGGGATCGACATCGGGTCGGACCGAGCCGTCGTCGACCCCCTGCGAAAACGGCGATCGATTCCTCGTCAACGGACAGAAGGTGTGGTGCTCGAACGGGCAGCACGCCGAGTTCGGGATCATGCTCGCGCGGACCGATCCCGACGTGACGGGGCACCGCGCCATCCGTTCTTCCTGCTCGACATGCACGCGCCGGGCGTCGACGTGCGTCCGCTGAAGCAGATGACCGGTGACGAGGAGTTCTGTGAGGTCTTCCTCGACGACGTGCCCATGCCGACCGACGCGATGCTCGGACCGGAATACGGCGGCTGGCTCGTCGCGATGCAGGTGCTCCAGGACGAGCGCGGCTCCAGCGGAACGGCCGGGCTGATCAGCCTCGAGCGACGCCTCGCCCACCTCGCGTCACTGAAGGGCGACGATCGCGTTCTCGGCGACGAGTTGGTTCGCCTGCTCGTGCGCGGGCACGCGTTGAAGACGATGTTGATGCGCTCCGGCGGTGGCCCCGCCCTGTCCTCGGCCGCCAAGCTGATGCGCACCGAGTTGGAGTTCGACGCCGAGATCCTCGAGAACAAGCTGCGTGACGCCAACGGGCTGTTGCTCGACGAGCGGACGGAACGCTTCCTCTATGCCCCCGGGATGAAGATCGCCGGCGGGTCCAGCGAGATCCAGCGCAACATCATCGCCGAACGCATCCTCGGCCTCCCCCGCTGACGATCGTCCGCCGCGCCGCGTCCCCCGCCCGGCGCGTCTCATCCCCCCGGCCCACCGTTCTCGTCGCGTTTCTGCCCGCAATGCGGGTGCATCCGCGACGAGAACGGATGGCGATGGTGGTTTCTCATTTGATGGTGTGGTGCGGTACACCTAGAGTTAGGCAGACCTAATACTCCGTGTCGAGCGTGCTCGACCGAGTAGCTGGTACTCACCCCCCAACCGAAGGAATGCCATGACCCCAGCCCGAAGAGTTCTCGCCGTCTCCGCCGCCGCGTCGATCGCACTGGCGGTGTCCGCCTGCGGTTCGGACGACGCGTCCAGTGACGATGTCGCCGAATCGGCTTCCAGCGACGCCCCCGCGACCGACGACACGACCGCGGACGACACGGCCGACGGCGAGGAGTCGGAGACGAGCGAGGATGCAGCGTCCGACGACGGCGCTGAGTGGACGCCGATCACGATCGAGACGGCGCTCGGAACGGCGACCATCGAGGAGCAGCCCGAGCGCGTCGCCACCGTGAACTGGGCCAACCACGAAGTGCCGCTCGCACTCGGCGTGGTGCCGGTGGGCATGGCGGCAGCGAACTTCGGTGACGACGACGGCGACGGACTACTGCCCTGGGTCACCGAGGAACTCGAGGAGCTGGGTGCCGAGACACCGGTCCTGTTCGACGAGACCGACGGCATCGACTTCGAGGCGGTGGCCGACACCGATCCCGACGTGATCCTCGCGGCGTACTCCGGGCTCACCCAGGAGGATTTCGACACGCTCAGCGAGATCGCCCCGGTCGTCGCGTATCCGGAAGCGGCGTGGGCGACCCCGTGGCGCGAGATCATCGAACTCAACAGTGAAGCGATGGGTATGGCCGAGGAGGGCGATGCGCTGATCGCAGAACTGGAACAGCAGATCGAGGACTCGGTCGCCGAGTACCCGCAGATCGAGGGGAAGTCCGCGATGTTCGCCGGTCACCTCGACCCGACCGACCTGAGCGAAGTCGGCTTCTACACGAGCCTCGACACCCGGGTGCAGTTCTTCGAGGATCTCGGCCTCGAGATCGCCGACGTCGTCGCCGAGGCGTCCGAGGGCACCGACCAGTTCTCGATGTCGCAGAGCACCGAGCAGATCCAGGTGTTCGACGAGGTCGACATCATCGTCGGCTACGGCGACGAGAACGGCGAGTTGATCGGCGCCCTGCAGGCCGACCCGTTGGCCTCCAAGATCCCGGCACTCGAGCGGGGCTCTGTCGTGTTCTTCAACGGCAGTACCCCGTTGGCGACCGCCGCGAACCCGACCCCCTTGTCGCTCTCGTGGGTGCTGGACGACTACGTCGCGATGCTCGCCGAGGCCGCCGACCAGGTCGAGTGAACCGGGACAGGTGACCGTTCTCGACCACCGGACCGAGCCGGACGTCGCCGTGTTGCGGCGTCCGGCTCGGGCGCGCGCGGCCTGGCTTCTTGTCGCGGTCGGAGTCCTGCTCGTCGTGATGCTCGCGTCGGTCGCGATCGGCTCGCGAGCGGTCAGCTGGTCGGAGGTGTGGGCGGCCCTCGGAGGTGCCCAGGACACGTTGGGCGAGGCTGCGGTCAGCAAGCGGATCCCGCGCACACTGCTCGCCGTGCTCGTCGGTGCCGCCCTTGCACTGGCCGGCGCGGTAATGCAGGGCGTCACCCGCAATCCGCTCGCGGACCCGGGGATCCTCGGGGTCAACATGGGCGCGTCGCTCGCCGTCGTGATCGGCATCGCCTACTTCCAGATGACGTCACCGACCAGCTTCATCTGGGTCGCGATCGCCGGGTCGGCCGCCTCCGCCGTGTTCGTCTACGCGGTCGGATCGCTCGGACGCGGTGGCGCCACGCCGCTGAAACTCGCGCTCGCGGGGGCGGCGAGCTCTGCGGCGTTCGCATCGCTCGTGAGTGGGGTCGTCCTGGGGCGCAACGACATCGCCGGGGGTGTCACCTCGTGGCAGATCGGCGGCGTCGGTGGTGCCACCTACGAGAAGCTCGGCTACATGGTGCCGTTCCTCGCGGTCGGCTTCGTGATCTGCGTGCTCTCGGCTCGCGGCCTCAACTCGCTGGCCCTCGGCGACGAGCTCGCGGCGGGCCTCGGTCAGAACGTCGCCGTCACCCGCGCGGTGGCCGCATTCGGCGCGGTCGTCCTGTGCGGTGCCTCGACGGCCATCGCCGGACCGATTGCGTTCGTCGGTCTGGTGGTCCCGCACGCGTGCCGGATGCTCTTCGGTGCTGACCACCGGTGGGTGCTGCCGATGTCCGCGGTGATCGGTGCCGCGCTGCTGACGGCCGGTGACGTCGTCGGTCGCGTGATCGCCCGTCCGCAGGAGATCGACGTCGGGATCATCACGGCGTTCCTCGGAGCGCCCGTGTTCATCTACATCGTCCGTCGGCAGAAGGTGCGTGAGCTGTGAGCATGGAGGTGCTCGAAGCGGTGACCGATGATCGCATCGATCGTCGAGTCGACGCGATCGCCGAGTCGGTGGCGCGGAGCCGTGCGCGTCGCTCGGTCCGTCGCCGCGTGGTGATCGCGCTGCTCGGGGTCAGCGTCATCGTCGTCTTCGCGATCACCCTGATGGTCGGCAACACCTTCTATTCGCCCTCGGAGGTCGTCCGGGTGATCCTCGGCCACGAGGTCGACGGTGCGACGTTCACGGTTGGTCGCCTGCGGCTCCCGCGGGGAGTCCTGGCCGTCGCGGCGGGAGCGTGCTTCGGCTTCGGCGGCGTGACGTTCCAGACGATGCTCCGAAATCCGTTGGCCAGCCCGGACATCATCGGCATCACGTCGGGAGCCGGAGCGGCGGCCGCGTTCGCGATCGTCATGCTCTCGCTGAGCGAGACGCAGGTGTCGATCTTCGCGATCGCTGCCGGACTCGGCGTGGCGTTGCTCGTGTACACACTGTCGTTCAAGGACGGGGTGGCCGGCACGCGCCTGATCCTCATCGGAATCGGGATCGCCGCAATGCTCAACAGCGTCACCGCGTACGTGCTGTCGCAGGCCGCCGAGTGGGATCTGCAACAGGCCACGCGATGGCTGGCGGGGAGTCTCAACGGCTCGACGTGGTCCGACACCGTGCCCGTGCTCGTGGCGATGACGGTGCTCGTGCCCGTGCTGCTGATCCAGGCGCGCAACCTCACGATGACCCAGCTGGGCGACGACACCGCCGGAGCGTTGGGCGTGCGGGTCGAACGCACTCGGATCATCGCCATCGTCGCGGCCGTCGGTTTGATCGCCTTCGCCACGGCAGCGTGCGGCCCGATCGCCTTCGTCGCCTTTCTCTCCGGGCCGATCGCCGCGCGCATCGTGGGCACGACCGGCTCGCTGCTGATCCCGTCGGCGCTCGTCGGGGCACTGCTCGTCCAGGTCGCCGATCTGTGCGGCCAGTTCGCGTTCGATACCCGCTACCCGGTCGGCGTCATCACCGGCGTCCTCGGCGCTCCGTATCTCATCTACCTGATCGTCCGTACCAACCGTGCCGGAGGCTCGTTGTGACCCCACCCCAGTCGCGCACTCACTCGCTCGAGGTCGTCGACCTGCAACTCGGATACGGCGATCGCGAGGTCATCGAGTCACTCGACCTCGTCATTCCACCCGGCCGGATGACGGCGATCGTCGGCCCCAATGCCTGCGGTAAGTCGACCCTCCTGCGGTCGATGTCCCGGCTGCTGGCACCGAAGCGCGGTCAGGTGCTGCTCGACGGTGAGCAGGTCCATCGCCTTCCGGCCAAGGAGGTGGCGCGCACACTCGGACTGTTGCCGCAGTCGCCGATCGCGCCGGAAGGGATCACGGTCGCCGACCTGGTCGGGCGGGGTCGCCACCCGCACCAGTCGATCTTCTCCCGCTGGAGCAAGGACGACGACATTGCGGTCGCCGCGGCACTCCAGGCGACCGAGACCGTCGACCTGGCGGACCGGCCGGTCGACGAGCTCTCGGGCGGCCAGCGCCAGCGGGTCTGGATCGCCATGTCGCTCGCCCAGCAGACCGACCTCCTGCTCCTCGACGAGCCGACCACGTTCCTCGACGTGAGCCACCAGGTCGAAGTCCTGGACCTGCTCACCGATCTGAACCGGGTCCGCGGGACGACGGTCGTGATGGTGCTCCACGACCTGAACATGGCCGCCCGGTACGCAGACCATCTGATCGCTCTGTCGGACGGTCGGCTCCACGCTGCGGGCCCGCCCGACCAGGTGCTCACGGTCGACATGATCCGGACCGTCTTCGGCCTCGAGAGCCGGGTGATCGTCGACCCGACCTCGGGCCAGCCGCTGATGCTGCCGATGGGTCGGCACCACCGAAACGATTCGAGCACCGACCGTCCGGCCGACGTAGCGTCGAGTGAGCGGTGGGCGCCGAGCCCCAGCACCCGAGGAGAGGATGACCGACGTGGACATTGAGAACCAGATCGCCGACCGAGCACAGCTGCGCACCGTCTATCGGGAGCCGGCACAGGGGGTTCTGGACAAGGTGATCGACCACATCGACGAGGGTGCCGCGGGCTTCATCGCCCGATCGCCGTTCGTCGTTCTCGCGACATCGACGGACGGTCGCGGCGACGCGTCGCCGCGTGGAGGCCCTCCCGGCTTCGTGCGGGTCCTCGACGAGCACCGGCTCGCCTGGGGCGACCTCACCGGAAACAACCGGCTCGACTCGTTCGGCAACATCGTCGAACAGCCGGACATCGGCATGTTGTTCATCGTCCCCGGTGTGCTGGAGACGTTGCGGCTGTCGGGATCGGCGTCGCTCGTCCAGGATCAGCAGATCCTCGAGGCGTGCGCGATCGACGGTCGACTGCCGAAGACCGCCGTCGTCGTGACCGTGCAGGAGTGCTACATCCAGTGCGGGGCTGCGTTGCGCCGCAGCGGGCTGTGGGACACCGACACATGGCCCGACGACGAGTCCCGACCGTCCGGAGCCGCGATCCTGAAGGACCACCTCGGCACCGACATCCCGGCCGACGACATCGAAGCGGGTCTGAAGGACTACTACGACAACCACATCTGGGTGGCGGGCGGTCGCGACGACTGAACGCACGGCACGCAGGCAGCGGCACCGGTTCGGTACGTTCGCCGTGTGATCCGCGATCCGGCCCGTCTCGACGAACTGCTGGAAGCGACCCGCGCGTTCGTCACCGACATCGCGATCCCCAACGAGGACCGCGTCGAACGCGAGGATCAGATCCCCGACATCGCGATGGACGCGATGCGCGACATCGGCACGTTCGGATGGAGCATTCCCGAGGAGTTCGGCGGCAGCGGGCTCACCGGTGAGGAACTCGCGCTCGCGTTCATCGAGCTCACGCAGTGCTCGGTGGCCTACCGGGTCGTGGGTGCCACGAACGCCGGGATCGGTTCGGAGTGCATCATCCGCGACGGCACCCGAGAACAACAGGACCGCTACCTCCCGTCGCTCGCCGCCGGCGACCGTCTCGGGTGTCTCGCGCTCACCGAGGAGCACGCCGGCTCGGACGCGACGGCGCTGCGGACGCGTGCGATCCGTGACGGCGACGATTACGTCGTCGACGGACACAAGCGGTACATCACCCTGGCGCCGATCGCCGATCTGTACACCGTGTTCGCTCGCACCGACGACAACGAACGCGGCTCGAGGGGGATCTCGGCATTCCTGATCGAGCGCGGAACGCCTGGGCTTCAGCCGGGCGAGCCGACCCCGAAGATGGGCCAGGAGGGAGCGCCGATCGGCGAGATCGTGCTCGACGGCTGCCGCGTCCCCGCATCGTCGATCATCGGTGGCACGCCGGGTGTGGGGTTCGCCACCCTGATGAAGGCCCTGAACAAGCAGCGCCTCAACCTGTCGGCACTCTCGATCGGGCCGGCGATCCGGCTCCTCGACGAAGCGCTCGAGTACTCGGGTCGGCGCCAGCAGTTCGGCCGCCCGATCGGTGACAACCAACTCGTGCAGGCGATGCTCGCCGAGTGCAAGGTCGACATCGAGTCGAGTCGCGCGCTGGTTCTGCAGACCGCGCGTGCCTTCGACGCCGGCGACGACGTGACGATGGCCGTGTCGATGTGCAAGTACCTGGCCACCGAGATGTGCGGGCGCGTCGCCGATCGAGTCGTCCAGATCTTCGGCGGCCAGGGGTACGTGAAGGAGAGCGGAATCGAACGGTTCTACCGTGATGTCCGCGCGGCGCGGATCTACGAGGGGACGAGCCAGATCCACCTCATCAACATCGCCCGTCGCCTCGAACCCGCCCGTCGACGCCACGACACCTGACGTCAGCGATCCGTCGGATCGAGCGCGCCATGTCCGGACAGTGACATCTGTAACGACATCCGTCCGGGCCTGTCATGGCAGTGGCCCGAGGATGAACGTCGGGCAACGATTCGTCCGCGTTGTTGTGTGTCGGGAGTGTTTCGGTATGGTCGGAATCGAGCCAACCCCCCGGCGGTGATCCCAGTTTCTTCATCCACTCAGTCCGATTCGACGCGCATCACGGTGCGCACCCCAACTCGCGAAGATGCCAGCAAGATGTGGCACTTGGCGGAGGGTGCAGTCGATTCCAACTCTCCCTACAGCTACCTCATGCTGGTCGAGTACCACGCCAGCACCTGTGCGGTCGCGGTCGACGACGACGGCGACATCGCCGGTTTCGTCACCGGATTCCGATTGCCCGACGACCCGTCCACGCTGTTCATCTGGCAGATCGCCGTGTCGTCCGAACGGCGTGGCCTCGGCCTCGGCGCTCGGCTGCTCGACGGGCTGGCCGATCGACCGGCGATCCCGCGCTTGCGCTACCTCGAAGCCAGCGTGACGCCGGGCAACGACGCGTCGGAAGGACTGTTCCGTGCGTTCGCGGAGTCACGCCGCACCGAATGCGTCGAAGAAGAGCTCTTCGACGCCGCCGACTTCCCCGGCACCCACGACCCGGAAGTTCGCTTCCGCATCGGTCCCTTCTGACCGTCCGGTCAGTCGCGTACTCCACCACGATCGACCACCGCCATCCGGTGCGTCTGTTCACCCACTCGCCGGACGCACCAACGCGTCCTCACGCTCCCCATCGACCTCGACGCCGAGGCGAATGAAAGGAAACACCACCATGACAACCTCTGAGATCACGACGAATCCCACGGCATCCGCCGACGACCTCTCCACGTTCGAACGTCTCGAATCGGAGGTGCGCTCCTACTGCCGCGGTTGGCCGACCGTCTTCGAGACCGCGCAGGGCGCGATCCAGACCGATCGCGACGGACGTGAGTTCCTCGACTTCTTCGCCGGTGCGGGTGCGCTCAACTACGGGCACAACCCCGCAGAGCTGACCGACGCACTGGTCGCGTACATCACGGCCCGCGGCGTCACCCACTCACTCGACATGGCGTCGGGCGCCAAGGAGGAGTTCCTGCTGACGCTCGAGGAGCTGATCCTGAAGCCACGCGATCTCGACTACCGGGTGATGTTCCCGGGGCCGACCGGCACCAACGCGGTCGAAGCCGCGATCAAGCTCGCTCGCAAGGTCACCGGCCGTGACACCGTGATCAGCTTCACGAACGCGTTCCACGGGATGACGCTCGGATCGCTCGCGTTGACCGGCAACTCGACCAAGCGCGCCGGCGCCGGTGTGCCGCTGACGAACGCCGTCAAGATGCCGTTCGAGAACACCTACGGCGACGACTTCGACACGCTCGACCTGCTCGACTCGTTCCTCAACGACGCCGGCAGCGGTGTCGATCTTCCCGCGGCGGTCATCGTCGAGACGGTCCAGGCCGAAGGTGGAGTCAACGTCGCGTCCGCGGACTGGATGCGCCGACTCGGACGCCTCTGCAAGCAGCACGGCGTCCTCCTGATCGTCGACGACATCCAGGTCGGCTGCGGTCGCACCGGTTCGTTCTTCTCGTTCGACGAAATGGATCTGGACGACCAGCCCGACATCGTGTGCCTGTCGAAGTCGCTCAGCGCATACGGGCTTCCGTTCGCAATCGTGCTGCTCGATCCGCGCTGGGACGTGTTCACCCCGGGCGAGCACAACGGAACGTTCCGCGGAAACAACCTGGCGTTCGTCACCGCTGCCGCTGCCTTGAAGCAGTGGTGGAGCGACGACGCGCTCACCCTCGACGTGCGTCGCCGTGCGTCGATGATCGAGAAGACACTGACGTCGTTGGTCGACGAGCACCCCGGCCTCTTCGAGGACCACCGCGGACGCGGCCTCATCCAGGGTGTGCGTTGCGTGGAAGCCGACGACGCGTCCCGCATCTGCGCCGGTGCGTTCGAGCGTGGCCTCCTGCTGGAGACCGCCGGACCCGACGACGATGTCGTCAAGCTGCTGCCGCCGCTCACGATCAGCGACGACGAGCTGCAGCGCGGCCTGGACATCATCAGCGACGTGGTCGAGCAGGCCGTCGAGGAAGACGGACAGCGTCTGCTGGCCGACTCGCAGACCGCAGGAACCTCGTCATGATCGTCCGCACCCTTGCCGACACCGAAGGCGGTGACCTCGACGTACGCGCCGAAACGTGGCGCTCGCGACGACTGCTCCTCGCCAAGGACAAGATGGGCTTCTCGGTTCACGACACCGTGCTCTACACGGGCACCGTGACCGAGATGCACTATCAGAACCATCTCGAGGCCGTGTACTGCATCGAGGGGCACGCGGAGATCACCGACGCCGCGACGGGGGAGACCCACCAGCTGCGACCGGGCTCGATCTACGCCCTCGACCAGCACGACCGCCACACACTCCGGGTGATCGAGGACTTCCGGTGCGTCTGCGTGTTCAACCCACCGATCACCGGACGCGAGGTCCACGACGAGAACGGCGTCTATCCGTTGCTGCGCGAAACCCCGGATGCGGAGACGGTCGGTGAACCCGTCGCGGCAGGTGAGCCGTCATGACGACCGACCCGTATCCCTCCCGCACGGGCGGTGAACAGCGCATGCTGGACCGTCAGGAGCCGGTGCTCTGGGGCGGCGTCGATGCGCCGGGACCGCTCACGCGGGATCAACTGGCGCAGTTCGAGTCCGACGGCTTCATCATCCTCCAGAACTGGCTCGACGAGGACACGGTCGCAGCGTGCCTGGACGACGTCGAGGCGCTCGGCGCGAACCCGGAGATCGCCGGGAGCGAACAATCGATCCTCGAACCCGACTCGGGTGCGTTGCGTTCGCTGTTCCAGGTCCACAAGACCGACTCCCAGTTCAGCTCACTGGCAGCCGACGACCGGTTGGCCGGAGTGGCGCGTCAGATCGTGAACGATCAGGTGTACGTGCACCAGAGCCGGGTGAACCTCAAACCGGCTCTGCACGGGCAGTCGTTCTCGTGGCACTCCGACTTCGAGACGTGGCACGTCGAGGACGGGATGCCCGCGATGCGTGCCGTCAGCTGCTCGGTCGCGCTCACCGACAACCATTCGTGGAACGGTCCGTTGCTGTTGATCCGGGGATCGCACCTGCGCTACGTCGCGTTCGCCGGCCACACACCCGACGACAACTACCGCACTTCGCTGCGTCGTCAGGAACACGGCAGCCCCGACCTCGACACACTCGAGGAACTGCTCGCCGAGGGCGACATCGTGGAGTTCGACGCCCCTGCGGGGTCGGTCGCGTTCTTCGACTGCAACGTGATGCACGGCTCGCCCGACAACATCTCACCGGTGGCCCGCACGAACGGCTTCTACGTGTACAACGCGGTGTCGAACGCTCTGGTCGAACCGTTCGGGACCGACACCCCGCGTCCCGCGCACATCGCGGAACGCGCGGCCGCGCCGCTCCCGGTCGGCTGAACCAGCCCAGGCGGGCTCAGCCGACGAAGAGCAGGGCGGGGGTTTCCAGGAGCGCCTTGATGCGCTGGACGAACGTGGCCGCGTCCCATCCGTCGACCATCCGGTGATCGAAGCTCGATGAGAGATTGAACACCTGGCGGGGCTGGAACGATCCGTTCAGCCAGACCGGTCGGGTCTCCATCTTGTTGACACCGATGATCGAGACCTCGGGCGGGTTGATGATCGGCGTCGTGGCGATCCCGCCGAGCGCGCCGAGCGACGTGATCGTGATCGTCGATCCGGTGAGTTCGTCGCGCGTCGCGGAACCGTCGCGGGCCGCGGAACTCACCCGGCCGATCTGGGTCGCCAGATCCCAGACGTCGCGTCCCTCGGCGTGCCGCACGACCGGCACCCTCAGTCCGTCGTCGGTCTGTGTCGCGATGCCGAGGTGGACGGCGTCGAACGTGGTCAGGGTCTCCGACTCGCCGTCGTAGTGGGCGTTGATCGCCGGCTGCTCGTGCAGCGCGATCACCAACGCGCGCGCGAGGAACGGGAGGATCGTGAGCCGCGTGTCGTCGGCGTCGTCGTTCAGCGTCGCCCGCAGCCGCTCGAGTTCGGTCACGTCGACATCGTCCACATACGTGATGTGGGGGATCTCGCTCCACGCGGTCGACAGTCGTTCGGCGATTCGCCGACGGACGCCACGGACCGGCGTGGAGTGGGACTCGTCCGGCGCCGAATCCAGCGTTCTCGTCGCGGATGTGTGCGCCAGGCGGGCCGATGCGCGACGAGAACTCTGTGTGAGCCGGCGGTCCAGGTCGGCGTGGGTGATCCGTCCGTCCGGTCCGGTGCCGTCGATCGTCGCGAGATCGAGGTCGAGCGACGACGCGCGGGCGCGCACCGCCGGTGCCGCGGTCACCTGGTCCGCCGAGACCGTGTCGCTCGATGCAACGGGTTGTTCCATCTCCTCGGTCGGGTCGCCGCCGCCGCCGTCGTCGTCGTCGTCGTCGGGAACGACCGCCGGCGCGGCGGCATCGGCTTCGTCGTCGATCAGCGCCTCGATCTCGTCGGGGTCGGCGGAGGTCTCGATGCCGATGAGGTCGCTTCCGACGGCGAGCACGTCGCCGGGCTCGCCGTGCAGCGCGACGACTTCGCCGTCGACGGGTGCCGAAACCTCGACCGTGGCCTTGTCGGTCAGCACCTCGGCGATCACGGTGTCGGGCGTGACCGTGTCTCCGACCGCGACCAGCCACTCGACCAACTCGGCCTCGGCGACGCCCTCGCCCACGTCGGGCAGCTTCATCTCGAACACGCTCATGTCGACAACAACTCGCGCATCGCTCGGCCCACGCGGTCCGGGCCGGGAAAGTACGACCATTCGTGGGCATGGGGATACGGCGTGTCCCAGCCGCACACCCGTCGGATCGGAGCTTCGAGGTGGAAGAGACAGCGTTCCTGCACCACGGCACACAGTTCGGCTCCGAAGCCTGAGGTGAGCGTGGCTTCGTGGACGACGAGACATCGACCGGTCTTCTCGACCGATTCGACGATGGCATCGACATCGAGCGGAACGAGGGTGCGCAGGTCGATCACCTCGGCATCGATTCCCTGCTCCTCGGCCGCTGCCTGCGCGACGTGGACGAGGGTTCCGTAGGCGAGCACCGTGAGATCGCTTCCCTCGCGATGAACACGCGCCTTGCCGATCTCAATCGAGTAGTGGCCGTCGGGAACGTCGCCGAGCGGATGCTTCGACCAGGGCACGATCGGCCGGTCGTGGTGACCGTCGAACGGTCCGTTGTAGACCCGCTTCGGTTCGAGGAAGACGACGGGGTCGTCGTCCTCGATCGCGGCGATCAACAGGCCCTTCGCGTCGTGGGGGTTCGACACCACGACCGTCTTCAGTCCGGAGACGTGGGTGAACAGCGCCTCGGGACTCTGGGAGTGCGTCTGCCCGCCGAAGATGCCGCCGCCCGTCGGCATGCGGACGACGATCGGCGCGCTGAAGTCGCCCGCCGAACGATGCCGCACGCGGGCCGCTTCGGACACGATCTGGTCGTACGCGGGATACACGTAGTCGGCGAACTGGATCTCCACGCACGGCCGCAAACCGTAGGCAGCCATCCCGACCGCGGCGCCGACGATGCCGGCCTCGCTGATCGGCGAGTCGAAACAGCGGTGGTCTCCGAAGCGTTCCTGGAGGCCCTGGGTGCAACGGAAGACGCCTCCGAAGTAGCCGACGTCCTCACCGAACACGACGACGCGGTCGTCGCTCTCCATGGCGACCATGTGGGCGTCACGGATCGCCTCGATCATCGTCATCGCGGTCACGACAGCTCCTCGACGCGGTCTCGCTGTTCGCGCAGGTGGCGGGGGAGTTCGGCGAACACGTCGTCGAACATCGTGCGGGCACTTCCGACGTCGCCCGTCTTCACCGACCCGTGCGAGTCGGCTTCGGCGAACGCCTCGTTGACCTGTGTGTCGACTTCGGCCTGGAGCGCGACGTGGCGCTCCTCGTCCCATTCGTCGAGGAACTCGAGGTGCTGACGGAGGCGCTGGATCGGGTCGCCGAGCGGGAACTGTTCGGTCTCCTCGGGTGGCCGATACACCGACGGGTCGTCGGAGGTGGAGTGCGCACCGACGCGCAGGGTGATCCATTCGATCAGCGTGGGGCCGAGGTTCTTGCGCGCCCGTTCGGCCGCCCACTGTGACGCGGCGTAGACGGCGAGGTAGTCGTTTCCGTCGACGCGGATCGCCGGAATGCTGAAGCCGTAGCCCCGGTCGGCGAACGTCGCCGATGCGCCGCGAGCGAAGTCCTCCGGCGTCGAGATCGCCCAGTGGTTGTTGACGATGTTCAAGATGACCGGCGCCTGGTACGTCGAGGCGAACACGAGGGCGGCGTGGAAGTCGGACTCGGCCGTGGCACCTTCGCCGATCCATGCCGCGGCGATCTCGGTCCCGCCGCGCAGCGCCGACGCCATCGCCCAGCCGACCGCCTGGATGTACTGGGTGGCCAGGTTGCCGGAGATCGTGAAGAAGCCGTGGGCCTTCGACGAGTACATCACCGGCAGTTGGCGGCCGTGGAGCGGGTCGTGCTCGTTCGAGAGCACCTGGTTCATCATCGTGACGAGGGGATAGTCGGCCGAGATCAGCAGGCCCTGCTGGCGGTACGTCGGGAAGTGCATGTCGCCGGGGAGCAGGGCCTGCTGCTGTCCGCATGCGATCGCCTCCTCGCCGAGCGACTGCATGTAGAACGAGGTCTTGCCCTGGCGGTGGGCACGGAGGAGCCGAGCGTCGTAGCTGCGGACGAGCATCATGTTGCGGAGCCCGCGTCGCTTCTCGTCGACCGAGATGTCGGGCGCCCAATCGCCGACGGCTCGTCCCTCGTCGTCGAGGACGCGGACGAGCTGCTTGCGCATGAGCGCGACGCGCTCCACCTTCTCGTCGAGCGCCGGCTTCTGCATCTCGCCCGCCGCACTGATGTAGCGGACGCGATCCGGAGCGTGCTGACCGCGCGCGGGCTCGGGGATGCGGAGCCGGAGTGGTTGGTCGGTGTCGTCGCGGTCGGTTGTCATCGCTGGCCTTGTCGCCAACACTACGCGGCTCCGCGCGCTCGATGGTTCCGCCCACCCGCCTGCGCTACCGTGCGGTCACGGTCGTCCCACTCGCGACGGCCGATCGGTCCGTTCTCATGTTGCGCTGCTGCGTCGTCCTTCTCCTCGTCGCTGCCTCCGCCGCGTGTTCGGGGAGCGATTCGGATTCGGACTCCGAATCGGAGGGCACCGATTCCGCGGTGCCGAACGACACCGGCGCCGCACCGGATTCGAGTGCGGAGCCGAGCACTGCCGCTCAGGCGTACATCGACGGCGTGCTCGCCGACCTCACGGATGATCCAGCGTTCCCGATTGCCGACGACGAGGCCGAGTGCATGGCTCGTGCCGCCGTCGAGTCGGTCGGGGTCGACGAACTGGAATCCGCCGACGTCAGCCCCGACGACTTCGCCCGGGTCGGCGCGCTGACCCTCCTCCCCATCGACTTGGCACCGGACTTCACCGAGCAGCTCGCAACGCAGTTCGGTGAGTGCGCCGACTTCGGTGCGGTGGTCGTCGCCGGAGTGGCCGCTGACCTGAACGTGGAAGCGGGGTCGCTCGACTGCATGGCCGACGAGATCGATCGTGACCGTTTCAACCTGCTCCTCGCCGATGCGCTCGTCACCGGCGGAGAGACGGACGCGGCCGGCGAAGCGTTCGGAGAGGAGCTCGCGCTCGGGTTGTCGGGGGAGTGCTCGAAGGACTTCTTCCTGGCCGTCGGCGTCGGGGACGGCGCGATCGACGAGGCGCAACGCTCGTGCCTGGAGGAGGAACTCGACCCCGCGGTCGCCAAACAGCTCATCGGCGCCCAAGCCGAGGGTCCTGCCGCGGCCGAGGCGGCGGTCGAGGCGGCCCGGCCTGCGCTCGTCGCGTGCGACGTGAACGTCGTGGGCTGAATCCCGAGTGCCGGCGAAGCGGTCCTCCGGTGCCGTCCGTCGTACGATCGAGCGTCATGAGTCAACGCCTCGTCGAACCGTCCTTCTGGAAGCAGCCACTCGACGATCGGATGGCCGAGACGATCGCGATCCGCGAGTCCGGCCCGTTCTCCGAGGTGTCGTTCCACAACGAGTTGATCGGGCAGACCGAACGGTTCTTCGTCGCGACGCGGTACGAGGAGGTCGTCGCGATCAGCAAGAACGCCAAGGACTTCAGCTCCGCGCAGGGCGCGATCTCGATCGCCGACCTCCCTCCGGAGGCGCTCGAGTTCTTTGGATCGTTCATCAACATGGACAATCCGCGTCACCAACGTCAACGTGCGATCGTGGCCAAGACCTTCACGCCGACCGATCTCGCCAACGTGCTGGAATCGGTCGAGACGATCTCGCGTGAGGTGATCGACGACTTCTGCGAGCAGGGCGAGGTCGATCTCGTCGCGGCGCTCTCGCAACCGTTCCCGCTGCTCGTGATCTGCGACATGATGGGCATCCCGAGGAGTGAGTTCCAGACCGTTCTCGACGCGACGAACATCATTCTCAGCGGCGGGGATCCGGAGTTCATCGGCGACGGCGATCCGCTGATGGCGATGTTCGGTGCCGGCATGCAGCTGACCGAACTGATGAACGAGCTCGCCGCGGAGCGGCGCGAGAACCCGACCGATGACCTGACCTCGAAGCTCGTGCACCATGACCTCGACGGCGAGATGCTCGCGCCCGAGGAGGTCGCTCCGTTCTTCATCCTCCTGGCGGTCGCCGGGAACGACACGACCCGAACGGCGATCAGCCATGGGATGAACCTGCTGTCGCAGCACCCCGAGCAGCGCGCGATCTGGCAGAACGACGTCGATGGTGTCACCGCGAGTGCGGTGGAGGAGATCGTGCGGTACTCCGCGCCGGTCACGTTCATGCGGCGCACGCTGACGCGGGACCTGACGATGTCGGGGCACGACTTCGTCGAGGGGGACAAGGTCGTGATGCTCTACGGGGCGGCGAACCGCGACCCCGGAGTGTTCTCGGATCCCGAGGTTTTCGACGTTCGGCGCAACCCGAACCCGCACCTCGGTTTCGGCGGGCCCGGACCGCACTTCTGTCTGGGCGCCAACCTCGCCCGACGCGAACTGGCCGTCGTGTTCCGCGACCTGTTCGCGCGTCTCCCCGACATCGAGGTCGCCGGCGATCCGGTGCCGCTCGACGTGGCCGGGATCCCGCTCGTGGCGGGGATCAAGAGCCTGCCG
>NZ_BAOL01000092.1 GCF_000350145.1 Ilumatobacter nonamiensis YM16-303 | reverse complement strand
GCACGGAGCGCCGGAACAGATCACGAGAACGGGTCAATCGGAGGGGTTGGAGTCCGACCATTCCTCGTCGGCGTCGTCCCAGGCGTCGTTGCGCTCCTCGACCTTCGACCGCCAGTTCTCGGCCTCGGCCTTGCTCGCATAGGGACCGAGCGTGTTGTCGCTCACCCCGCGTTCCGACGCCGGCACGGCGCGCTTCTTGTCGAGATCCCAGTACCACTCGTCCGAGGTGCTCATCGTCAGAGTCTGACACGGTGCGTACGCTGCTGGCATGTCGACGACGGAACCGGTCACACTCCGAGCCGAACGGATGGTGGCCGGGGGTGATGCGATGGCGCGCCTCGAGGACGGGCGGGTGGCGTTCATCACCGGTGCGCTTCCCGACGAGGAGGTCGAAGTCGACATCCGCAACGATCGCAAGGACTTCGTGAAATCGACCGTCACCGAGGTCCTCGAACCGTCGCCGGCGCGAGTCGTGCCCACATGTCCGCACCGCCGAGCCGGATGCGGCGGTTGCGGCTGGATGCACTTCGTTCCCGAGGCCCAGTTCGCGGCCAAGTTGGAGATCGTTGCCGAGTCGCTCCGGCGAGTCGGCCGTTTCGAGGCGGATCAGGTCGACGGTTGGATCGAGCCCGGAGCGGCGGTCGAACCGTACGGGTATCGCACCACGCTTCGGCTGGTCGGAATGCCCGGCGGCGGCGTCGGGTTCCGCGAGGAGCGCAGTGACGAGGTCGTCCAGATCGACCACTGCCAGGTCGCCCACGAGAACCTGTCGAAGCTGCTGCGGAACATCGACGTTGCGCCCGGCGTGGAGTTGACGTTGCGGACGTCCGCATCGACCGACGGGATCACCGCCCGCTGGACCCGACCCGAGGACCGCCGTCGCCGCAACGAGAAGCGGCGGAGCAATGCAGCACCGGGGGAGTCGGTCAGTGGCCTCCCGCCGAAGGTCCACATCGGTGACCGGGCCTTCCTGACGGAGCGCATCGCCGGGCGCAACCTGCAGGTGTCGGCTCCGTCGTTCTTCCAGTCGGGACCGGCTGCGGCCGAACTGCTCGTCGATGCGGTCGAGCGCGCCGCCCCGGAACTCGCACATGCGGAGCATGCGGTCGATGCGTACGGCGGTGTCGGTCTGTTCGCGGCGACCGCCATGCACGGCGCCCGACACGTCACCTTGGTCGAATCCGCCCGGTCGTCGTGTTTCGACGCCCGTGAGAACCTGTCGAATCGGGAGGGTGACGACGACCGCAGCGTCGAGATCGTGCGGAGCGAGTTCGGCGCCTGGACCGCGGACCCGAAGCACGGGGCGATCGACGTCGTGGTCGCCGATCCGGCTCGTCCCGGCCTCGCGAAGCCCGGTGTGGCCGCGATCGCACGGACCGAAGCGCCGGTCGTCGTACTGGTCAGCTGCGACCCGGTGTCGCTGGCCCGTGACGCACGACTGCTCGCCGACGAGGGTTACGCGATCCAACGCGTGGAGGTGCTCGATCTGTTCCCGCAGACCCCGCACGTCGAGTGCGTCACCCGTTTCGTGAGGTCCTGAACCGTTCGCCGTCGGAAAATGCCCGCGGGGGAGGGGCGCCGACGCTCCTCGCGGCGGTCGGGCGGTGACCGGCCGTACGCTGATCTCGATGATCGACGTGCGCTGTTCCGACGAAGTCCGTGACGCCTTGGAGTCCGGCGGCCCGATCGTCGCGATGGAGTCGACGATCTACTCGAACCTCGGATTGCCTGCGCCCGCCAACGGCGAGGCGCTGGATCGGTGCATCGCGGCGATCCGCGGCAGGGGAGCAGTTCCCGCCGTCACGGCGGTGCTCGACGGACAGGTGCGGGTCGGACTGGACCCGGCCGAGCACCCGCTCATTCTCGGCGACGCACGCAAGGCGGCCGAACGCGACGTGCCCGTGGCCGTTGCGCAGCGCTGGGACTTCGGAGCGACGACGGTGTCCGCCTCGGTGGCGATCTCGGCCGCCGCGGGCATCTCGGTCTTCGCGACGGGAGGCTTGGGCGGCGTCCACCGCGGTGCCGAGGTGACCGCCGACGTGTCCGCTGATCTCGACGCGCTCGCGAGCCACCGGGTCGTCTCGGTGTCGGCGGGGGCGAAGGCATTCCTCGATCTCCCGCGGACGCTCGAGTACCTGGAGACGGCCGGGGTGCCGGTCCTCGGATGGCAGCACGACTGGTTCCCGGCGTTCTACACACGGTCGTCCGGTCTGCCGGTGCCTCATCGCGTCGAGACTGCCGATGAGGTCGCCAGGACCTTCGCGAACCTGACACGTCCATCGTCGGGACTGCTCGTCACCGTGCCGATCCCCGAAGCCGACGAACTCGACGCGGACGAACTCGATCAGGTGCTCGAGGACGCGCTCGCGGAGTGCGCGGCGAACGGGATCGTCGGCGCCGCGGTCACACCCTTCGTGTTGGAACGCATCGGCCAGGCGACCGACGGTCGCAGCGTCCCGGCCAACCTCGCCCTCGCCGAGAACAACGCCGGTGTCGCGGCGGACATCGCCGTCGCCATCGCCGCCGGCTGACGATTTCGACGCGCCTCCTCCGATGAGATGACCTGGATCCGGTTCATGTCGTCGTGCGCCATTCGATGGCGGGCGGCTTGATGGTGCCGCTGGCAGGCTGACCCTTCGCGTCGGTTGCCCGGAGGTCGGCGACCAGGACGCGATCGTGTTCGATCGCGGCATCGAGGAGGTCGGGGGCGATGCCGTCGAGCTTGATCTTCGCCCTGGCGAACATGACGAACGGCTCGGTCTGGTCCGGGATTCCCCAGGCGAGGTAGATGAAGCGATCACCGCGCCGACCGTGAACATGATCGCCCTGGAAATCGACGTCGGAGTTGCCGGTCCGTACGACGTCGATCGCGGTTCGGAATTCGGTCGTGTCGCATGCCGGCACCGGATCCTCCACGGCGCGACCGCGCTGGAGACCGAACAGGATGCCGTCGCCTGCCGTCCCGGGCGGATCCGTCGCGACGATCGTGAGCCGAACCGAGTGGCGGGATTCGTCGGTCATGTGTTTCCTCGGATCCTCGCTACGCCTCGGCGTGGGCGTCCTGGCCGTCCAGTTGAGCAACGGCGGATGGAATCGGAGCTCGGGATCGGAGGTCCGCCGCCGGGAGCGGAGCACCCCATCTCGACGAGAGCGGCACGACGCCCGCCCAGTGTGGTCCGTCCAGGTCCTCGGCCTCGTCGACCGGATCGCCGGAGCGCACTTTGGCCGATGCCTCGTCGAGCGGAACCGCGAGGACGAGGGTCTTCTTCAGGTCGGCGGCCGACGGTGGGCGCGCGGTCCCCCAGATGGGCGTGATGTGGTCGTTGATGGTCCGCAGCGCTGCGAGCTTCTGCTCGGGTTCGTCGATCGCGGTCGCCGTCCCGCGCACCACGACCGACCGGTAGTTCATCGAGTTGTGGAACGGTGTGCGCGCGACGACCAATCCATCGACGATCGTGACCGTCAGGCACACATCGACAGATCGTCCGGCGCGCAGCATGGCATTCGCGAGCGCACCGTGGATCAGGACTTCGTGCCCACCGCGGCTCGATGGCCGCACGCCGTAGGCCATCGGCAGCACGATCGGCCCGTCGTCGGTGGTGACCCCGACGTGCGCGATGACGCCCGCCGACAGGATGGCCCGGATCCGCTCGTCGGCGTACTGAGCCCGGTTCGCGCCGCGACGAAGGGTGGTCCGAGCGGAGGCGGGGCCGTCGGTCGCAGGCGCGGCGGGTCGGGTCATCGGCGCAACGTAGCGAACGGCGCAGCGCTCGCCGCTGGAAGTTTCGTCGTGCGACGGTCAGTGGACGATGCGCGCGATCCGGTCCGGAAGCGCCTCGAGGAAACGGGTCCGGCTGTCGGACGAGGCGTTGTCGATGCCGTAGAACGCGAGCCAGTGGGTCCGCGTCAGCGGATGACACATCGTGCGCAGGCTGCGAAAGACGGTTCGCTTGCCACCCTCGCCCTGGAGGGAGTTGACGAGCTTCGACGAACCGTGCGAGGTCACCACGACGAGTCGACGGACGTTGCGGAGCCGCGGCCGGAGGCGGCTCGCTCCGTCGGGGAGCTCCCAGGCCACTCCGGACGCCCAGACACGGTCGATCCACCCTTTGAGCATGGCGGGCTGGCCCGACCACCAGGTGGGGTAGACGAGGACGAGCGTGTCGCACCATTGCAGATCCTCTGCGTGCTCATCGAGGTCGTCGGCGACGCCCGGTCGGAGATGCGCGCGATGCTCGGCAGCGGACAACTCGGGCACGAACTCCTCGCGGTACAGATCGTGAATCCGCACGTCGGCGCCGGACTCCTTCAGCCCCGCGGTCACCCGCTCGAGCGCGGTCGAGATGAACGCGTCGGTCGCGGGGTGGCAGTGGATCACGAGGACGCGCCGACGCCGATCACGCCTCATCGCAGCTCGCTCAATTCTCGTTCGACCCGTGCAGAGAACTCTGCGCGCTGTTCGGGGGAGCTCGCGTCGATCCCGTACAGCCCGAACCATCGACACGAGGTGCGGCGACCGCACGCCAGGCGGAGCGCCCGCAACAGGGTCCGACGACCGTTGTCGTTGATCGCCCGCACGTACCAGCGCGGAGACCCGTAGGTCGAGATCCCGATCAGGTGGTCGATGTTCGTCAGTCCGGGTCGAACCTTGCCGGATCGTTCATCGAAGCGGAATCCGACACCGGGCACCATCACCCGTTCGAGCCACCCCTTGAGGATCGCCGGCAGGCCGCTCCACCACGTCGGGTACACGAACACGAGCGCATCGACGGACCGGACGAGGTCGACCTGTTGCTGGACCACCGGGTCGAGGATCGGGCGCTCGCCGTGATAGGCCGACCGTTCCTCCGCGGACATCGCGGCACGGAACCCCATCCCGTACAGGTCGACCAGCTCCACCTCGTGGCCGGCCGCACTCAGCCCGGCTACCGCGCGGCTGGCGAGTTCGTGGGCGAAACCGTCGGGATTCGGATGGGCCAGAACGACAGCGACGTGCATCGATCAGTGGACCTCGTTCGCCCGGTCCTCGGACGGATTCGGACTCGGGCTCGGTGTGGCGTCGGGCTGCCACAGTGTTCGGATCTGGATCGCCGCGACGATCACCAGGAGCACGGCGAACGTCGCGTTCGAGAAGGTGGCGCTGAGCGAACGCGCGATCAGACCGCCGATCACGGCGAAGATCACACCGGACGCTCCGACCGCGATGCCGACGCGCAGGTCGACGTTCCGGTTGGACCGGTTCCGCAGGGTCCCGACGATCGAGGATGGAAGGATCACCGCCACCGAGGTTCCCTTCGCGAGCACGGGCGGCATCGAGAACAGCACCACCATCGCGGGGACCAACACGACACCGCCACCGATTCCGAGGAGCCCGGCCAGAGTGCCGGTGATGAACCCGATCGCGATCAGGAGGAGCGCGGTGGCCGTGGTCTGCGGATCTCGACCGACCGCGTCCGACGGAATCAGCAGGCGCACCGCGGTGAGCACGATGACCACGACGAAGATGATGGTGAGCGGCCGCTTCGGAATGATCTGGAGCAGTTGCGTGCCCACGACCGCACCAGCGATCGCGCCGATCGCGAGGAACAGCGCCACCGTCCAGTCGACGTGATCTCCCGCCGCGTACGTGACGAGGCTCGCGGCGGCCACCGGGACGGTGGCCGCGAGCGACGTTCCATGGGCGAGCCTGCGGTCCATCGACAGCAGCGTCAGCAGCGCGGGGACGATGACGATCCCCCCACCGATCCCGAACAGCCCGCTGAGCAGGCCGGCGGCAGCGCCGACGATCAACCCTTTCCATGGGACGACGGAGGCGCGGGTGGGTTCACTCGTCACGGCATCCGTCACGGCGTCACCCTAACCATGCGTTGCGATCGACGGACCGGACGCCCGTTTCCGGCGCGATGGGGCCGCTCGGCTCCATGCCGGGCTCACACGGAGGGCCGAGGCGCCAGATTGTTGCGTTTGCCATCTCGTCAACCGACACCGCGTGGCTACCCTGTCGGTCGTGGCAACGCCTGAAAACCAGACCGGAGGAACAGGGACGGACTTCGGTGCGAACTCCTGGCTCGTCGAGGAGATGTACGAGCAGTTCGTGAACGACCCGGACTCGGTCGGCGACCAGTGGCAAGAGTTCTTCGCCGACTACAAGGCCACCGCGCCGTCCCTCGCTGCAGCGGCCGCTTCATCGTCTCGTGTGCGTGAGGTTGCGGCCGCACATCGCTCGTCGGACCACGATTCCGACGGATCGGGAGAGCTTCCGGCCCCGGCTCCGGCCGACGCACCGACGAAATCGGACGCGAAGCCGGCTCCGCCCGCCAAGCCGGCGAAGACGAAGGACAAGCCGGCCGAGGACGCACCGAAGCCCGAGGCCGATCCCGGCAAGCCGATTCGCGGTGCCGGCGCGGCGATCGTGCGGAACATGGAGGCGAGCCTCGACGTTCCGACCGCCACGAGCTTCCGCAACGTGCCCGCCAAGCTGCTCGAGGTCAACCGCAAGGTGATCAACGGCTTCCGCGCACGGTCGGGGCAGGGCAAGATCAGCTTCACCCACCTCATCGGTTGGGCCGTCGTGCGGGCGATCGCCGATTCGGTCCCGGCGATGAAGAACGGCTTCACGACCGACGACGACGGCAAGCCGCTGCTCGTGCAGCACGACCATGTGAACATGGCGCTCGCCGTCGACGTCGAGAAGTCCGACGGCAGCCGAACCTTGCTCACGCCGATCATTCGCGACGCCGACACGCTCGGCTTCGCCGGGTTCCTCGCGTCGTACGACGAACTGATCCGCAAGGTCCAGAACAACAAGCTCACCGTCGACGACTTCATGGGCGCGAACGTGTCGCTCACGAACCCCGGCACGATCGGCACGGTTCAATCGGTCCCGCGCCTGATGCCCGGCCAAGGGCTGATCGTCGGAGTCGGATCGATCAGCTTCCCCGCCGAGTTCGAGGGGGCCGACCCGGCGAGTCTCGCCGGGATGGGGTTGAGCAAGGTCGTCACGATCACTTCGACGTACGACCATCGGATCATCCAGGGCGCCGAATCGGGATTGTTCCTCAAGCGGGTCAAGGAGTTGCTGCTCGGCGAGCACGAGTTCTACGACGAGATCTTCCAGAGCCTCGACCTGCCCTACGAGGCGGTCAAGTGGCGTCCCGACACGAACCCGATCAACAAGGAGGAGGCGATGCTGCGCAAGCAGATGGCCGTCGCCAAGTTGATCCGTGTCCACCGTGTCCGCGGGCACCGCATCGCCGACCTCGACCCGCTGCGGTGGACCGAGCCGCACACTCCGCGCGAGCTCGACCCGGCCACGTACGGTCTGACGATCTGGGACCTCGACCGTGAGTTCCTCACCGACGGTGTCGGTGGCGTCGAGAAGTTGAAGCTGGGCAACCTGTTGGGTGTCCTGCGTGATGCGTACTGCCGCACCATCGGTGTCGAGTACATGCACATCCAGAGCACCGACGAGCAGAAATGGGTGCAGGATCGGGTCGAGACCCCGCAACAGGAGTTCGGGATCGACGACAAGCGCCGCATCCTCGAGCGCTTGAACGCCGCCGAGTCGTTCGAGAAGTTCCTCGCCACCAAGTATGTCGGCACGAAGCGATTCGGCATCGAAGGTGCCGAGTCGGCGGTCCCGATCCTCGACGTGATCCTCGGCAACGCCGCCGACGACGGCCTCGACTCAGCGGTCCTGGGCATGGCGCACCGTGGTCGTCTCAACGTCCTGTCGAACATCATGGGCAAGAGCTACGAGGCGATCTTCTCGGAGTTCGAGGGTCACCTCGATCCCACGTCCGTTCAGGGTTCCGGCGACGTGAAGTACCACTTGGGGGCGAAAGGCAAGTACGTCAGCCCGGCCGGTGCCGACATCGCGATCGAGCTCGCCGCGAACCCGAGCCACCTCGAGACGGTCGACCCGATCGTGATGGGCATGGTGCGCGCGAAGCAGGACCAGATCGATCCACCGGGTTCGTTCCCCGTCCTGCCGCTGCTGATCCACGGCGACGCGGCGTTCGCAGGTCAGGGCGTCGTCGCCGAGTGTCTCGCGATGAGCGACACGGGTGGCTACCGCATCGGCGGAACCATCCACCTCATCATCAACAACCAGATCGGCTTCACGACCGCGCCGGGCAACGCCCGCTCGTCGCCCTACTGTTCCGATGTCGCAAAGACCGTCCAGGCGCCGATCTTCCACGTCAACGGTGACGACCCCGAAGCGTGCGTGCGGGTGGCTCAACTCGCGTGGGACTACCGCCAGACGTTCAACAAGGACGTCGTGATCGACATGGTCTGCTACCGGCGCCATGGTCACAACGAGGGCGACGATCCGAGCTACACGCAGCCGTTGATGTACAAGGCGATCGGCGATCGGCGCAGCGTCCGCAAGCTCTACGTCGAATCGCTGGTCAAGCGTGGCGACATCACGATCGACGAAGCCGAGCAGGCGCTCACCGACTTCCACGCGAAGCTGCAGGTGGCCCTCGACGAGACGCGTTCCTCGGCACCGGCCTCGATGATCGTGCCTCGGCCGCCATCTCCCGTCGGCGTCCTCCCACCGGTTCCGACCGGCGTCGACCGCGATCGGCTCGACTCCATCTTCGCTCAGCTCACGGACTACCCGGAGGGCTTCACGATTCATCCGAAGCTCGCCAAGCAGTTCGAGCAGCGGGCCAAGATGTACGAGTCGGGTGACATCGACTGGGCGCTCGGCGAAGCACTCGCGATCGGCTCGCTCGTGCTCGAGGGCCGTTCGGTGCGATATTCGGGTGAGGACACCCGACGCGGCACGTTCAGCCATCGCCATGCGGCGCTCATCGACTACGAGACCGGCGAGGCCTTCGTTCCGCTGGACAGCCTCGAGGGCGCCGACGACGCTCGATTCTGGGTGTTCGACTCGCTGTTGTCGGAGTACGCGGCGCTCGGTTTCGAGTACGGCTACAGCCACACGAATCGGGATGCGTTGGTCGTGTGGGAAGCGCAGTTCGGCGACTTCATCAACGGCGCACAGATCATCATCGACCAGTACATCGTCGCCGCCGAGGACAAGTGGGGTCAGCAGAACGGCGTCGTGCTGCTCCTGCCGCACGGCTACGAGGGACAGGGTCCCGAGCACTCCTCGGCGCGGATCGAGCGGTTCCTCACACTCGCGGCCGAGGACAACATGCAGATCGTCAACACGACGACCGCTGCGAACTTCTTCCACCTGCTCCGGCGCCAGGTTCACCAAGAGCGTCAGACCCCGCTGATCGTGTTCTCGCCCAAGCAGGGTCTGCGGATGAAACAGACCCGTTCGTCGATCGATGAGCTCACGCAGGGATCCTTCCAGGAGGTCATCGACGACCCGGCCGACCTCGATCCGGAGTCGGTGACCCGGATCGTGTTCTGCTCGGGCAAGGTCGCGTGGGATGCAATGGCCGAGCGCGACAAGCGCGAGGAGCCGGTGGCCATCGTGCGTGTCGAGCAGCTGTACCCGCTGCCGACCGAACAGATGCTCGCGATCCTGCGGAAGTACCCGAACGCGACAGAACTGCGGTGGTTGCAGGAGGAGCCCGAGAACATGGGCGCCTGGAACTTCATCGAGCACCACACCTGGCGGGTCAAGGAGCAGGGCTACGACCTGCGCCACGTTGCCCGCGTGGAATCGGGGAGTCCGGCGACGGGCTCGAAGACGATTCACGATCAGGAACTCGAACAGCTCATGGACGGCATCTTCGCTCCGTCCGAGGAGTGACCGTCCTGCCGAGGACGATCGGGGTTCCTGACGTGCACGATTCTGCGCTTCCCCCCGGTCGGTCGGCCCAGGTGGGGTCGCTCGGGGCCAGCGACGGCGAGGCCTTCCCGCTGGAGGAATCGATCCGCAGGACGTATCGCCACATCGAACTGGCGGTGCGCGAAGGGACGATCCTGATCGGGCACGACGGCCGAGTGGTCGACAGCTTCAAGGTCGAGCAGCGACTCGGGATCGAGAGCGGGTCGCTGGTGGGCGGTCACCCGTTGCCCGACGGCTGGACGATGAGCGACGACGAATGCGAATCGATTCCGCGTGACGAGCATCCGGCAGTGGTCGCGTGCCGCACGGGCAAGCGGGTCGAACGGGTCCTGACCTACGAGGCGCCCGACCCCAACGGCCTCCGTCATCGCTTTCGGTTCGTCGCCCTGCCGGTGAGCGGCGATCCCGACGTCGCCGTCGATCTGGTCGTCACCGACTACGACCGGCGGCGCGACTCGCGTCGGCGACTCGAGTCACAGGACACACGCTTCCGGACGATGACCGACATGCTTGCGGTCGCGGTCTGGGAGGCGACGACGTCCGGCGAGGTCACCTACGTCAATCCGAAATACGAGGAGTTGACGGGGCTCGGTCTGGCCCAGACGCCCGACCTGCCGATGTTCAATCTCGTGCATCCCGACGATCTCGTCTCGGTCATGGAGGCGGCGAACGACGCAGTGACCGCGGGGGCGTTCCAGGCCCACTATCGGCTCCTCCACGTGGATGGATCATCGCGGTGGGTCTCGTCCCGAATGTCGGTGCTCCGCAACGACGACGGCGACATCACCGGATTCGTCGGGGTCATCGAGGACATCGACGAGCTGCGTCGGTCGGAGCAGCGGACCCAACGCCTCGGGGAGATCGTCGAGGCAGCCGCCGATGCGGTGCTGGTGTTCGAGAACCGTCGGCTCACCTACGTCAATCGGTCGGCGGCGACACTCCTCGGTCGTCTCGATCCGGCGTTCACCACCGACCTCGAGAGCTACGAGTACTCATCCCGACTGCTCGACCGGCTCGCATCGATCGAGGCGCTGCTCGTCGAGGAGGGGACGTGGAGCGGTGACACCGAGTTCACCGACCTCGACGGGGTGCGCGTCGACCTTGCGCTCACCGTCAGCACGACGGTCGACGACGGGGAATGGCGCCACGTCGTCATGGCCCACGACATCCGCGAGCGCAAGATCCGCGAAGCCGAGTTGACGCACAATGCCGCGCACGACCCGCTCACCGGATTGGCGAATCGACATCGCCTCGCCGAGGTGATCGCCGAGACCGCCGACGACCAGCGCGTCGGATTGCTGTTCGTCGACCTCGATCACTTCAAACGGGTGAACGACGTGCACGGTCACGCCGCCGGTGATCGTGTCCTCGAGGTGACCGCACGCCGAGTCGTGTCCGTGGTCGCCCCGGAGTACCTCGTTGCGCGGGTCGGCGGTGACGAGATGGTCGTGTGGGCTCCCGAGGTGTCCGAACTCGACGAGTTGGCGGAGCAGATCGTGACCGCCATCGCAGCTGACCCTGTGCATCTCGATGGCGTGACCTACGCCGTGTCGGTCACCGTCGGTGGAGCGATCGGCCGCGCCGTCGACCACAGTGATCTCATGCGACGTGCGGACGCAGCGCTCTACGCGGCAAAACGGAACGGTCGCTCCTGCTGGAAGATCGACCACCCACCGGCCTGACCCGCCGTTCTCGTGAACAGTTCGCGCACGGAG
>NZ_BAOL01000093.1 GCF_000350145.1 Ilumatobacter nonamiensis YM16-303 | reverse complement strand
CGCCACGTGGTGGATCCGCCAGGCGATCACCCGCGGCATCGCCAACACCGGCCGCACCATCCGCCTTCCCGTTCACGCCGGCGACACCCTCGCCCGGCTGCAGAAGGCGCGCTCGCGCCTGGAGCTGAAGTACGGCCGTCCCGCCACGCTCTCCGAGCTGGCGAAGGAAGTCGAGATGCCCGAGGACAAGGTGACCGAGGCGCTGCGCTTCGCCGCCGAACCCCTCTCGCTGTCCGAGCCGCTGCGTGAGGACGGCGACGCCGAACTCGGCGACGTGGTCGAGGACCGTTCGGCCGAGTCGCCGTTCGAGGTGGCCGCCACGGCGCTGCTGCCCGAGGAGATCTCCCGGCTGCTGGCCCCGCTCGACGAGCGCGAACGCGAGATCCTCAAGCTGCGCTTCGGCCTCGATCGCGGCGAGCCCCGCACCCTCGAAGAGGTCGGCGACCACTTCAGCCTCACCCGCGAGCGGATCCGCCAGATCGAAGCCCGCGCCATGAGCAAGCTGCGCCACCCGTCGAGCGACACCGGCGCCCGCGACCTCCTCGCCGTGTGATCCGTCAGAAGTAGATGCCGGGGACCGTCGGGGGAAGACGGAACGCGTGATCCAGGCGATCGACCAGATCGCTCGGAGCCGAGAAGCGATGCGTGACGGCCAGCGCAGCCGCCGACGCCACCCCGAACCACAGGCGGGTCAACGCACCCACGTCGCACTCCACCACCGGGAGCCCGCCGCGATGGCCGGAGTCGACGGTCGACTCCGCGGCGATCCGAATCGAGTAGTCACCACCGATTCCGGTCCACCCACCCAGGTCGGCCGCATCGAGGTGGTCGGCGACCGGATCGCTGAGCCGGAGATCGAACGCGATCGGTTCACCTTCCCATCGACGAGCGGCGACGCAGGCCGCGAGGTCGAGGATCCGGAGCTGCCACCACGCGACGTAGGAACTCTCGCTACCGGGCAGTCGGGTCTGCGGCCGGTGTCGCATCGGAGTGTCGAGCAGCACCTGGAGTTGCACCATCGGCGGTTCGTTCATCACGACGGAACGCACTTGGTCACCGAGCTCGCGCAGCAGCCGGAGCAACTCCATCAGCTCCTCGATCGTTCGGTACGCCAGCATCGAGATGTCGAGCGGACCGTGCTCTTCCTTCAGTGAGCCGGCGAGGAAGTGGGTGAGCTCGCCCGTCTCATCGCGGTAGCCGAGCGCGATCGGATCCTCAATCCACGAGATCTCCGCGCGTTGCCACGCGTCCCCGTCGAGGGTGACCGCGCCGTGATGGGCCATCCGGTTTCGGAGCGCAGCGGCCATGTCGCTCGCATCCTCGGGGCCGAGACGGACGGGCGTCCGGTACGGGATGTGACCGACCCGCAGTGTCTGGGGGTCGAACGCCGCGCGATGGTCGTAGCTGCCGGTCGCGAATCCGAACCGATCGTAGAAGCCCTGCTCGAACATGCCGAGCGCTGCGACCGCGGCACCACCGTGCCCTCCGGCGGCAACGGCGCGCGCCGTCATCGTCGACGCGAACCCCAGCTTGCGTCCGACGTGCGACGTCGTGACCGCGGCGACCGCGACGAGTGGCAGGTCGGTGGTGTCGTAGGTGATCCGGCCAGGTCGTCGAACGACCAGACACTCGGGTGTGTCGTCGAGCGTGCCGACCTCGCTGTCGACGTCCTCGAGGAACAGACCGACCGCCTTCGCGTGCTCGGCGCCGGACTCGATCCATCGCACCTCGCGCCAGATTCGTACGACGTCATCGAGGTCGCGGTCGTGATCGAAGGGCCGAATGCGTCGCTCCATCGAGCGAGCTTCGCACCCGGTCATCGCTCGACCGCCATCGATTTCAGCTCGATGCGGTGGCCCCGGATTCGACGATCACGTACTTGGTGGGGTCGAAGCTCTCGCCCGGCTCGTCGACGGCCGTCGGGCAGACGACGAACAGTGCCCAGTCGCGCGGCACGAGTTCGGCGGTGATCGCGGTGCGCGTCGCGCTGGCGCCGGTCCGCCATTCGTACACGATTTCCTCGCCGTCGAGTTCGAATCGATCCCGGAGGGCCTCGGCTCCGACCGTGCCGGTCGCGGTGTCGACGGTCGTGTTGATCGCGACGACGTAGGTCCACACGCCTTCGGCCGTCGTGGCCGTCGTCGTCGCCCACATCAACCTCTCGCCACGCTCAGGAGCGCCGAACAGGCTGTCGTCCGTGGCGGCGACCGCCTGGTCCACGCGCCGCAACCGACCGTCGTCGTCACAGCAACGCATCACGATTCCGAGGTTCGTGCGCCCGATGCGATCGCCGATCCCCACCGGGCCGCCCGACAGCGCCGACAGCAGCGCCTCCACTTCGGCGTGGGGATCGCCGTCGATCGCATCGTCCGTCGGCGACAGGTCGGGGTTCGAGAAGAAACAGTCCTTGAACGCGGGCAGACCGAGCGTGTTCGCGAGGCGATTGACGGTGAGGAACCACGTCCACAGGAAGGCAGGGTCCTCGGCGAATCGGTAGTCGTCGCACGTACGCAGCGCGACGACGCGGTCGAGCGAAGCCGCTTGCATCATGTCGGCCGGGGTCGACATGCACCACAGCAGATCGACGCTGGTTGCTCGCGCGTGATCGTTCAGGGCGCGCTGCCAGTCGGCGGCTCGGCCGGGTGAGCTGCGCAGCGCGCGGACGCCGAACCAGTACATCAGCATCCAGTCCTGCTCGATCACCGTCGCTCCCCAGCGCGCCGCGTCGTCGAACCAGCGCCGGAAGAACGCCGGATCGATCGGCTGCGCACCGAAGTCCTCGACCCACCACTCGTCGGTGCCCGTGACGTACGGCGAGCTCGGCGAGATGTGACGTGCGTGCAACACCAGCGGCGGCCGGTCGAGTCGGTCGGACAGTTCGAGTACCGCGTCGCCCGTCGTCGCGGGGAACGCGTCGGCACGCGCCGACCACGTCGACATGCCGGACGGAGGGACCTCCTCGGGGTAGCCGATCTCGGTGATCGGTCGGAGCGTGTCGTGCGGGTAGAACCACGAGTCGAGTTCGACTGCACGGATCGGAACGTCGTCGGAGCGCAACCGTTCCACCACGTCGACGACCGACTCCGCGATCGTCCGATCCGCCTCGGTGCGGTACCAGTAGGCGGCACCGTTGTCGGTCCAGTACGACAGATGCGTCGAGAGCGGATTGTCGACCGGACGGTCGATGTCGGTATCACCGGCCAGATCGGCACGCCAGCGATGCAGGACGTCCGACAGCGACGCACCCACGAACACTCCGAGCGTCGTCGCGAACCCGGCGGGCACCTCGTCGAGATCTCCGTGCCAGCCCCACCGCAACGCGTCCGTCTCCACCGCGATGATCTGCTCGTGGAATCGGTCGATCGGCGCCAGCAACGCGACACCCTCGGCGGTGCGCGCCACGAGCGGCGCGACGACGGCCGGCGACTGGAGACTCGCAGCGGGCGTGAAATCGAAATCGAGGATCGACGTCGCGGTGACCGGCAGCGCGAACTGCGTGAACGCGAATCCGAGGAACTCGATGTCCGCATCGAACCGGGCCGACTCCCAGCGCACGCCTCCGGTCGGCTGGGCGAACCATCCGTTTCCGATCCCGTCCAGCCGGTCCGTCGCACGGAGCGTCAGATACGTGACCCCGACGCCGGCCGACGGTTCCCGCCGATCGACGTCGACCACGACTCCGGCGGTGTCGACGGCGTCAAAGTCACCCAGCATCGACGAGCTCGACGATCAGTCCCGGGTCCGGCTCGACGCGCCGTCCTCCTGCGATGACCGTCGGAGTCAGCTCGTTCCCGTCGTTGAGATCCATGACGAACTCGGCCGCCTCGTCGTCACGCCAGATGTTCACCCACGTCACCTGCTCTCGAGCCGCTCGCGGCAGCGCGCGTTGGAGCTTGGCGCAGTACATGCACCCCGGCTTCCAGTAGATCACCACGCCGCTGCGAACCGCCGCGGATGCTTGGTCGACGTGGCGACCCGGTCGAAGCGGTGACCACCACAAACCAGCGGCGAGGCACAGACCGACGATGATGCCCGACGCCGGCGGATCGAACGACGTTGCGGCAAGAACCGCGAACAGCGCGAAGGCCGCAGGTGCCGACCATCGGTCGTACCAGCGGCGCACGCGGACCGGTCCCTGCAGATCGTGGAATCAGGCCGGGCCGGAGAAGACGCCGTCCTGGACCGCGCTGTCGTCGGCGAGGAAGGCTTCCTTCGGGTTGTACGAGGCCGCGGCCTCCTCACCCTTGTTCACCTCGGACCGGCCGACGACCATCCAGTGGACCTCGTCGGGGCCGTCGGCGAGACGCAGCGTGCGCTGGCTGGCGTACATGTCGGCCAACGGCGTCCACTGCGAGACACCCGTCGCACCGTGCATCTGGATCGCCTGGTCGATGATCTCGCACACCCGGATCGGCACCATCGCCTTGACGGCGCTGACCCAGACGCGAGCCTCGGCGTTGCCGAGTTCGTCCATCGCCTTCGCCGCCGTCAGCACCATGCGGCGCATCGACTCGATCTCGATCCGCGCCTTGGCGATCATCTCCGTGTTGCCGCCGAGTTTGGCGAGCGGCTTGCCGAAACCCTCACGGGTCAGGCCGCGCGAGACCATCATCTCGAGCGCCTTCTCGGCCTGGCCGACCGAACGCATGCAGTGATGGATCCGGCCCGGGCCGAGACGAACCTGGCTGATCTCGAACCCGCGGCCCTCGCCGAGCAACACGTTCTCGTACGGGACGCGGACGTTGTCGAACTTGATGTGCATGTGACCGTGCGGGGCATCGTCCTTGCCGAACACGTGCATCGCCCCGAGAATCTCCACACCGGGCGTGTCGATCGGGACGAGGATCTGGCTCTGACGCTGATGGGCCGGGCCGTCCTCCGACGTCTGGACCATGGTGATCATGATCTTGCAGCGCGGGTCGCCCGCACCGGAGATGTAGTACTTCTCGCCGTTGATCAGCCACTCGTCGCCGTCACGCTCGGCCTTGCAGGCCACGTTCTTCGCGTCGGACGACGCGACGTCGGGCTCGGTCATCGCGTACGCCGAACGGATCTCGCCGCGCAGCAACGGCTCGAGCCACCGCTTCTTCTGCTCCTCGGTCCCGACCCGTTCGAGAACTTCCATGTTGCCGGTGTCGGGCGCTGCGCAGTTCATCGCCTCCGACGCCAGCGGGTTCTTGCCCAACTCGATCGCGATGTAGGCGTAGTCGAGGTTGGACAGGCCCTCGCCCGTCTCGGCGTCGGGCAGGAAGAAGTTCCACAGCCCGTTCGCCTTCGCCTTGTCCTTGACCTCCTCGAGCAGTTCGAGTTGGCCCGGGGCGTACGACCAACGGTCGGTCCGGCCTTCGCCGAGTGCGAAGAACTTCTCGGACATCGGCGCGACTTCCTCACGAATGAAGGTCTTCACCTGCTCGTAGAGCGGGCGGACTCCCTCGGACATCCGCAGGTCGTACATGTCAACGGTCGATTCGAGTGCAGGCATGGTTCCAACCTAGTGATCGATCGGCGAGCGGTCCCCAATCGGACGACCGGTCGTCTCGGGTGGCACGGTCGACGTACTCTGACCGGAAGGGGAACATCATGATCAAGTCCGTTCAGCAGATGATCGACGAGGCCCGCGCCGAGATCGTAGGCCACACGCCTGCCGAGGCCCGGCGCCGCGCCGCCGACGAGAACGCGTTGCTCGTCGACATCCGCGACGTGCGCGAACTCCAGCGTGAAGGCGTCGTCCCCGGAGCGCATCACGCACCGCGCGGGATGCTCGAGTTCTGGGTCGACCCCGAGTCGCCGTACCACAAGCCCGTGTTCGCCGAGGACCGTGAGTTCATCTTCTATTGAGCATCCGGTGGACGGACAAGTTTGTCCGTGAAGACGTTGAACGACATGGGACTCGCGAGCGCCTCGCACATCGAAACCGGCTTCCACGGCTGGCGCGACGACGGCCTCCCGATCGTCACCTACGACGAGTGGACCGCGGCACGCAGCGGCTGAGAATCGTCACTGGATCTCCTCACGCGATCCATTTCGTGAGGGTGGCCGCTTCGCGGGCGAGGAGCGACGGTTCGTCATCGGGCAGGAACTCGAGGAACGCGTAGCGGGGTTTCTCCCACCGGCTGGTGCCGCGAGCACGCGGCAGCACCTCACTCCAGGTGGCCTCACCGTCGACCAGCGGGTGACGAGTGAGGCCCCTCCACCAGTACACGTGGAGATGGGCGAGGTGTTCGCTCACGGCGTCGAACTCGGCAACCTGTGCAACGGGATCGTCGTTGATCGTCTCGTCCCAGTAGACCGGCTGCCAGTACGTGTAGAAGTTCGGAGCACCGACCTCGTCGATCAACTGCAACGTCGACTCGGCTGTGTGCGTGAGCGTCCAACCGTGGAACTCGACGCCGACGGTCAGGCCGTGATCGACGGCGATCGCGGACGTCGTGGACAGCTCGCGCACGATCTCCCCACGCGTCTCGGGGTCGGCGGTGTGGTCGGTCCCGAGCGGCGTCCACACGCGGAGGTTGTCCGCCCCCAACGCCGACGCCGTCGCGCACGCGTCGGCCGTCGACCCGGACCCCTGGTCCGCCCCGAGGTAGGTGCCGTACGACGGGCACTCGATTCCGGCATCGGCGCATCGTGCGGCGACCTCGCGTGCCCGAGGTACGTCTCCGACCGGGACGTGGCCGTCGGCTCCCCACTCGATCCCCTGCAGGCCGGCCCCGACGGCGAGGTCGATGATCGCCGCTGGATCGAGTCCGCGGAAGGTGACCGAGCAGAGCCCGCTCTGTACGTTCTCGATCATCGGATCCCCGCGCTGGCGAAATGCTTCCCGATCAATCGTCGCACGTACTCTCCTGCGCTCTCAGCGGTCTTGACGAACGAGGGAAGCTATGACAATGTCCCGCGTCCTGCAAGCGCATGCAGCTCGTGCATGCACCGCCGAAAGGGCAGACCCTGAGTACACACACGATCGCCATGGTCATGTTCCCCGGCGTGGCCGACAACGTCCTGGCGCCCTCTGACCGGGCACGCCTCGCCGCAGCGGGTGAGCTGGTCGGCGACGACTCGTTCGGCAGTCCCGACGAGATCCCGGACGACGCAGCTGCCGACGTCACGATCCTGCTCACCGGATGGGGTTGCCCCCCGCTCGACGACCAGGTTCTCGCTCGTTTCCCGAACCTGCGTCTCGTCGCACACGCCGCCGGCACCGTGAAGTCGATGGTGACTCCGTCGCTGTACGCGGCCGGGGTCGCCGTCACGTCCGCCGCCGATGCCAACGCCGTCCCGGTCGCCGAGTTCACGATCGCCGCGATCATCATGGCCGGCAAGAACGTGTTCGCGATCCGCGACCAGCACCGGGCGAACCAGGGTGGAGCGATGGCCGCACTCCCCGGTCTCCTCGACCGCAACGCGAACATGGGCAATTGCGGCCGAACGATCGGGCTCGTCGGTGCATCGCGGGTCGGTCGCATGGTGGCCGAAGGTCTCGTCCACTTCGATTGCCGCGTCGTCATCCACGATCCGTACCTTGCAGACGACGACGCCGCAGCGCTGGGTGCGGAGTTGGCGACGCTCGACGAGCTGTGCGAACGATGCGACATCGTCAGCGTCCATGCACCCCTCCTGCCGTCCACCGAGCGCATGATCGGCGCCGAACAGCTCGTTCTGATGCGCGACGGCACGTGGATCATCAACACCGCGCGCGGTGCGATCATCGACACCGACGCGATGACCGCCGAGGCCGAATCAGGACGACTCAACCTGTTCATCGACACGACCGAACCGGAGCCGCTGCCGGCCGATTCACCGTTGTACTCGCTTCCCAACGTCGTCCTGACACCGCACGTCGCCGGCTCGCTGGGCAACGAACTCCCCCGTCTCGGTGCAGCCGCCGTCACCGAGATCGAGCGTTTCGTCGCCGGCCAACCCGCACTCTGCCCGGTCGTCGAGTCCGACCTCGAACGAATCGCGTGACCACCGCCTCCCCGACCCGAGCCAATCCGCTCACCGCGGGGCCCCTCACCACACGCGCCGATCTCCAGCGCGCCGTCCGCGACCTCCACGCACCGCTGCTGCCCCACACCAGTGACTCGGGCGCGCGGGTGCGTCTCGGAAGCTTCGGTGCGGTGTTTCCCGAGCGCGTCGCCGAGTTGGAGGGCTACGCGAGACCGCTGTACGGCATCGTCCCGCTCACGGTCGGTGGCGGAGGTTTCGAACACTGGGACCGCTACCTGTCGGGTCTCGACGCCGGAACCGATCCCGCGTCCGTCGACTACTGGGGGGCGGTCGAATCGAGCCCCGATCAGCGGATGGTCGAACAGGCGGCGATCGGCCTCGCGATGGCCTTCTGCCCGGATCAGATCTGGGAGCCACTCTCGGCTGCTGCCAAGGATCGCGTCACCGATTGGTTGCACGGCATCGACGAGTTCGAGCCGGTCGACAACAACTGGCAGTACTTCCGAGTGCTGGTGTCGCTCGGACTCGAGCGAGTCGGACGCCCCGTCGATCACGCACGGCTCGACCAATCGCTCGAACGAATCGAGACCTACCGCCGCGGCGACCACTGGTACCAGGACGGACGCACGGGCAACGTCGACTACTACATCCCGTTCGCGTTCCACACGTACGGCCTCCTGTACGTGGCAGCCAACCGGCTCGGCCTCGGTGATGACCGCGTCGCAGCGAGATACGCGGAACGGGCCAGCGCGTTCGGCCACGACTTCGTCCACTGGTTCGCGTCCGACGGCGCCTCCATCCCCTACGGCCGGAGCCTCACCTACCGGTTCGCGATGGCCAGCTTCTGGGGCGCCATGGCCTGGGCGGACGTGGACGGCGTCGACTGGGGGGTGGCGAAGGGGATCTCGATGCGTCACCTGCGATGGTGGGCCGAGCGACCGATCAGCGACCGCGACGGTGTGTTGTCGGTCGGGTTCTCCTACGACAACCGGCGTCTCGCCGAGTCGTACAACTCTGCGGGATCGCCGTACTGGTGCATGAAGGCGTTCGGTGCCCTCGCCGCGCCGGACGACCACCCGTTCTGGACGTCGGAGGAGTTGCTCCTCCCCGAGGTCGACGGGCCCGTCACGATCGACGACGCCGGATGGGTCCTGGCGCGGGACGCTCGACAGAGCGTCGGTTTCGTCGGGCGGCGGGCGTTGCCGATCCCGTTCGTCGAGCAGGGCGCCGCCAAGTACGACAAGCTCGCGTACTCGACGGCGTTCGCTTTCAGCGGAGACGTCGAGGCCGCGTTCGGCGGTCCGGCGACCGACTCGACGATCACCGTGACCGCTGGAGAGGTCCGGCGCACTCGCGGTCAGCCTCGCGAGGGCGGGGTCGAGGACGGCATGACATGGAGCATCTGGTTCCCGTTCGACGACGTCCGCGTCGACACCGTGGTGTGCGCGGGCACACCCTGGCACGGGCGGATCCACCGCATCCGGACCGAACGCGCGATCACGGTCGACGAGGGCGGCTTCGCCCTTCCGTCGGCGAGCACCGGTTTCGCGAGCCGCGCCACGTCGACCGACGAGCCGGGCGTGCTCAGCGGATCCGCCGGTTGCTCGGCGATCGTCGACGACGATGGCAATCGCACCGGATCGATCAAGTCGCTTCCCGTCAACGCCAACCTGTACTTCCCGGCCGGACAGGTCCCGATGCTCACCGGGGAGTTCGAACCGGGCGACCACACGATGTCGTGTTTCGTGTTCGCCACGCCCGAAGCCGACGCCACACCGACCGAGCCACCGGTGATCCCCGATTCGGCGCGGGTGTTGCTCGATCGCGTCGCGGCGATGGACAGCGAACCCTGGCCGCCGGCCCGAGCCATCCTCGCGTCGATCCTGCGCCGCAGCGACGGATGATCGACGTCCATGGAAAGCCGTGGACCTGTCAGCGGAGGTGGACGGGAATCGAACCCGCCGGATGGGGATCGCCCATCCCGACCGCTTTGAAGGCGGCGGAGCCCACCAGGTACTCGGACACCTCCCGGTAGCGCGACGTCACCCTAACGGTTGCGTGGCGCGTGGTTGCAGTGGTCGACGACCACCGGTACCTTCAGCTCACCGACTCCCTCCCGAGTCCACGGCCGGTCCGCCGGCCCGTCCCACTTGGGGGAATCATGATCACGCTCTGCCACGCCGTCAAGGGCGGCAGCGGTACCACGGTCGTCGCATGTGCACGTGCGATCAACTCACCGGGTCCCACGCTCCTCGTCGATCTCGACGGTGACGTCCCGAACGCCCTCGGAATCGATCAAACCAGCCGTCCGGGCGTCGTCGAATGGCTGGCCAGTGAGGCGCCGCCCGCCCACCTCGAGGATCTCCTCATCGAGGTCACGCCGAACTGCGCGCTGCTGCCCGCTCGCGAACCCGCGAGCCCGGGGGCTCCGCCCACCGACCGCACCGAACGTTGGGACGAACTCGTCGACTTCTTCACCGAGTGGGCGAACGACACGGGAGGCTCCGTCGTCGTCGATGCCGGCACGCGCGACCTCCCGACCTCGTTCACCGAACAGTGCCCACAACGCTGGTTGGTCACGCGGGCCTGCTACCTCTCGCTCCGGCGCGCGTTCCACCTCACCGTTCGGCCGACCGGCGTCGTGCTGGTCGCGGAACCCGGCCGATCGCTCAAGGCACGCGACATCGAGACCTCGGTGGGAGCTCCGGTCATCGCGACCGTCGAGTGGGACATCCGAATCGCCCGCCAGGTCGACACCGGACTGCTGCTCGGCGGTCGTCTGCCCCGGTCGCTCCATCGCGCACTCGTCGGTGTCGCGGCATGACACCCGACGGACTCGTCGATGCGGTCTGTCGATCGATCCGCGACGAAACCGGTGACCTCGACGACCTCGTCGACCGCGCGGTGCGCCGGCTCGCACCACTCACCACGACCGACCAACGACGGCAACTCCGGATCGACGCCACCGCCCAGATGCGCGGGCTCGGTGAACTCGACCGTCTCGTCGACGATCCGGACATCGACGAGGTCCTGGTGACCGGCGATCAGATCTGGGTCGATCGGGACGGTCGCGTCGAGACGGCGGGCGTCCTCCACGGGACCACGGTCGAGCAGGTGATCGAGCGCATCCTGGCGCCGATCGGACGACGGGTCGATCGAACGACACCGATCGTCGATGCCCGCCTGTCCAACGGGGCCCGCGTGTGCGCCGTGGTTCCACCCGTGGCGGTGGGCGGTGCGTCGCTGTCGATCCGTCGGTTCTCGGAAGACGTGCGATCGATCGCTGACTTCACGGGTGAGTCCGGCGAGGAACTGATCCGTGCCATCGTTGCCGACCGCCTCAACGTGGTCGTGTGCGGCGCCACGTCGTCGGGCAAGACCTCCCTGTTGGCCGCCATGCTCGACGCGGTCGACGACATCGAGCGCTTGATCGTTCTGGAGGACACGACCGAGCTGCCGTGCCGCGCTCCCCACGTCGTGCGCCTCGAGGCGCGACCGGCCACAGCCGAAGGTGTCCGCCCGGTCTCGTTGACCGACCTGGTGCGGACGGCGCTCCGCCTCCGACCTGACCGGCTCGTCGTCGGAGAGGTCCGCTCCGACGAATGCCTGGCACTCGTGCAGGCGATGAACACCGGGCACGACGGGTCGTTCTCGACGTGCCATGCCAACGGTCCACTCGACGCGCTGCTGCGCCTCGAATCACTCGTGCTGCAGGCCGCGCCACAGTGGCCGTTGTCGGCAGTGCGCCAGCAACTCGCTCGGTCGATCGACATCGTCGTGCACGTCGGCCGGCAGGGACGCTCCCGACGGATCCTCGAGATCTGCGAGGTCGATCCACCGAGCCTCGACGGCCGGCTCGGCGCACCGACCGTTCGCTCGCTCGCGTGTTCGAGCGGGGGAGATCTCGTCGTCGCCGCACGACCGAATCGGACGCGTCGATGATCGTGGTCCCGGTCACTGCGGCGGTCGTCACGGCGCTCGTGCTCTCGACGACGACCGGGTGCCGGCCGACCCGCCGCGCCCCGTCGGATCGCCAGAGGTCCGAGCGGCGGTTTCGACCTCGGAACGGGTCGGGCCGGCCCTGGGACGCGCTCCACCGACGACATCACCTCGAACCCGCCGGTGTCGCCGCGTGGTGCGACGAGCTCGCCCGCGGGCTGCGACACGGATCGACCCTCCGATCGGTCATCGCCGGCACGGTGCCCGACGACGCGGCCGTCGCCCAGCACACGGCGTTCCTCCGGCACCGACTCGAACGCGGATCGACCGTGAGCGCCGCATGCGACGACTGGTCGGTCGACTTGGAGCGTGACCCCGCATCCGGCATCGACGCGCTCCACACCTTCGCGGCCGTGCTCTCCGCAACCGCGGCGCTCGGCGGCAACACGGCCGAGCCGATCGACCGGTTCGGCGTCGCGATGCGTCAACGGGCATCCGATCGACTCGAACGAGGCGCGAACAGCGCCCAGGCACGGATGTCTGCGCGCGTGCTCACGGTCGTTCCGCTCGCCATGCTCGCGCTGCTCCTCGCGACCGACGGCGACGTTCGTGCGACCGTGACCTCGGCCAGTGGTGCCACGGTCGTCGGCATCGGACTGGTGCTGAACACCGTCGGCGCCTGGTGGATGCGTCGGATCGCCGGAGCGCCCGCCCCGACCGCGCCCAGAGCAACATCGGGGCCACCGTGATCGTCTCGGTGTTGGCCGCGGTGATCGTCGCTACGTCGGTCGGGTCACTCGCGAGCGCATCCGGGCGCGTGGTCGAACCATGGAGTGCGGCCGAACGCGACGAGCCGTCGGAGCGCCCCAGGACAGCGCGACGCGGACGCTCATTCCTGCTGGTCGCTGCGGCGCTGGCCGCGATCGTCGTGGCCGGGCCGATGGCTGCGCTCGCGCTCGGAGTCGCCGGGCTCGGCTGGCCGTCGCTCCGCCGTGTCCTGGCGGCCCGCGCCGACCGGCGGCACATCGAAGCGTCCGTCCCCGACGCCATCGACATGTTGATCCTCGTGGTCCACGCGGGAATGACCCCACATCAGGCGATCGTGATCCTGAGTGATCGGGGTCCGGTTCCGGTCCGGCCCGCTCTGCACGAGGTACGACGGCGTGTTGCGCACGGGGCTCCGCTCGCCGAGGCACTCGATGCACTCACGGAACTGCTCGGTCCGAGTGCCGCCGTCGTTGCCGACACGCTGGCGATGTCCGAACGCTACGGCACACCGATCGGGCACGCGCTCGAACAACTGGCGATCGACGTCCGCGAGCGTCGCCGCCGGCAGGCCGAAGCCGAGGCGCGCAAGCTCCCGGTCCGCATGGCGTTCCCACTCGTGTGCTGCACGCTCCCCTCGTTCGTCCTGCTGGCGATCGTTCCTGCCGTCCTCGCGGCGATGACGTCGCTCAACACGAGCGATCTCTGATCGACCGGCTCTCGGTCCCACCTCGACCACCAGGTCCTGCTCGCACACCATTTCGAGAATCGGAGACCCCATGCTCGACACCACACCTCTGTTGATGCTTGCCATCACCATCCATCGCACCGGACTCGACATCGAGCGGTGTCTCACACACGCGGTGACACATCTGATCGAACGGCGTGACGACGACCGTGGCCAGGCAACGACCGAGTACGCGCTGGTCCTCCTCGCGGCCGCACTGGTTGCCCTCCTCGTCGTCGCCTGGGCGACAGCAGGTGGTGGCGCCGCGAAGATCAGCCGCCTCTTCAACCGGGTGATCGACTCGGTGACCGACAAGGTCTGAACGTGCCGATCTCACGCCGACCTCGCGATCGCGGGCAAGCGGCGGTCGAATTCGCCGTCGCCTTGCCGCTGGTCGTCATCGCGATGCTCGCGATCGCGCAGGTCGGCGTGACCATCCGCAACGAAGTCGCCGTCGAACTCGCGGCGCGCGAAGGTGCACGAGCGGCGGCCGTCTCGGCTCAGTCGGGCGGGGCCGCGACGAGCGCGGCCCGTCGGGCGGTCGCTCTGCCGATGGACGTGTCCGTCTCGGTCGAAGCGGCGACGGTGAGCGTCACGGTCACCTACGTCGACCCGACCGACATCGCGATCATCGGTGCAGCCATCGGCCCCGTCACGCATTCGGCGACCGCGACGATGGCCCTCGAACCCCCGTGATCGGATCAATCGGATCGACCGCTGCGTTGGGCGCGTCCGGTCGAACACCGCGATCATCGTGCGGTGAACACGGTGTGGGTTCTCGGCGATCAGCTCAATCGCCACCTCGGTGCGCTCGCCGATGCCGACCCGACCACCGATCGTGTCCTGATCATCGAGAGCACCGCGAAGGTCACGTCGAAGCGTTGGCACGTCCAACGGGCACACTTCGTCATCGCCTCGATGCGACGATTCGCCGACGAACTGTCCGCCGCCGGTTTCGAGGTGGATCACCGCCGCTCCCGTTCCCTGGCCGACGGCTTCCGGGAGCACGTCGACGAGTTCGAGCCCGACGAGGTGATCGCCACCGAACCAGCGAGTTGGGACGGACTCGAGTTGTTCCGTGACCTCGGCGTCACCACCGTTCGTTCGAATCAGTTCTTGTGTCACTACCAGGACTTCGCCGACTGGGCCGACGGCCGAAACAGGCTGAGGATGGAGGACTTCTATCGCTGGCAACGAAAACGGCTCGGATACCTCATGGACCAGGACGGAGAACCGGTCGGTGGGCGCTGGAACTTCGACGACGAGAATCGGGAACCTCCTCCCGGCGATGAGTCCGATCCGTGGGCTGCGCCCCAGACATCGCGGCTCGACGAGCTCGACCGGGAGGTACTCGCCGACCTCGACGACGTCGCGTTCGACAACGGTGGGGAGCTCTGGGGAACCGCACCCGACGGAACCTGGGCCACGACCCGACGCGCGGCGCTGAGCCGACTTCGCCACTTCGTCGACGAGGTGCTCCCTCGGTTCGGTCCTCACGAGGATGCAATGGTCCGGCGTTCGTGGCACCTCGCGCACTCGACGCTCTCGCCGTACATGAACATCGGCCTGCTGCTCCCGGGCGAAGTCTGCGACGCGGTCCAGGACGCGTACGACGACGGTCGCGTCCCGCTCAACTCCGCCGAAGGGTTCATCCGTCAAGTGATCGGATGGCGCGAATACGTGTGGGGCGTGTACTGGCTCTGGATGCCGGAGTACCGGTCCGCCAACGTCCTCGGAGCCGACCGAGCGCTTCCGCCCGTGTTCAGCGGAGCGGCGTCGACGGAGATGAACTGTGTCGACCACTGTCTGTCGACGTTGCACTCCAAGGCGTACAACCATCACATCCAACGCCTCATGGTGCTCGGCAACCTCGCCATGCTGCACGGCGTGGATCCGTGGGCGATGACGACGTGGATGTGGTCGACGTTCATCGACGGAGCGGAGTGGGTGATGCTGCCCAACGTGATCGGGATGAGCCAATGGGCCGACGGTGGGCGGATGGCGACCAAGCCCTACGCAGCTGGAGGGAACTACATCGACACGATGAGCGACTATTGCGGTGACTGCCGTTTCGACCGCACGCAGCGAGTCGGTGACGACGCCTGCCCGTTCACCACGCTGTACTGGGACTTTCTCGACCGCCACCATGATCGTCTGGTGAGCAATCCGCGCATCGCCCGACAGGTGCGGGCAGCCGAGCAACTGTCGGACCTCGACGCGGTCCGCTCGCGTGCCGCGGTGGTGCGGGACCGACTCGACGTCGGCGACCTGTGATCGTCCGCGTGGGAACAGAATCGGACGGTCGTCGGTTGGCCACAGGCATGGCGTACAACCAGGCACCGGACGGCTGGTGGCAGTCGTTCATCTCCGAGCTTCCGGCCCGAACCGCGAAGCTGGCGATCATCCGCGCCGACGGGTCCCCGCAGGTCGCACCGGTGTGGGTCGACGTCGACGGTGAAGGAGACGACGCTCAGATCGTGTTCATGACGTCGGCCGACACGGTGAAGGGAAAGTCGATCCTGCGCGATGGACGGGTCAGCCTGTGCATCGACGACGATCGACCGCCGTTCTCCTTCGTCACGATCAACGGCACGACCTCCACCTCGACGGACCCCGACGACCTGCTGGCATGGGCCACGCGCATCGCGGGTCGCTACATGGGTGACGACTTGGCCGAGCAGTACGGACGGCGCAACGCCGTTCCACCCGAGATGATCGTGCGCGTCACGCCGACGAAGGTGATCGCCAAGGTGGACGTCGCCGACTGATGAGCGCCGAGCCGATCTTCCACCTGGCCCTCCCCGAGGACTGGGCCGCTGCGTTCCAGTCCGGGGAGTACACGATGTCCACTCGCGGACGCACCCTCGACGAGGAAGGCTTCATCCACGCGTCGACGCTCGCGCAGACCGAGGCAACGGCGAACCGTTTCTATGCCGACGTCGATCAACTGGTCCTGCTGCGGATCGATCCGGACAAGATCCCCCACGAGATCCGGTGGGAACCCCCGGCACCGGGCATGGACGAGGTGTTCCCCCACATCTACGGCCCGCTCCCGATCAGCGCCGTCATCCGGAACGACTACTGGTTCCGTACCGACGACGACGAGGGCAGCCGATGGGTCCTCGGCGCGTGATCGGATGAGGTGACCGCCGTCGCGTTCACCAGCTGAGTGTGCCGGTCGCACCCTTGAACGGACCGGTCACGTTGGCGGTGATCCAGCCTCCGTAGAACGAGCCGTCGTTCGGATCGACGCGTTCGTCGTCGACCCAGCATTCGTCGAGCGACTGCGCGTAGAACGCCCAGTGGTCACGGATCTCCGCAAACCTCGGCGTCGGTGTCCGGTACGTCCAACAGGCCTCGTTCGCACGGTGCTCGTCGACCAGCACGTCGGCATAGGTCGCCGACCCCTTCCATTCACACATCGACCGGCGTGTCGTCTCGGCGAGGCGATCGATGTCGACGAAGTCCGCAGCGACGTAGTACGCAGGCGCCTGGCTCGTCTCCAGCACCCGCATGGCGTGGGACGCGTCGACCACCGTGACGCCGGCGTGCACGACGCGAATCCTCCAGTCGACACGCTCGACCCGTGGTGGCCGCGGGAAATCCCACACCGACTCGACCGGCTTGCCATTGGATGCGATCGCTCCTCGGCCACCTGCCGCCTCGAGCTCCTCCTCACCGCGGGTCGTCATCGCTCACTCCCTCATTCCGTCGAACTCGGCCACCTCGGGACGCCGCTGATCCTTCGATCGACGATCGGCCGCCTTCTCCCGCGCCCGCTGCTCCTCCTCCAACGCCGACTCCTCGACGATCAGCGCTTCGAGCGCCGACAACCGCACCGGATCCAGATCACCGTCGGCGATCGCCTGCTGTACCGCACATCCGGGCTCGCGATCGTGCTTGCAGTCGCGGAATCGACAGTGGTCCATCAGGTCGAAGACGTCCGCGAACGCCCGCTCGATCCCGTCGCCCGACAACCACAAGCTCACGGCACGCACGCCCGGGGTGTCGATCATCCAACCCTCGTCCGGCATCGGCACGAGCGACGCGACGACCGTCGTGTGCCGTCCCCGCTGATCGCCCTCGCGCACCTCCGAGGTCGCCTGCACCGCGTCTCCGACGAGCGCGTTCACGAGCGTCGACTTCCCGACGCCACTCGCACCGAGGAACGCGAGCGTCCGGTTTCCACTGGCCGCGGCACGCAGCGCGTCGACCCCCTCGCCGGTGATCCCACTCGCCAACAACACGGGAACACCCAAGGCCACCGCGGCCAGCGCGAGCCGGGTCGGCTCCGGATCGTCGACGAGATCGGTCTTGGTGAGCACCACGATCGGCTCGGCACCCGAGTCGAACGCCAGCACCAACTCGCGTTCGAGTCGACGCGGGCTCGGCGGTGCTCCCAAAGCGTGGATCAGGAAGACGACGTCGATGTTCGCCGCGAGCGTGTGCGCCACCGCGCGCATTCCGTCGAACGACGCGCGGCGGGTGAACGCCGAGGTGCGATCGAGCACGTGCTCCACCCGCTCGCCGTCGTCGCTCGGCACGATCCAGTCACCGACGGCGACGTCGGCACCGATGTTGCGCAGGCGTACCGGCTCCTCACGCCCGACCACTTGGTTCAGTGATCGGGCGGCCGTGCTCCACCCGCGGTCGAGTCGGGTCACGCGGGCCGGTTCACCCGGGCGCCCGAGATCCGTCCACGCCTGCTCGAACGACGCGGACCAGCCGAGCCGGTCGCGTCCATCGTCCACATCGTTCACCGCGCCGACCGTACTCATCGATCTGCGCTCGACGCGCCGACAGCCACGGGTTCCGGATCGTCCGCACCCGCCTGCGGCTCGGCTCGACACCCGTCCGCCAGCGACGGACCGCTTGCGTCTCCCCAGGCGGACACTCGGGTCACGTCATCCGACTTCTGCACGGTGGCCACCACACCACGACCGATCGCGACGGGACCGCTTCCCGGCAGCGACCAGAGTTCGCGACCGTCGAGATCGAACGCCACCCGCGACAGATCGCCATCGATGATGTCCTGCACCACGACGCCGTTCGACGCCATCGTCAGGGTCTCCTGCGACCCCGGACGCAGGTCGAGGTCGACGAGGGTGCTCCCCGTCGAGCTGTCGATCACGCGTTGCTTCGCGCCGCCCTCCGTCGCCACGAGCAGGGAGCGTCCCCGATCGCTCACGACACTCTCCAGCACGATTCCGGACACGCGCCATCGGATCTCCACGGTGTCGTCGACGATCTCGGCGCCGTGGACCGAACCACCGCCGGTCACGATGAGCGACGCTTCTCCGAGAGGTTCCAGGCCCACGACGAATCCCGGTGGATCGATTCCGGGCGAACCCGTGAGCGGGACGGTTCGCGGCTCATCCGTTCCCGAGTACACGCTGATGTCCGTGGCGTTTCCGGGCGCGACGACGACGCCCGTTCCGAGCGCGGCGAAGGGCGAGTCGGACGGCACCACGACGCCGAGCAGGTCGCGGTCAGCGGGAGACGTCGCGAGCACGTTGTCGCCCTGGCGTGTGATCAGCCGGCCGTCCGGATCGATGCCGACGATCGCTCCAGCGGCGATGTGGACCCGGTCGCCGTCCTGAGCGTTCACGACCTCCACTTCACTTTCTGTCGTGGTGGTCGCCGCCGGCCGCCGGACGCCCACGTACACGAGACCCGTGGTTGCATCGAGGCGCGCCGTCCAGTCGCCGCGGAATCCACGATCCCAGAGCAGCTCGCCGGAGTCCTCGTCGAAGCCGAACAGGCGTCGGAACCCTGTGTCGGGACCCGATGCGCTCCGCACGATCACGGTGCGGTCGACGATCCCGACGACCTCGTGTCGTCCCGTCGGCGACCGCATCTCTGCACGCCATCGTTCCCCTCCGTCGTCGAGGTCCAGCGCGACCACGGAGATCGGGAGCGACCCGTCAGCGGCCGGTCGATCGTGCCGGACGAAGGTGACGACCGACTCGGGACTGACGGTGATCGGCGCAACGACGCTGCGGACGTCGGCCAACTCCTCGCTCCAGAGCGGCTCGATCGACATCGGAAGCCGTGGTGACGCACAGGCGATCGGCGCGAATCCCGGCACGTCATCGGGCCTGCTGGTCACATCGCCGCCGAGATCACTCGCCGATCCGGCCGAATCGTCCGCGTCGTCGACCTGCGCATCGACCTCGACAGCGCCGATCGGAGGATCCGATCGCGCAGTCCACATCACCGCTGCTCCACCGATCACGAGCGCCGCGAGTCCACCCAGAGCGACGCCGATGCGACGCGTCGTCGACCGAGGTCCTCCCGGCGACGCGGGTTCCGACCGTGTGCCGTCTTCGCCCCGCTCTCCCCGATCGACGAACGACCGCCGTGGTGGGTGGACGAAGCTGACCTCGGCGTCGGCGCGCCACGGGCTGTCGTCGTCCTCCGGATCCGGAGCGACACCGTCGTGGGCCACCTCGTTCACTGTAGAACCGATGCCGTCGCGAGGTCTCGCGGAGGCTCCGCCGAACAGCGTCGATTGCCGGAATCCCCGATTTCTCGGCACACTCTGCGGCAGACCCTCGGATGAACTCCACGCAACATCCCCTCCACATCACCACCCTGCGGCTTGACAACCGCTTCCAGATCTCGTAGCGAAAGGCACTGATGTCCAAGCCACTCGTCGTCGTCGAATCCCCCGCAAAGGCGAAGACCCTGTCGAAGCTTCTCGGCAGCGATTACGACGTGCGCGCCTCTGTCGGCCACGTGTCGGACCTCCCGTCGAAGGGCCTGAACATCGACGTCGACAACGGGTTCAAACCCACCTACGAGCTGACCGAACGGGGCAAGACGGTCGTCAAGGAACTCAAGGCTGCGCTGAAGGAAGCCTCCGAGCTCTACCTCGCGACGGACGAAGACCGCGAGGGCGAAGCGATCTCGTGGCACTTGGTCGAGTACCTGAAGCCGAAGGTCCCGGTCAAGCGGATGGTGTTCCACGAGATCACCAAGTCGGCGATCGACCATGCGGTCGCGAACCCGCGCGGCATCGACTACGGAATGGTCGACGCGGCCGAGACGCGGCGCATCCTCGACCGCCTGTACGGCTACGAGGTCAGTCCCGTCCTGTGGCGACGCGTCAACCGCGGCCTGTCGGCGGGTCGGGTCCAGTCGCCGACCGTGCGGCTGATCGTGCAGCGCGAACGGGAACGCATCGCCTATGTCACCGCCGACTACTGGGACATCGACGTCGTCACCGCGACCGCTCCGGCGTTCGACGCGAAACTGATCTCGATCGCCGGCGACCGGATCGCCACCGGCAAGGACTTCGACAACACCGGCGCCGTCAAGAAGGACATCATCGCGCTCGACGAGCAGCGTGCACGCGGCTTGGCCGAGAGCCTCCACGAGTCGACCTTCACGGTTCGCTCCGTCGAGGAGAAGCCCTACAAGTCGTCGCCGAAGGCACCGTTCATGACGTCGACGCTCCAGCAGGAGGGTGGCCGCAAGCTGCGCCTCTCCTCGTCGCAGGTGATGCGTGTCGCTCAGGGACTGTACGAGCGGGGCTTCATCACCTACATGCGTACCGACAACGTGATCCTGTCCGACGAGGCGATGAACGCGACCCGCTCGGCGATCACGAGCGAGTACGGCTCGAAGTACCTCAACGCGGGTCCGAAGCAGTACAAGACGAAGTCGAAGAGCGCGCAGGAAGCCCACGAGGCGATCCGCCCGACGACACCGTTCCGTTCGCCGGACAGTGTCTCCACCGAACTGAACAGCCAGGAGATGGCGCTGTACCGCCTGATCTGGCAGCGCACCCTCGCCTCGCAGATGGCCGACGCGACCGGTGTGACCGTCAGCGTGCGCCTGGGCGCTCCGGCGACCGACCGCACCACCGGCGAGATCGTGGAGTGCGAGTTCGCGGCGTCGGGCACCACGATCACGTTCCCCGGCTACCGAGCCGTCTACGTCGCCTCGAAGGAAGAGCGCGGCGACGATGCCGCCGATTCCGAAGCGTTGCTCCCGCCGCTGACCGTCGGCGACACGGTCCCGACCGACTCGATCGAACCGGTCGGTCACACGACCACGCCGCCGGCGCGCTACACCGAGGCGTCACTGGTCAAGAAGCTCGAAGAACTCGAGATCGGCCGACCGTCCACGTGGGCATCCATCATCCAGACGGTCCAGGACCGCGGCTACGTGTGGAAGAAGGGCCAAGCCCTCGTCCCCACCTGGACCGCGTTCGCCGTCGTCCGCCTGCTCGAGGAACACTTCGACGCACTGGTCGACTACGAGTTCACGGCGTCGATCGACGAGGACCTCGATGCGATCGAGCGCGGCGACCGCCAGAAGGCCCAGTGGCTCACCCGCTTCTACTTCGGCGAGACCGACGACTACGACGTCCCGTCGATCACCGCCGAGGCCGGCGCCGGCGACGATGCGATGCTCGGCCTCAAGCGCCTGGTCGAGGAGAACCTCGACGAGATCGACGCGGCCGAGATCAACACGTTCCCGCTCGGCACCGACGAGAACGGCGACCTGATCGTCGTCAAACCCGGCCGCTACGGCCCCTACGTGAAGCGTGGTGACGACACCGCGGGCCTGCCCGACAACCTGCCGCCCGACGAACTCGACGTCGCCAAGGCGGTCGAACTGCTCGCGGCACCGAAGGGCGACGATCCGATCGGCGAGATCGACGGCCTGCCCGTGTTCGCCAAGAACGGCCGCTACGGCCCCTACGTCCAGTGGGGTGACCACGACAATCCTCCTCCCGGCATGGAGAAGCCGAAGATGTCGTCGCTGTTCCAGACGATGGTGTTCGAGAAGATCACGATGGACGAGGCCGAGAAGCTGCTGTCGCTCCCCCGCCACGTCGGCGACGACCCGGAGGACGGCGTTCCGATCTACGCGAACAACGGCCGGTACGGGCCGTACGTGCAGAAGGAGAAGGACTACCGCAACATCGACTCGGAAGATCGGATCTTCGAGATCACGCTCGAAGAGGCGTTGAAGATCTACAGCGAGCCGAAGGTGTACAAGCGCGGTGGCCGCAACATGGCAGCAAAGGGTCCGCTCAAGGAGTTCGGCGCCGACCCCGTCAGCGAGAAGAACGTCACCGCCAAGGACGGCCGTTTCGGCGTCTACGTCACCGACGGCGAGACCAACGCATCGCTCGGCAAGGGCGACCGGATCGAGGAGATCACCCCCGAACGTGCCTTCGAGCTGCTGGCGATCCGGCGCGAAGCCATCATCGCCAAGGGCGGCACACCCGGCAAGAAGGCCAAGGCGACGAAGAAGAAGGCCGCGGCCAAGAAGAAAGCCGCCGGGAAGAAGAGCGCGGCGAAGAAGAAGGCCGCCGGCAAGAAGAAGGCTGCGGCCAAGAAGAAGAGCGTCACCAAGAGCGCGACGACCGAGAAGGCCGCCGTCGAGATCACCGATCTCAACGACTGATCCCCGGCCGATTGGTACCGTGCTGGCCGTGACGCCGGGTCCGACCTACATCGCGTTCGAGGGTGCCGAGGGTTGCGGCAAGTCGACCCAGGCGGAGCGACTGGCGACACGCACGCACGCGTTGCTCACCCGCGAGACCGGGGGAACCGACATCGGTGCCCGCCTGCGGTCGATCCTCCACGACACGTCGATCGCGGACATGTCCACGCGCGCCGAAGCACTCATCGCAGCCGCCGACCGCGCCCAGCACATCGATCAGGTCGTGCGTCCCGCGCTCACCGCCGGGCGCAGCGTCGTCAGCGACCGGTCCGTGTACTCGACGCTCGCGTACCAGGGCTACGGACGCCAGCTGGACGTCGGGATGCTCCGCGACGTCAACGACTGGGCGACCGATGGATTGTGGCCCGATCTCGTGGTGTTCATCGACACCCCCGACGACGTCATCGCCGAAAGGATGGCGCGTCGCCACCTCGACCGCTTCGAGGCCGCCGGACGCGAGTTCCACAACCGGGTGATCGATGGCTTCCGCACGATGGCGGCGGCCGACCCCGACCAGTGGGTGACCGTCGCCGCAGTCGGTTCGATCGACGAGGTCGCCGCGCAGATCGAAGCGGCACTCACCGTGCGAGGCGTGGGATGAGTTCCGTGTGGGACGACGTGGTCGGACAGGCATTCGCGATCGAGCAGCTCGCATCGGCCGCCGACGTCGGACCCGTCCACGCGTACCTCTTCGTCGGCCCCCCCGGCTCGACCAAGTTCCAGGCTGCTCGCGCTTTCGCCGCACGCGTGATCAGCGGCGGTGACGACCCCGACCAGCGCGATGCGCGCCTGGCACTGCGTGGCGAGCATCCCGATGTCCGCGAAGTCCAGCGAGCCGGTGCCTCGATCTCCGCCGAGCAGGCGCGCGAGATCGTCCGCGTGTCGTCGCTCGCTCCGACTGAGAGCGCCCGCAAGGTGTTGATCCTCGACGAGTTCCACCTCCTTCGTCCCGAGGGCGCAGCACTGATGCTGAAGACGATCGAAGAGCCGCCGGAGTCGACGATGTTCGTCATCTGTGCGGATTTCGTTCCGCACGAACTGATCACGATCTCGTCGCGCTGCGCCAGGATCGATTTCCGGTCGATCGCCGACGGCGTGATCGCCGCGCGACTCCTGACCGAAGGCGTCGGCCCCGTCGAGGCGCAGGCAGCATCGAAGGCAGCTCTCGGGGACCTCGATCGGGCCCGGTTGCTCGCCACCGACCCGGGCCTCGCCGCACGCCGTGCCGCGTTCCTCGCCGCTCCGACGACGATCGACGGGTCGGGCGCCGTGGCGATGCGACTGGCCGCGGAGTTGCTGGCGCTGATCGACGAGGCAGGAGAACCGCTGGCGGCACGACAGGAGACCGAGGCGGACGAACTGACCGCTCGGATCAAGGAGTTCGGCGAGCGCGGGAGCGGCAAGAAGCAACTCGAGGACCGGCACAAGCGCGAGATCCGCCGCCAGCGAACCGACGAACTCCGAGCCGGTCTCGCGACGATGGCGGCGACCTACCGGGACACCCTGACGGCGGGCACCGCACCCAGCATCGACGCGGCCGCAAGCGCGGTTCGCCGGATCCACGACGCACTGGACTCACTGGAGCGCAATCCGAACGAGCGCCTGCTCCTCGAGAACCTGCTCTGGTCACTGCCGACGGCCTGAGCACCGCGGCGCACTCCCGGTCGCGTCGCGAACGCCCTATCCTCGACACATGAGCATCGCGACGGCTCCGACCACCCTCCCCCAGGCCAACGAGCCCTGCTGGTGCGGGAGCGGGCGCAAGTACAAGCGATGCCACAAGAAGCTCGAAGGTCGCGTGCTCCAGGGTGAGGTGTCGCCCATGCGACTGGTCCCGGATCACATCGCTCGGCCCCCGTACGCCGACACCGGCGAGTACGAGCCGTGGGAGGAGGATCGGATCAAGTCCCCCGAGATCATCGAGGCGATGCGCCACAGCGGCAAGGTCGCCTCGACGGTGCTGCGCGAGGCCGGAGCGATGGTCGCGCCCGGTGTCACGACCGAGGAGATCGACACCTTCGTTCACGAGCGCTTCATCGAGCTCGGTGCGTACCCGTCGACGATCAACTACCACGGCTATCCGAAAGCCTGCTGCACCTCGATCAACGAGGTGATCTGCCACGGCATCCCCGACTCGCGTCCGCTGATCGAAGGCGACATCTGCAACATCGACGTCACCGGTTGGATCGGTGGCGTGCACGGCGACACGAACGCCACGTTCTTCGTCGGTGAGGTCGATCCCGAGAGCCGTCAGCTGGTGCAGGTCACCGAGGAGTGCATGTGGCTCGGCATCGAGGCCGCCAAGGCCGGGCAACCGTTGTCCGACATCGGCCGGGCGATCGAGGATCACGCCAAGAAGTACAAGTACGGGGTGGTGCGCGCGTTCGTCGGTCACGGCATCGGCGAGCAGTTCCACACCGACATCCAGGTGCTGCACTACTACGACAGCCGGTCCAGCGTGATCATGCGCCCCGGGATGACGTTCACGGTCGAGCCGATGATCACCCTCGGCTCCATCAACTACAAGATCTGGGACGACGACTGGACCGCGGTCACCTCCGACGGCAAGCGGACCGCCCAGTTCGAGCACACGCTCCTCGTCACCGAGGGCGAGCCCGAGGTGCTCACCGGCGGCGAGGGTGCAGCGAGCCCGTTCGCCCCCTGGAACCGCTGACTCGGCCGACGCGGTCAGCCGTCGCTGGTCAGTTCCTTGATGTAGGCGATCACGTCGTCGGCTTCGGCCTCGCTCAGTCCGTTCGTCGGCATCTTGACGGTGTACCCGTCGACTTCTTCCACGGCCGGTTCGAGGATCGCTCGGAGCAGGTACTCGTCGTCGGCGGTCACCGTGCGCGTGCCGCCACCCTCGTCCTCGGGGACCTTCAGCACGACCTCGCTCCCGGCGAGATCGACCCACGTCGGCCCGACGCCGCCCTGGCCGTTCGAGCCATGGCACGAAGCGCAGCCATTGGAGTTCGCCGTGTTCTTGCCGCGCTGCGCGAGCTCGGACAGTTCGCTGCCACCGCCGCCACACGATGCGACACCGATGGCCAACACGACGGTGGCCACACCAGCGATCCACGGTCGCGTCGAAGTGGTCCGCCGGGTGGTGCTCACGAGGATGCATTGTGGCAGCACCGCCGAGACTTCTCATGACACCGCGTCGATGTTCGGCGAGACGTTCGTCTCAGGTCGAGACGGTCGCCCGGAGGTCCAGCGGCGTGGGTCAGTTCGCCCGTGCCGCGATTCGCTCGAAGATCGGCGACCACCAGGCGAAGACCTCCGCGCACTCCGACTCGTCGAGGCCGTAGGCACGATCGACGAGTCGCCCGGATTCGACGACGTCGCCGGCCCGAAGTGCCGCCACCGCTCCATCGAGTCGCCCGGTCGGCCAGGGAAGTTCGGCGAGCATCGTCGGTCCGAGGCGGATCGCGTTCGACGACAACCCGGTTCCTCCGCGCTGGTGCCATGCCCACACCGACACCGACGGTGCGACGAGCACCGTGGCGATCTCCCAGGCCGATTCCGTCACGACCGCGTCGGTCGCCGCAGCGGCCTCGGCCAAGGGATAGGCGGCGACGACCGGAACTCCCGGCAACCAGTCCCCCGACGGGTCGCACACCGCTTCGACGATCGGCGTCTGATTCGCGATGAGCACCTTGGGGACCAGCCGCTTGTCGGCCCATGCCGACATTCTCGGATCGAGGGCCGCGAGATCGATGCGCGGCGCGATGAAGCGCCGCTTCGCGAAACGCACCGACCGCTCACCCCACCAGCACCGGCCGGGGTCGATCAGGCCACTGGTGATCAGCGGCGGGCCGGTCTCGTGATCGCCGACGGCAGGGATCATGCCGTAGTACTCGTCGCGGAAGTTGGCGTTGAGGCGCGCCCGGTCGCCGAGCCGTCCTCGTGCCGGATCACTCGTGTCGAAGACCGTGGGCATGGGCGGGACACCCGTACGTCCCGTGACGACGTGGGACCACCGCGACCCCGTTGGCGACACCCGCTCCGCGCCCGCACACGAGAACTCGAACGCAAGGGCACAGGTGACGACCTCGGCGTCGAAGTCGCGTTCTCCCGTCCAGGTCGACCAGATCATGTCCGCGCGTCGGTCGATTCGATCGCGAACCGCTCCGGCGTCTCGTGCGGACAGGATCGACTGCGGGAGCACGAACGCGACACGACCGCCGTCAGGATCGACCATGTCGGCGGCGAGCGCGAGGAATTCGACCGCCGCGTCGGCGTACGGTCCACCGCCGCGTGTGCTCGCACCACCCCGCGTCGTGGAACTGGCCATCTGCGACAGAAACGGCGGATTGCCGATGACCAGGTCGAACGTTCCCGCCTGCTCGGCGAGCCACGTCGACGTCAACGCGTCGGCACACACGATCTCGACACCTGGAGCGGACGGCGCCATCCGCACCGTCTCGGCATCGATGTCCACCCCGACCGCCGTCGCATCGCCTCCGGCCGCCCGCACCGCATCGACCGCCGCCGTCAGGAACCGTCCGTCGCCACACGCCGGATCGAGAATCGACAAGGCACGTTGGTGCCTGGCACCGACGAACATCTCGTCGATGACGGCGGTGACGACCGCGTCCACGAGGTGCTCCGGGGTGAACCAGGCACCGCGCTGTTTGCGCTCGTTCCCGGCGTCGCCCATCTCCGGAAGGCTACGACTCGGCCACCGCCGTCTACAGTCCTCGCGGTGGCCGATGCCTCACCGCTCTCCATCTCGGTGTCCGAGTTCGACGCGAGTTCACGCCGTCTGTCGTTCGATCGTGACGAATGGGCCGAGCTGCGCGCCGCGACACCGCTCACCTTGCGTGAACCGGATCTCGAGCGATTGCGGGGCATCAATGAACGGATCGACCTCGACGAGGTCGCCGCCGTCTACCTTCCGCTCAGCCGATTGCTGAACCTGTACGTCAGCGCGACGCAGAATCTCCACAAGGTCACCGCGACGTTCCTCGGGGCCCGGGAGCCGAAGGTCCCCTACATCATCGGGATCGCCGGCTCGGTCGCTGTCGGGAAGAGCACGTTCGCCCGCATCCTGCAGGCACTGCTTGCCCAATGGCCCGACCACCCCAAGGTCGACTTGATCACCACCGACGGATTCCTGCATCCGAACCACGTCCTCGAGGAACGCGGCATCATGCACCGCAAGGGTTTTCCCGAGTCGTACGACACGCGCGAACTCGTGCGGGTGTTGCGCGAGATCAAGAGCGGGCGATCGCGAGTCGACGCACCGGTGTACAGCCACGTCGTGTACGACATCGTGGACGACGAGCACGTCGTCATCGAGCAACCCGACGTCGTGATCCTCGAGGGGCTGAACGTGCTCCAGAGCGGCGAGTCGAAGACGGAGTTCGTGAGCGACTACTTCGACTTCTCGATCTACATCGACGCCGCGGAAGCCGACATCGAGCAGTGGTACGTGGAACGGTTCCTGACGCTGCGCGAGTCCGTGTTCCAGGATCCCGACAGCTTCTTCCGCAACTACGCGGAACTCACCGACGACGAGGCGGTCGACACGGCACGAGGAATCTGGCGCCAGATCAACGGCTTGAACCTGCGCGAGAACATCGCGCCGACGCGCGACCGCGCATCGCTGATCGTCCGCAAACGCAAGGACCACCGCGTCGACCGCGTCGAACTCCGCCGCCTCTGACCCCACGACCATCCGGACCATCCGGTGTCAGACACCCGATG
>NZ_BAOL01000094.1 GCF_000350145.1 Ilumatobacter nonamiensis YM16-303 | reverse complement strand
TCAACTGGGGCAAGGTCTCCGGCGTCGGCCGCCCGGGCTGACCCGACGTCGTCGCCCCGCACCTCGTCGGGGGCCCGGCACCGGTTGAAGAACAGGACCGGGTCCGAGCCGACCATGGTTGCGGGAGTGCTGAGCGTCTAGCTTCGACCGGATGAGCATCACCGGGATCGACGTCGAACGAGTCACCGACTGGTTGAACCGGCACGTCGACAGCATCACCGGGCCGTACGAGTTCGACCAGATCACCGGCGGCCGATCCAACCTCACCTTCCGGGTGACCGACTCGGCCGGAACGGCGTTCGTGCTGCGCCGCCCACCGACCGGCAACGTGCTCGCCTCGGCGCACGACATGGTGCGCGAGCACAGGATCATCTCGGCCGTCGGCCAGACCAACGTGCCGGTGCCGCGCACGTTGGGTGTGTGCACCGACGACGAGGTCAACGGGTCTCCGTTCTATGTGATGTCGTATGTCGACGGTGTCGTGCTCGACAGCGCCGAGAAGGCGGCGCCGATGTCGATCGAGAACCGTCGACGGGCCGGGGAGCATCTGATCGACGTGATGGCCGACCTGCACGACGTCGACATCGACGAGATCGGACTCGGCGATCTCGCCAAGCGTGAGGGGTACGTCGAACGGCAGGTGCGGCGATGGACGACGCAGTGGGAGAAGTCGAAGACCCGTGAGCTGCCGGCGATCGACGAGGTCGGCCGACGCCTGGCCGCCGACCTGCCGACGCAGGACGGCGTGTCGATCGCCCATGGCGACTTCCGTTTCGGCAACGCGCTCGTCGACATCGACACCGGATCGGTGAAGGCGGTACTCGACTGGGAGCTGTGCACGCTCGGCGATCCGCTGGCCGATGTCGGCTATCTCGGCGTCTACTGGGCCGACCCGGGCGAGGCGCAGTCGCGCCCGAACGATCCGACCGGCATCGACGGCTTCCCCACCTACCAGGAACTGCTTGATCGATACGCCGCACGGACGGGACGGGACCTGTCGAACATCGGCTACTACGTCGCCTTCTCGTCGTGGCGCCTGGCGGTGATCTCCGAAGGTGTGTACGCCCGGTACCTCCACGGTGCGATGGGAGACCAGGAGATCGACGAGGAGACGATGAACGCGTTCAAGGTCGGCACCGAACGCCTCGCCTCCCAAGCCCTCGAGGCCCTGTCCGCTCGCTGACCCGGCCCGACCTCCGGCAGCGGGCGAGCCGCAGGTGTACGCTCGGAGTCCGGTCCGTTGGACCGATGGGAGGTGGTGATGATGGGCGTCTACGGCGAGCACGTGCTCCCCCGAATCATCGACAAGGTGTGTGGTCTGAAGGCCACGGATCCGCTCCGGGAGCGGGTCTGTGCCGGGCTCCGCGGGCAGGTGCTCGAGATCGGCTTCGGATCCGGGCTCAACGTTCCCTTCTATCCGGCTGCGGTCGACGGAGTGACCGCGATCGAGCCCGCGGACGTCGGATGGAAGCTGGCCGCCGAGCGGCTGGCCGACTCATCGGTCCCGGTCGAGCGCGCCGGCCTCGACGGCCAGTCCCTGCCCCTCGACGACGACAGCTGCGACACCGCGCTGACCACCTGGACGTTGTGCACGATCCCCGATGCATCCGCGGCTCTCGCGGAGGTGCGACGCGTGCTGCGGCCCGGCGGAACACTGCACTTCGTCGAGCACGGGCTGGCGCCCGACGAGAAGGTTCAACGGTGGCAACACCGCCTCGAGCCGCTTCAGAAGCGACTCGTCGGTGGATGCCATCTCACCCGCCGGATCCCCGAGATGATCACGACGGCAGGATTCACGATCGACGAGATCGATGCGTTCTACGAGGAAGGGACACCGAAAGTCCTCGGCGCCGACTCGCTGGGTGTCGCCGTCGCCCCGTAGCCGGCGACCCCACCGCAGGACCAGGCGCTCTGCCAGACTGCGCCGATGAGCGACGACGCGGAACTGACCGGTTGGGAGCGTGACGAGTTCACGTCGGCCGGGATCACCCACGACACCTACCGCAAGGGGTCGGGCCCCGGTGTGGTGATCATCCACGAGATCCCCGGGATCACCCCGAAGGTGCTGGAGTTCGCCGAGGAGGTCGTCGATCGCGGGTTCACCGTGGTGATGCCCGACCTGATGGGGACACCGGGCAAGCAACCGTCGACGCCGTATCTCCTCAGGAGCATCGCGAAGCTGTGCGTGGCGCGCGAGTTCACCCTGCTCGCAACGAACCAGACCTCACCCGTGATCGCCTGGCTGCGCGCGGTCGCGCGAGATCTGCACTCCGACGTCGGCGGGCCGGGCGTCGGGGCGGTGGGAATGTGCTTCTCGGGCGGGTTCGCGCTCGGGATGATGGTCGACGAGATCATGCTCGCACCGGTGTTGTCGCAACCGTCGCTGCCGGTGGCGCTCGGTGCCGAGCGCAGCGCCGACCTCAACCTCTCACCCGATGACGAGGCCACGGTGATCCAACGGGCACAGGACGGCTGTCAGGTGCTCGGTCTGCGCTTCACCGACGACCGCGCGGTCGGAACGCGTTTCACGACGCTGAAGGACAAGCTCGGGGACGCGTTCATCGCGATCGAACTCCCGAGCGACAGCAAGTCGGATCACTCGGTACTGACCGAGCAGCGCGACGACGCGAGCGTCGAACGTGTCCTCGACTTCTTCGTCGAGAAGCTTCAGGCCTGAGCCATCGCCGCGTCGGCGAGCGCTCGCGCCGCTTTGTAGTCGGCCTTGCCGTTCGGTGCCCGCGGGATCGCGGAGACGAACACCACCGACTTCGGGGCCTTGTAGCCGGCGAGGTCGTTCTTGACGGCGGTGATGACCGTCGCTTCGTCGACCTCGACGCCCTCGGCAAGTGAGGCGACCGCAGTGACGGCCTGGCCGAACTTCTCGTTCTCGACGCCGACGACCAGGCAGTCGAGGACCCCGTCGACGCGCTTGACGGCTTCCTCCACTTCTTCGGGAAACACCTTCTCGCCGCCGGTGTTGATCACCTGGCTGCCGCGCCCGAGCAGCTCGAGCGTGCCGTCCGCAGCGACCATCGCGAGATCGCCCGGGAACGAGTACCGGACACCGTCGATGGTGCGGAACGTTCGCGCCGACTTCTCCGGGTCCTTGTAGTAGCCGAACGGAACGTTGCCTCCGGCGGCGACCATGCCGACCTCGTCGGAGCCCGGGGTGACCTCGCGGTCGTCGTCGGTGAACACCTTGGTCGTGGGCATCTGCGTGAACTTGGCGGTCTCGGTCTCGACGCCGGCCATCGTGATCTGGGTGCCCATCGACCCCTCGGATGATCCCATCGCGTCGACGAGCACGGCCTGGGGGATCCTTTCGAGCATCTGCTGTTTGACCTCGGTGGTCCACATCACGCCGGAGGAGAGGAACATGACGACCGACGACAGGTCGTACGTGCCACCGTCCGGTTTCCCCTCGTCGATCGCGCGGACGAGCGGCTTGGCGAAGCTGTCGCCGACGATCGTGATCGAGGTCGCCTTGTGGTCCTCGATGGTCTGGAGCACCTCGTGGGGGTCGAGACTGCGGTTGGTGAGCGTGACGATCTCGGCGCCGGCACACATCGGGATGAACCACCCGATCCAGCAGCCGGTGCCGTGCATCAGCGGCGCACACGGGATCGACACCATCCGGGAACCCGCCTCCTTCGATCCCTTGACCATGTCGGCGACCTGGGTGGCGTCGGCGGGAGGCTCGAGCCCGACGATCGGGAAGCCCTGGAGGATGAAGCCTTCGGTGAGTCCTCCGATCTGGTACATCACACCCTTCGGCATCCCGGTCGTGCCGCCGGTGTAGAGCATGTAGGTGTCGTCCTCGCTGCGCTCGATCCGCTCCATCGGCTCGTTGTCGGCAACGACCTGCTCGTACTCGACGGCGTCGGGAACGTCGGCACCCGGTTCGTCGTCGACGACGATCAACAGCTTGAGCTTGGGCAGCCGCTCGACGACTCTGCCGACACGCTCGGCGAGTGAGCGGTGGAACACGATCGCCTCGGCGTCAGAGTTGTCGAGCAGGTACCACAGCTCCTCGTCGAGGTAGCGGTAGTTGACGTTGACCGCCACGCCGCGCATCTTGAACGCGGCGTAGTGCGACTCCATGTACTCGTTGCCGTTGTACAGGTAGAGCGCGATCTTCGAGTCCGGCCCGAGCCCGGCGGCGGTGAAGGCCTGTGCGACGCGAGCCGCACGGTCGTCGAACTCGGCCCACGTCCGCGACGTGTCGGCGTGGGTGATGGCGACATGGTCCGGGATCGCGTCGGCGATCGATTCCCACACGGTGGCGAAGTGCATCTCCATGCCGGCGAGCGTAGGACAACCGCCTGTGGCGATCGTCACGCAGCGGTTCGGAGCGGATGCGTTCCTAACGGGGTCCGCCGTCGACTTCGATCATCGTGCCGGTCGTGTAGCTGGAGGCGTCGCTGGCCAGATAGAGCGCGGCGCCGATGATCTCGTCGGGCCGGCCGCCTCGGCCGAGGGCGAAGCCCTCCTGGGCATGTGCCTCGAACTGTTCCATGTCCCACGCCTTCGAGATGTCGGTGAGGAACGGGCCGGGCACGATGCAGTTCACGCGCACCTTCGGGCCGAACGTGCCGGAGAGACCCTTCGTCAGGTTGTTGACGCCGGCCTTCGCCGCTCCGTACACCAGCTCGACCGGGCTCGGACGCGTCGATGCCACCGACGAGACGAAGATGATCGCACCACCGTCACCCTCGGCCATGCGGGTTCCGACGAGCGCCGAGAGGCGGAACGGTCCCTTCAGGTTCACGCCGACCACCTTGTCGAAGAGCTCCTCGCTGATCGCGTCGACACTCGGGTACAGCGGCGACATGCCCGCGTTGTTCACCAGCACGTCGCATCGTCCGAATCGCTCGTACACGGCGTCGGCGAGAGCGTCGGCGGCGTCCCATTCGGCAGCGTGATAGGCGATCGGGAGAGCCTGGCGACCCAGCGCCTCGACCTCCCGTGCCACCGACTCACAGTTGTCGAGCTTGCGGCTGGCGATCACCACGTCGGCGCCCTGCTCGGCGAACGCCAGCACCATCTCGCGGCCGAGGCCGCGGGAGCCGCCGGTCACCACGGCGACCTTGCCGGTCATGTCGAACTTGTCGATCGCACTCATCGCGCCAGTTTCACCGGCGTCGAGCGGGTCGAGCGAATCGCCCGGATCGACCGCGCCGTCGTCAGCGCGTCGTACTCATCGCAGGTTCTTCGCTCCGGATGATCCGGCCGAAGTTCCGCCAGTGCTTCGCGAGGATCAGCAGACAGATCGCCACGACGGCGACGAACTCCCACGCCGGTCGACCGAGGAGCACCATCCCGATCGGCACGAGCACGACGGCAACGGCTGACCCGATCGCCGCCTTCCCGGTCGCCTTCGTCGTCAGCCACCATCCGGCCAGTGCGAACGGAGCGATGACCGGCTGCAGAACGACGAGCACGCCCGACCCGGTCGCCACGCCCTTCCCGCCGCGGAAACGGCGGAACACGGGAAACATGTGGCCGACGATCGCCGCCGCTCCGCACCAGTAGGCGAGCGGTCGCCCGTCGAGTCCCAGAGCGAGGCCCGTGGCGATCGCGCCCTTGAGTGCATCGAGCACGTAGACCCAGATGCCCTTACGCCAGCCGAGCGCCCGGGTCACGTTCGAGGCGCCAGGGTTGCCGGATCCGAACGTGTCGATGTCGATGCCGTTCGCTCGGGCGATGAGCGTCGCACTCGGGAAGGTCCCGAGCAGGTAGGCGACGACGATCAGAACGGCGGGCACGGTGTCAATCCTTGCAGGGTGGTCCGACGTCAGCCGTGAACGGTCACGGAACGTTCGGGCTGAATCACGTGGGTGTGATCAGCGCCGGGTGAGCGCGACCGGAACGCGGGCCGGCTTCGAGTGGTCCATCATCGGTTTCGGCGGAGCGACACTTCCCGATGAAGCGGCCAGCATCGCTGCCTCTCCGTGGCCACTGACGCATTCGGGATCGGGACCGTCGAGCGGGATGCCGACGAAGAACTTCGCCGCCATGCAGCCGCCCTGGCAGGCGTCGTAACTTCCGCACGAGGCACATGCGCCGGCGGATTGCGGCTCGCGCAGTTCGTTGAACAGATCGCTCCGCTTCCACACGTCGCTGAAGCCCCCGGCGTCGCGCACCGATCCGGCCTTGAACTCGTCGTGGATCACGAACGGGCACGCGTAGACGTCGCCGATCGGGTCGATCAGGCACACGACACGCCCGGCGCCGCACATGTTCAGTCCTGGGAGTGGTTCCTCGCCGAGTGCGTTGAGGTGGAAGAACGAGTCGCCGGTCAGCACGTCGTCACCCTTGGCGAGCAACCATTCGTAGATCTGTCGCTGCTGAGCTTGGGTCGGGTGGAGATCGTGCCACGAGTCGGCGCCGCGACCCGACGGGCGCAGTCGGGTGATCCGCAGCTGGGCACCGAACTCGTCGGCGAGTGCCTTGAACTCGTCGAGCTGGTCGACGTTGTGGCGGGTGACGACCACGGAGATCTTGAACTCACCGAAGCCGGCATCGCGCAGGTGCTCCATCGCCCGGATCGCCGTGTCGTACGAGCCGTCGCCGCGCACCGCGTCGTTGGTCGCGGCGTCGGTGCCGTCGAGGCTGATCTGGATGTCGAGGTAGTCCATCGCGGCCAGCCGGCGGGCCTTGTCGGCGTCGATGAACGCACCGTTGGTCGAGAACTTGACTCCGATCCCCTTGCCGATCGAGTACTCGACCAACTCGAAGAAATCACGGCGGATCATCGGCTCGCCACCGCCGATGTTGATGTAGAAGACCTGCAGGTCGTGCAGCTCGTCGAGCACGCCCTTCGCCTCGGCGGTGGTCAGTTCACGCGGATCACGACGACCCGACGATGACAGGCAGTGCACGCATTCGAGGTTGCACGCGTAGGTGAGTTCCCACGTGAGGCAGATCGGCGCGTCGAGCCCTCCCTTGAGTTGCTCGACCAGCGGGGCGGTGTCAACGGTCATGGAGCATCTCCGATTCGTAGAGCGAGGTGAGCGCCTTGTCGAACGACGGCCAACGGCGTTCGTCGATGTCGCAGGCGGTCAACGTGTCGGCGACGGTCGCGTGATCGGCGAGCGAACGCACGACGCGGACGACATCAGGGTGTTTCAGGAAGACGAGCTTGCGGGTGTCGTAGTGGTACGCGAGCGCACCGAACGGCTCGGGCCGCAACGCGACCTGCGGGTGCAGGTCGAGTGAGGAGTCGAGCACCTCAGTAGACGCCGCACATCCCGTCGATCGAGATCTCTTCGACGAGCAGTTCCTCGTCGAGGAGCTCGTCGGATTCGACGACGGTGTCCGCGGCCTGGTCGCTGATGGTGACGGTCGTTTCGTCCATCCGGTCAGGCTACTCCACGTCCCGCGGACCGTCCCCAACGCGGCGTTCTCGTGAACAGTTCGCGCACGGAG
>NZ_BAOL01000095.1 GCF_000350145.1 Ilumatobacter nonamiensis YM16-303 | reverse complement strand
GCGCTCCGTGCGCGAACTGTTCACGAGAACACGGCCCGTGGCCGGACGTAGGATCGGCAGCGTGACGGACTACGACTTCGTGATCGTCGGCGGGGGTTCTGCTGGATGCGCACTGGCCAACCGGTTGAGCGCCGACCCGTCGAATCGCGTACTCGTGCTGGAGGCGGGCCGGCCCGACTACCGCTGGGACGTCTTCATCCACATGCCCGCCGCTCTCACGTATCCGATCGGCAGCCGCTTCTACGACTGGAAATACGAGAGCGAGCCCGAGCCGCACATGAACGGCCGGCGGGTGTACCACGCCCGTGGGAAGGTGCTCGGTGGGTCCAGCAGCATCAACGGGATGATCTTCCAACGGGGCAACCCGATGGACTACGACAAATGGGCTGCGGCGCCGGGCATGTCCGACTGGGACTACGCCCACTGTCTCCCCTACTTCAAGCGGATGGAGAACTGCCTCGCCGGCGGCGACGAGTGGCGCGGCGACGACGGACCGCTCGAACTCGAACGTGGACCGGCGACGAATCCGCTCTTCCAGGCATGGCTCGAAGCCGGACCCCAAGCCGGGTTCCGCCGGACCGATGACGTCAACGGTTTCCGCCAAGAGGGCTTCGCCGCGTTCGACAAGAACGTGCGCCGCGGCCGACGATTGAGCGCGGCGAGGGCGTATCTGCACCCGGTGATGGATCGCCCGAACCTCACCGTGCTCACGCGGGCCATGACCAACCGGATCGTCTTCGACGGGACGCGAGCGGTCGGGGTCGAGTACCACCATTGGCGATCGACCAAGACGGTCACGGCTGGTGAGATCATCAGCTGCGGCGGCGCGTTCAACTCGCCGCAACTGCTGCAACTGTCCGGTGTGGGGTCGGCCGAGCACCTCCGTTCGGTGGGCGTCGACGTGGTAGCGGACGTGCCGGGTGTCGGCGAAAACCTGCAGGATCACCTCGAGGTGTACATCCAGTACGCGTGCACGCAGCCGGTGTCGATGCAGCCTCACCTCGCGAACTGGAGGAAGCCCTGGATCGGCCTGCAATGGCTGTTCCGCAGAGGTCCGGCCGCCACGAACCATTTCGAGGCCGGGGCGTTCGTGAAGAGCAACCCCGACGAGCCGTATCCGAACCTGATGTTCCACTTCCTGCCGATCGCGATCCGCTACGACGGATCGGCGCCGACCGGCGGTCACGGCTACCAGGTCCACGTCGGACCGATGTACTCCGACTCGACCGGCACCGTGAAGATCACCTCGACCGATCCGCGCCGGCATCCGGCGATCCTCTTCAACTACCTGTCGACCGAACGCGACCGGCGCGAGTGGATCGAAGCCGTCCGCACGACGCGGCGGATCCTCACACAACCGGCCTTCGACGAGTTCAACGGCGGCGAGATCTCACCGGGCCCGGACGTCGAAACCGATCAGGAGATCATGGACTGGGTCGCCCGAGACGCCGAGACGGCGCTCCACCCGTCGGGCACCACCAAGCTCGGGACCGATGAGATGTCGGTCGTCGACCCCTCCACGTTTCGCGTGCACGGGGTCGATGGATTGCGGGTCGTCGATGCCTCGGTGTTGCCGATCGTGACCAACGGCAACATCTACGCCCCGACGATGATGGTCGCCGAGAAAGCCGCCGACCTGATCCTCGGCAACACCCCACTCCCCCCGTCCGACGCCGACGTCTACCGCTCCCCCACAGCCTTCTCGTGAACTCCTCCAGCGCTCCACGCGCGAACTGTTCACGAGTTCGTGCCGAATCCCGGTGAAAACGCGAAGAAACCCCAGGCCATCGACCTGGGGTTTCCGAATCGTGGAGCTAAGGAGAATTGAACTCCTGACCTC
>NZ_BAOL01000096.1 GCF_000350145.1 Ilumatobacter nonamiensis YM16-303 | reverse complement strand
GGGGTGTCGTCCTCACCGACGTCGGGCTGTTCGGTCGTGGCGGTCGTCGCTGGAGGTTCGGCGTCGCCGGGTGTGACCTGATCGGGCTCGGCCGACTCCGGCTCGATGTCGACCGTGTCCGGCGCGGGTGCTGCGTCCAAGTGGCTCGGGCAGTCGGGGAACTTCCTGCTGCCCATCGTGGTGGGATCGATCTTCTCGACGACCGCTCTCGAGCTGGGGAGGATGGGAGCACCCCTCGTCTGCTGCGCCGTGAAGCCGTCCGGGTGTGGGGTGTCGACGGTGACGCCCTTGATCGTCCACACGGTCCCCGGTCCATCGGATGCGACGATGGAGTAGTCGCCGGTGTAGCGCCATGCGGGCACCGTCGACAGCCACCTCCCGCGGTAGCGCGGCGGAACCTCGAACCCGGTCGACTGCTCGAAACTGCTCGACGTCACATACTTGCCGCTGTACTTCAACTTGATCCCGGCCTCGAAGCTCCCCTTGACGCCGCCCTTGGCCCACACCTCGACCCCCCATGCGTTCTCCAAGGTCCGCTTGTCGTCCATCTTGAGGTCCTTCTTGATCTCCGCGCACGTGAAGTTCTCGACCGGGGCGATCAAGTCGCGCTCCTCGCTGGAGGCCGGCTTGCGAGCCCCGGTCTCGGAGTACAAGCAGGTCGCCCGGTCGCTGTCGCACATGTTGCCCACGAAGTCGGCTTGGCGGTCGACGCTGAGTTTGCTGATGTCGACCTCGCCCTTCTTGTCGTAGATGTAGATGTCCTGGTCCGCGAACTCCAGGGTCATGCCAGACGGGCGGGCGGTGAACTCACCGCGACTACTGCGCCCGTAGCTCGGTCCCCAGAACATCGACGCCCAGAAGCTCCCGAACGATGCATCGTTGTCATCGAGCACGTCGAAGTGGTAGTCGACATGCGGACCATCGGAGGCGCTGAGACGCATCTCGTCGAGTCGGAACTCGAGCATCTGTCCGGGTTCGAGGATGGTCCCGGGTCGAGGCGCCTCGAGATGGGAGTACTCGGGCACATTGTTCTGGAACTTGGCGATCTGCAGCGTGTACGGCGTCACGTTGTGGAGCCAGAACAGGCGGGGGAAGGCCTGAGCGGCGCCTGGAGCGCTGACGACCAGGAGAACGGTGAGCAGACTGCTGGCCAGCAGCCCGAGCGCCAATCGGCGCACCATGGAGATCATCGCAGTGCCTTTCTGATGGTTTCGTAGATTCCGGCAACGGGCGCGTTGCCGCCCGCCGTCCACATCGAGTTGGTCAACACCACGACGGTCTCGTCGCGGTCGGGGTTGTATGCGGCCACGGCGTTGAAGCCTGGTGTCACGCCGCTGTAGAAGAGGTACCCGTCATCGCGGGCCAGGCCGAACCGAAACTGCACGGTGTCGGGCTGGTCGTAGCCGAGGCTGTCCATCTCGTCCCACACCGCTCGCGTTTCGTCCGACAACAGGTTTCCGGCCACCGCGGCCCGGAAGAAGGTCGCCAGATCGTCTGCGGTCGCATAGGCCCCGCTCGCCGTCCATGCCGACGACGCACTGTCGTTGGTGTGGTCGGTCGCCTCGAGTGCGCCCGCCGGCTGCTCCGCCTCGGGGAGCACGACGCCACCGAAGGCATCGGGCCCTCGGACATATCCGCTGGCGTGGGGTTCGGGCAGCGATCCCGAGGGATCGGCGAGCCCGATGTGCTCCAGCTCCAAGGGCTCGAACAGCTCGTCGGCGAACGCGTCGGCCGCCGGCTTGCCGGTCACCTCCTCGATCACCAGTCCCAGCACGATCCAGTTCGTCCGCGACCACGCCTCGAAGTCGATCGGCAGCTCCTCGGCCGAGAACGCCAGATCGAGCAGTTCCTGCGGATCGAACACCCGCTGTGGGTCCGCTGCGTAGGCCGCCTGAAACTCCGGCACCTGCTGATAGTCGATCAGCCCGCCCTCGAAGTCGACGAGCTGGCGCAGCGTGATCTCGTCACCGCCCGGAACTCCGTCGACGTAGCGGCTGACCGGATCGCTCAACGACAGCTTGCCCTGCTCGTGCAGCCGCAACAGGACCGTCGCCGTCATCACCGCCGTCACGTCGCCCACTCGGAACACGTCATCCACGGTCACCGGGTCGTCGACTCCGACTTGCCGCGTTCCGAACGCAGCAGACCAGTCACCACGCTCCTCGCTTCGGATCAGGACCACGGCGCCCGGGGTCCCGTCCTCGGCCATCTGCTGCTCGATTCGTTCATGCAGCCTCGCGCCGTAGTCCGGCGATGGCGCCGTGGACTCCGACGCCGCGTCGGACGCCGCGTCAGAGGGTACGGACACCGTCGTCGACGACTGCGCCGACTCGATGCCGTCGTCGCTGCACGACACGGAGGCGGCCAGCAGGAGAGCAATCGGAGCGCCCACCGCGAACTTGCGTGCGAAGTCGTTCATCGCGCAGGTCCAGATCGGTCAGTACCGGGTTCGTTGTCCATGACCGTCATGATCCACCTGTCGGACCCTCGGCGCATCCGGGGAGACCCTCGACGGACCCCCAGACGTGGGCGCCGGTCCGAGGGTTCCCGACCTTCATGAACTCCGGCGGGCTCATCATCCCCTCGCCTCCACGGTTCCGAGTGCTCACCGGCATCGCCGAACGCGTCAGCGGACCTGGTCGGGATACAGCTCGGCGATCATGGCCAACGCCACGTCGAACGCCGGCCGGCTCGAGGTCGTCGACTCCTTTGCCACGAACGCCAGCTGGGTCCCGGTCTGCGGACGCGTGAGCACGACCGAGCTGTACCCGAAGATGGCGCCGTTGTGGCCGACGAACTCGTTGACGTTCAGGATCCCGAGGCCATAGCCGGCGTTGATCGGCGAACCGTCGAAGCGGTGGAACTGCAGTCGTCGGGCCTGCAGCGCGGGCGACAACAGCGATCCGTCGACGAGGTGCTGGCCCCACGCGCGGAGATCGGCCAGCGTGGAGATCATCACAGGCCGTGGCCAGCACCGTTGCCGCCGATGCGACGGTGCGTGCGGCCAGTAGCTGTCGTCGCGTCAGCGCCGGCACACGTCGCCCCTGTCCGACTCACACACGTTGCAGGGTCCCCAGCCCGGCGGCGGCAGGGATGGTGATGGCCGTCGCTCGACCGTCGGGGTCGACGGTGAACTCGAACCGCGAGCGGAGCTCGGGGAGTTCAGGATCCGAGATCCACGTGAAGGTGTTGGCGTCCCAGTGCGTCAGCGCGAACTCTGCGCCGGTCGGCCCCTGGACGACGGCGAGCCCGTCGCCGTCAGCGATGACCTCGAACGTCCCGTAGTAGTCGTTGGCGTAGGAGCCGACGTATGCGTCGTCGGGGAGGGCCGGGGTCGCTGGAACCGGCAGCTCTTCCAACGTTTCGTCGGCGACGAAGAGGTTGCTGTAGCGGGCGCTCCACACCCCGGCCCAGTCCTGGGTCTGCTCCCCGACGACGATCTGGTCGATGATCTGGTCGGTGATGGCCTCGGCCGAGCCGACCGGCATGGCGTTGCTGAGCACGACGACCCCGAGCTCCGATTCCGGGAGCAGGGTGACGCTGGTGTGGGCGCCATGGGAAAACGCTCCGGAGTGGGCCCAGCGGAGCTGGCCGAGGTGATCGGTGGCGACCGTCCACCCGAGCCCGTACGACCCATTCTGACCGTCGTAGGTCTCTGCGGGGCGGTTCATGATGTGCGGGGCGTGCGTGGCAGCCAAGGCTTCCTCACCGACGATCTCCACTCCGTCGAGCGTGCCGGCGCCGAGCTGCAGCCTCGCCCAGCTGGCGACGTCGTTCAGCGACGAGCTGATGCCACCGGCCGGGCCCTGCGCATCCGGGTTGCGGGTCGGGCCAGGGACCCACTCGTCGTCGACGATGTTGTGGAGGGTGGCGCGGTCGGGCTGCGCCTCGAAGTCGGCGTAGCGAGCGCTGCTCGCCGTCATTCCCGCCAGGTCGAAGAGCTCGTCCATCAAGTCCTCGAAGCTGACGCCGGCCGCCTTTGCCGCGGCGTCACCAGCGGCGGTCAGGCCGAAGTTCGAGTACGAGTACGTGTCGCGGAACGGGTCGAGCGGGACGTACCGCAACCGGGCCAGGATCTCGTCGCGTGTGAAGCCGATCGTCTCCAATGCGTTTCCGGCCTGGCCGGGCAACCCACTGCGGTGCGAGTACAGGTCGGCGAAGGTGACGTGGTCCGTGACCCACGGATCGCTGAGGACGAGGTCGGGGGCATGGGAGTGCACGGGTTCGTCCCATTCGATGACGTCCTTCGAGACGAGCCGGGCCACTGCGGTCGCCGAGATCGGCTTGGACAGCGAGGCCAGCTGGAACACCGTCTCCGGCGAGACCTGATCCTGCGTGCCGACCTCGCGTACCCCGTAACCCTCAGCGAAGATGACCTCGTCGTCGTGCACGACGGCCACAGCGATGCCGGGCACCTCGGACCGCTGCATCTCCGACTCCACCAAGCCGTCGATCTGCGGGAGCGCTGCCATCACCTGAGCTCGCGTGGCCCCGCTCGCAATGGTGTCGCCGCCGGTGTCCTCGGCCGGCGTCGTGGTCGGCTGGGTCGCGGCCGATGTGGCCGAGGTCGAGGTGGACGAGGTCGACGCCATCGTCGTGGTCGACTCCTCGCTGGTGTTGTCGTCGTCGGAGCTGCACGCGACGACCAGGAGCGCCACCGCCCCCAGCGCCACGACGCGCGCAGCACGCGTCCGAGCCGTCACGGTGCTTCTCGTCCGCGGCGATCGCTCGACATTCGTCATGGTGTGCTCCTCGTTCGTCATGGTGTGTTCCTGGTTCTTCAGGGTGTGCTCTTCGTGGGGCCGGGATGGTCTGCCCCCGGGAGTTGCGTCTCGGCCTCGGCGACCAGGGCGTCGAGCGCGGCGAGCAGACCGAGGCGTCCGGAGAACGGTCGCGTCGTGCCCTGGTCGTTCCGAGCGTGGCCGGTCAGCGAGTCGCCGGCACGCGTCAGGTCCAGATGGATCAGCACCGGGTCGTCGTCCATGACGGCCATGATCCACCTGGCGGCCCTCGGTCGCATCCGGGGTGACCCTCAACGGACCCCCCAACGTCAGTCGGTCGTGGCCAAAGCCGCTGGCAGCTCGCGACGCGAACGGATCCCGAGCTTGCGGTAGACGCTGCTGAGGTGAGCTTCGACGGTCTTCGGGGTCACGAAGAGCGTCTGGGCGATCTCCCGGTTGGCGTCACCGGCGGCGGCGAGATCGGCGACGCGGCGCTCAGTGGCCGTCAGTGACCCGACACCGGTCAACGTCTTGGGGCGGGGCCGCCCACCAGCGGCGTACAGGTCGAAGCGGGCGCTGGCCTCGACCGGAGTTGCCCCGCACGCCACCGCCAGCTCGAGAGCGCGCTGCAGTGGTGCGCGCGCTGCGCTCGGCTGCCCGGACCGACGCAAAGCCCTGCCCAGCTCCGTGAACGACTTCGCCGCCTCCAGACGCGCCGGTGATCCGTCGACGATCGCGACCGCCTCGCGCAGATGGGCCAGCTCATCACCCGGCGAAACGAGTGCCAGCGCACGCAACGACCGGGCCACGGTCCCCGGTGCCCCCCATTCGCGGGCCAACACCAGCTCGTCCTCGACGAGTGGTCGCGCCTCGTCGTCACGGTCGAGGTGGTGCAGGACGACGGCTTTGTGCGATCGCCATGGTGCGTCCATCGGGTTGCGGATCACCGCACCGAAGCGTGCGACGTAGTCGTCGACGGCATGGAGCGCGTCGTCGTAGCGGCGTTCATCGAGCAGAAGCTCGATGTGGCTGTTCGACCAGTATCGAGCACCGTCGTCGTGACCGCCCTCGTCGGCGCTCCGCTCGAGGGCGATGCGGGCACCGGTGAGATCTCCCTGCTCACGCCGGGCGACCGACAGGAACGCGTCGGCGTAGATCTGCACTTGGTTGCGGCCGTATCCCCACGAACGCACGTTGTCGAGGGCGCACCGCAACGACGCCTCGGCGTCGGCCAAATCACCCCGGCGCAGCAGCGTGTGGCCGAACCACAGGTCGAGTGGGGCGATCGCAGCCAGCGAGCCGTGACCGTGCGCTTCGACACGGGCCAGCTCCCACATCTCGATCGCCTCCGGGCGATCGGCGAACGTCAGGTTCGTGATCGCGCACGTGGCCAGGAGGCCGTTGTCGGCGGCGATGAGGTCACCGCCGACCAGGGCGGCCAACGAGAGCTCAGAGCACGCGTCGCTCGGCCCGTTCTCGTACATCCAGAGCTGGGCCGCGATCGCTGCCAGCATCTTTGCGCCGACGCCGTCCGTCGCCGCCGGGGGCGTCCGGCGCTCGGTGAGGCGTTGCATGGCGTCGCCGTCTTCGGCGCCGAACAGGACGGCGAGGGACTCGAAGGCCTGGAGTGCGAACCTGACGTCGACCATCTCACTCGGCAGCTCAGCGATCGCGGCTCGCACGACGGACGCCCCCTCGTCGGGATGCCCGGTGAGCAACACCACTCTGGCCAGCGCTTGGGCCGTCGTCGCTCGAGCCAGGGGGTCGTCGAGCATGTCGTAGGCCTCGGCCAGGTGTTCTGCCGCCGCCGAACCGTCGGTCAGCATCTCGGCCCGGCCCAGCTCCAACAGGATGTCCACGCGTCGCTCGGGCGGCGGCGGCTCGACCAGGGCGCGGGTGAGGAACCCGACCGCATGCTCGGCCGCACCCTTGCGAAGCGCAGCCGTGGCCGCTCGTTGCAACGTGCTGACGACGCCGGCGTCGCCATGCGGCGGCACCATCGTCAAGTGGGCCGCGATCTGTTCGGGCGGTGCACCGGCGGCGGTCAGGAGCCGGGCCGCCTCCTCGTGGCGGGCGGCCCGTCTGATCGGTGGCAGGTCGCCGGCGATGGCCGCGCCGACGAGCGGGTGCACGAACGAAGCCGACACCTCCGATTGCAGGATCTCCGCTCCCACGAGCTCGGTCGTCGCGCTCGACGCCTGGTCGATCGTCAGGCCGGCGAACGCAGCGACGGTCCCGAGGTCGGCGCCATCACCCAACACGGCCGCCGCATAGGCCACGGCGATCGCGTCCCGCGACGTCCGCCTCAGTCGCAGGAGCACCGAGCGCGAGACGGCAGCGGGGCCAAGGTCGGCGACCACCCCGACGTTTTCCGCGATGGGCCGCACGACGTCGACGGCGAGGGCCCTGAGCAGCTCGTCGAGCAGGAGCGGATTGCCGCCGGTGGCGGTGTGGCAGGCGGCCGAGAAGGTCGGTGCCGCGTCCTGACCGAGACGTTCGTCCACCAGGGTCGCCACGGAGTCGGGGCTCAGCGGACGGGGTCGGATGGTCACAGTGAGCGGATCGCTGGCGATCTCGCCAGCGAATGCGGCGTCCATCTGCGACGCCCGGATGCTGGCCATCACGAGCACGGGCAACCCCTCCAACCGGCGTACGAGGTAGGCGATGAACCGCAGCGAGGCGTGGTCGCACCAGTGCAGGTCGTCGATGGTGATGAGCAGCGGGCTGTCGGCCAGGTTGACCGTCAGCCAGTACAGGCCGTGGATGGATGCGAACGAGTGGTCGGTGACGTCGTCATCGGTGTCCGGGCTGGGCGCGAAGACAGCACGCGATGCGTGGGCCGCACCGGCGAAGATCGAGGCGCCGTCGGCACAGTCGGCATCGGGGCCGCGCCAGGTGAGCGCGGGTTCGAAGAGCTGCCGCACGACACCGAAAGCGAACTCCCGCTCCAGCTCACCCCCGCGCGCCCGCAGGATCCGCATGCCGGCTGCTGCGCCGAGGTAGCGGGATTCCGCCAGCAGCCGCGACTTGCCGATCCCGGCGGCGCCCTCGATGAGCCCCACCCTGGCGTCACCGGCAGCGGCCTCGGCGACCAGCTTCTCGAGGGTGGCCAACTCCCCTTCACGCTCCAGCAGCCGTGGGCCATGGCGTTCGTTCACCTCCACTTCGGCTTCCAGACGTACGGATCGGCCACAGCGAGGTTCGGCTCGTACGTCCGAACCGGCTCGGCGACGGATGATCTTCTGCTTCTTCATGATCCCCTCCGTTGGCCGTCCTTCGACCCGCAGCGCGCGGGGCTGTTCTCTCGCAACCGGCAGTCACCGGCCCGGGGCATCGCGTGTAGTGCAAGTTGCACTATATAGGCGGCAACAGTACGTCGCAAAGGGATTTCACGCGCGAGCGACGCGACGAGAGCGAACGAGGCAGTTGAGGCAACTGACACCGCTCAGCGAGGTGTACGCCAGTGCGTCGAGTTCCCCGGCGTCGTCGCCGATGGAACACGCCGACATCGACGTACTTTTCGTGCTCGAGTCGTTCGACACCTGCGACGCCATCGTTCTCAAGGTTCGAGCGTTCGACGCGGCGACGACCACCGCTCCGTTCGACGTGCCGTTCACCGACCCTGCCCGGTACGCGCAACGGAGTCGGAGCCGGAAGCTCGGTTGATCGTGGAGCCGGGTGCGAGAGTCGAACTCGCGACCACATGATTACAAGTCAAGTGCTCTACCAACTGAGCTAACCCGGCGGGGCAGGTCAGAATACCGGCGTGTCCGCCAGAGCCTCGATCGTCGCCCCATGCCGGCGTCTGTCGGTGACGCCCACCCACTATGGTCACGCCGGATGCGTCGCTTCACAGCAATCCTCGGGTCCGGGCCGAGTTCATCTCTCCCCACCCACGAGTGACGCGGTGGCGCCGCAGTGAGCCGGCTGTTCGTGGCCGTCTGGCCTCCTGACGACGTCATCGATGCGCTCGACACCATCGAGCGCCCGCGCGATCCCGGAGTCCGTTGGGTGCCGAACGAGAACCTGCACATCACGCTGCGGTTCCTCGGCAACGCCGACGAGGACGAGGTGATCGACGCCCTCGGTGAACACCACTACTCGCGGACGACCGCTGTGCTCGGTCCGTCGTTCGATCTGCCGACAGAACGCTCGCTGATCGTTCCGGTCGCCGGCGTGGACGACCTCGCTGCCGACGTTGCATCCGCAACGCGTGGTCTCGGGACCGAGGCGGAACGCAAGCGGTTCCTCGGCCATCTCACGGTGGCGCGTCTCTCGAAAAACGCCCGTCCGGCGCGCAGCGCGGGCCGCAGATTCGACGCCTCGTTCGAGGTCGACGAGATCGCGCTGGTCGCCAGCACCTTGACGCCCGACGGCGCGCGGTACGAGACGCTCGCGACCTGGCCGACACGCGCCGACAGCTGAGGTCGGATCAGCCGGGCTGGCGCGACCGGATCTGCGTGACCTGATAGGTCGACAGCGCGGCGGCGGCCGAGACATTCAACGAGCTGACACCGCCCAGCATCGGGATCGACACGATCGAGTCGCAGCGCTCCCGGACCAGACGCGACAACCCGGCACCCTCCGCTCCGAGGACGAGACAGATCGGTTCGGCAGCCAGGTCGCCCAGTTCGAACAGGTCGGTGTCGGCCGCGTCGTCGAGCCCGACGATCCAGATCCCGTGCTCCTTCATCTGCTTGAGCACGGCCGGAAGCCCGGGGACGAGCGCGATCGGAACGAACTCCACCGCACCGGCGGCCGCTTTCGCGACGGTCGGCGTGACGTGAACGGCGCGGTGGCGAGGAAGGAGCACCCCGGTCACTCCGGCGCCGTCGCAACTGCGCACGATCGCACCGAGATTGCCCGGGTCGGTCACGCCGTCGACGGCCACCAGGAACGGTGGCGTGGAACCGTCGCCGCGCAGCAGGTCGCCGAGATCGGCCTCGGGCAGTTCCGCGGCGGTCGCCAGCACACCCTGCGGAGCCTCGCTCCGAGCCTCCTTGTCCAACCGACCCTTCGCCACGTACACGATGTGCACCCGCTGGGCGTTGGCGATCGTCACGATGTCATCGACTCCCGGATCACCCTCGAGCTCGGAACTGATCCAGATCTCGTGGACCTTGCGCCGCCCGGCGATCAACATCTCGCGCACCGCCTGGCGACCCTCGACCTGACGACCACCGAGCCCCTTCGGTGCTCCGGCCGACCCCTTCGGTCGGTCCGCGCCGCGGCCGCCCCCGCGGCGTGAGCCGCTCTGACGTTGGCCGTCACCGCGCCCGCCTGTCGAACGAGATGCGCCACCACGACTCTGACCGCCGCGACCGCCTCCCCTCGATCCTCCGCCCGAGTTCCGCTTGCCCTGCTTGCTCATGATGACTCCGTTCCTGTGGTCTCGCGGACGAGGAGGGCGGTCGCGAAACACACGATCCCCTCACCACGACCGATCGCTCCCAGTTGCTCCGCCCGGTTGCCCTTGATCGACACCGGCGCTCCGACGATCTCGGTCAAGTTGTGCTGCATCTCATCGCGCCGGGGCGCCAGCTTCGGCCGCTCACACACCACCGCACAGTCGATGTTCGCGACCCCCCACCCGTCGCCGGCGAGCAGCGACATCACGTGGCGCAGCAGGCTGAGCGAATCGGCGCCGGCCCACGTCGGGTCGGTGTCGGGAAAGTGCATTCCGATGTCACCGAGCCCGGCCGCTCCGAGCAGGGCGTCACTGCAGGCGTGCGCCACGACATCGGCGTCGCTGTGTCCCTCGAGACCGCGCTCACCGTCGAACTGGCAACCGGCGAGGACGAGCACGCGCTCGGGATCGTCGGTGAACCGATGGACATCGAAGCCCTGACCGACGCGGAGATCGGCGGGACTCATCCGTCACCACCGGCGGAAGAGCGCGCCACGTGGCGACGTGCCCACTCGAGGTCGTCTGGTTCGGTGATCTTGAGGTTTGCCACCTCACCGCGCACGACCACCACCCGTCCGCCCATCGCCTCGACCAACGCCGCATCGTCCGTCGCGTCCGTTTCGTTCGCGTGCGCGGCTCGGAGCCGTGACGCGCGGAACGCCTGAGGCGTCTGCACGGCGACGAGCCGCGAGCGGTCGGGCGTCTCCACGACGGACCCCAGCAGGTCTCCGTCCGCGACGGAAACCGCGCGATCCAGGACCTTGATCGTGTCGGTCACCGGAATCGCCGGAATCGCGGCGTCCGCGCCGGCGACCACGGCATCGACGACCCGCTGGTAGATCGCCGCCGACGCCAACGGTCGCGCGGCGTCGTGGACACAGATCACGTCGGCGTTCTCCGGCACCGCGGCGAGACCCGAACGCACCGATGCACTGCGCGTCACTCCCCCGGCGACGCCGCCTTCGCGCTGCGCGTCCTCGGCCGGTACGACGACGACCACTCCGTCGGTGCAACCCTCGGCGACCTCGCGCGAGACGTCGATCACGCGCCGGGAATCCAACGGTTCGTATTGCTTCGGACCACCGAACCGACTTCCACTGCCCCCACCGACGACGACGGTCCACACGATTCCGGTGTCACCGGCATCGACGCCCGTTTCGCGTGCGTCCGAGGACGATCGGGGCCCACCTGGGCTCTGGGCGCGACTCACGCTGCGTGAGGGTAGTACCGTGACGCAGGTCATGGCCCATGAAGAGATCCTCTCCCGCACCGACTTCTTCGCCGATGCGCACCCTGAAGCACTCCGCGCCGTAGCCGCGGCAGGCCACGAGCGGCATCTGATCCGCGGTGATGTCCTGTTCAACGAAGGCGATCCGCCCAACGCGCTCTACCTCGTACTCCGGGGTCGGATGGCGATCGCGATCGCGAATCCGATCGACCGACGCGAGAGCGTCGTGGCACTCATGGAGCCCGACGACCTGTTCGGTGAGATGGGAATGCTCGACGACGGCCCGCGCTCGGCCATGGCCCGGGCGCTCGAGCCGACGACGCTGCTCGAGATTCCGTTCGAACCCGTGTTGTCGATGTTCGACGAGCACCCGAAATTGCTGTGGAACGTCACCCGCCTGCTCGCGCAGCGCATCCGCGTGACCGACGAAGCGCTCGCCGACTCCGTGTTCCTCGACGTGACCGGTCGCACGGCGAAGCGACTCCTCGAACTTGCCGACGGCGAGGACCATTTCACCCTCCCGGTGACCCAGGAGGAACTCGCCGGCATGGTCGGCGCCTCCCGCGAACGCGTCAACAAGGCGATCGCCAGCTTCATCCGGCTCGGCTGGCTCGAGCAGCAGGACCGGACCTATCGAATCGTCCAACGCGACCGCCTGGAACTCCGCGCCCGCTGACCTGAAACACACATTTCCGGTTTCATATTGATGTTCGTCGATATGACGAGTACGATGTCGGCATGCGCCTACAACTTGCACTCAACGTCACCGACCTCGACGAAGCGATCGACTTCTACTCCAAGATGTTCGACGCCACCCCGGCCAAGGTTCGGCCGGGCTACGCGAACTTCGCGATCGTCGACCCCCCACTGAAGCTGGTCCTCTTCGAGAACGCCGATGCCGGCGCGGGAGCCGACTTCCTCCACCTGAACCACCTCGGAGTCGAAACCGAAGAGGCCGCCCAGGTCGTCGCCGCCGAAGCCCGCATCAGCGGAGCAGGTCTCGAGACCACCGGCATCGACGACACCATCTGCTGCTTCGCCGAAAAGGTCGAGACGTGGGTGAAGTCCCCCGACGATGCCCGCTGGGAGTGGTACGTCAAGACCGGCGACGCCGAGCAACTCGAGAACGAGATCGTCACCGCCGGCACCACCTGCTGCAGCTAGGGAAGAAATCTTGAGCATGTGGTTGTCAAGATCTTGAGTCGTTGACTATCATGTTCTTTGTCATCCGGGGAGCGATCCTCGGGTGGCAAGGAACAGTCACCATCACCACGATCCCGACGACAACGCAAAGGAGACCACCCATGCTCGTCATGAACAGCCCCTTCCGTGACATCGACTCCCTCTTCGATCAGTTCACCGGACGCTCCTCGAGCCCGGCGACGACCGCCATGCCGATGGATGCATACCGTCGTGACAGCGACATCTGGGTTCATCTCGATCTCCCCGGCGTGGCCGCCGACAGCCTCGACGTGTCCGTCGAGCGCAACGTGCTCACCGTCACCGGCGAGCGCTCCTGGCAGCGCCGCGAGGGAGATCAGACCTACCTCGCCGAACGGCGCAGCGGCACGTTCCGGCGCCAGGTCACCCTCGGCGACGGACTCGACGCCGACGCGATCGAAGCCGATTACACCGACGGTGTGCTGAGCCTGCGGATCCCGGTTGCCGAGAAGGCACAGCCCCGCAAGATCAGCATCGGCACCGGTTCGCCATCGACCGCTCCGGCGATCGAGACCACCGCCGACGCCAGCTGAAGCCTCCCCCCACGCGCGAGCGTCCGACTCCGGTCGGGCGCTCGTGTCGCGTTCGGAGCGAACCACCGGAATGTCAGGTGGCGGTGACCCGTGAGATCTCGCCGTTCCCCCACGCGACGAGCGCCCCGTCGCCGAACGACACCACCGAGCTGGGATAGCGGTCGGGGGTGCCGCCGTCGGACACGTTCTGCACGAGCCAGCCGTCGGGGACCGACGCCAGAATCCAGTACTCCGGCGACATCATCATCTGGGCGGTTGGATCCGGGGGCTCGAACTCCGCAGGGTCGACGAGCGTTCCGTCGGCGTCGATGATCTGGTGGGTGAGTTCGTCGTACGACATCGTGACCAGCGCATCGCCGGACTCGGGGTCGAGAATGCGGAGGCCGTTTCCGAAGTCAGCCTGGTAGTCGAGGTACTCGAACGGCCCGTCCGGACTCGACGGATCGCCCGTCTCGGTCGCGACGACCTCGCCGGTCGCGATGTCAGTCAACGTGTACGTCTCCACCCAGTCGCTGCCGTCGGCGGCGGTCCCGTGCAGGCTCTCGTGTCGATACTCGTACCCATCGACCTCGGCGGTCTGGACGGACCCGATCGCGTCGGCATACGGATCCTGGTACGCCTCCTCGCCGTAGTCCGAGAGCAGGAACGCACCGGATCCGAACACCTCACTCGACAAGCCGTCGGGGAGCTCCGGAAGGGACAGCGGCGTCCACTCACCCGACATGAGATCTTCTCCGACATAGGTGCTCTGCGTACCGTCGCGTTGCGATGTCCGCACGGCGACGCCGGTGCTCGTTTCGATGGCCGCCTCGACGATGCCATCGTCGAGTCCCTCGACCGGTGTCCACTCCACCCCGTCGATGGACCACTGCGGGTCCGGCCCCAGTCGGACGAACACGTCGCCCACGGCGCGCACGTCGAGCCAGCCTTGCGAGTCGCCGGTCGCAACCGCAGGCGCACCGTCCCACGTGCCGGCATAGTGGATGACGTCGCTCATCCCATCGATCGGCTGAGGGGAGTCGAACCCGAGCTCGGCCCAGGTGAACGTGAGCGTCTCCGCGAGCTCACCACTCTCGCTCTCGTAGATGCCGATCGACACACCTTCCGCGCCTTGATCCATCGAGTACCCGCCGCTGCCGGACTGGATCCGGTCCCGCACCTCGGGCTCGAGGAGTTCGACATAGTCGAGGTGGGCCGACGCATCGACCGCGACGACGAATCCGGAATCGGTTGCAGCGAGCGAGTGGGCGAAGACCTCGAACGGGATCCGTGGGTCGAGGTCGGCGGGTCGCTCGGGAACGGGAACCGTCTGCACCGACCAGTCGACGAGGTTCGTCGACGAGTGGACCTCGATGGCAACCGGGTTCGAGAAAGGAGTGCCCCCTGCAGCCGCATCGGGCGCCTCGTCCGGGCCGGTGACGTTCCGGACGAAGACGAAACGCTCGCCCGTGCTCGCCGCGTACCAACCGTCGCTCGTCGCCGGGAAGGCAGAGTCGATGTCGGTCCACTCGACGCCGTCGGGGCTGGAGCGCACGGTTCGGACAGGACCCTCGGAGGGCTGCGAGTAGATCGCGTCCGACACTGCGGCGTTCTCCGAGAGAATCTGTGTCACCTCGTCGAGCAGGTCCGCCTCCTGCAGGATCTCGATGGCTTCGTCGATCGTCGGGGGAAGCCCGTCGGGGAACAGCTCCTGCACCTCCGGCGGAAAGGCGTCGACCACGTCCGTCGGCAACTCGCCGGGCAGCGGCTGTGGCGGATACGTGGTGCGGATCGCCAGCACACCGTCCTTCCAGGGGAACAGTTCGTTCTGATCGCCTCCGGTCGTGGACGCCTCCGGGTCGGACACGACGCTGACGGCGGATGGAATCACCTCGGTCCCCACGCCGTCGACCACGGCGACCTGGTCGGACTGGACATCGGGCCCCTCGCCGGCGATCGGAACGAGACTCGACTCGGGCGAGACCGGCTCGGTGGAGGTCGGTTCGGTGTCGACGGGTTCGGTGTCGGTCGGCTCCGTGTCGACGGGTTCGGTGTCGACGGGTTCGGTGACCGGCGCGCTCACGATCATGTCGTCGCCGGAGTTCCCACTCATGAACTGAGCGACCACGACGCCGGTCACGAGCAACGTGGCCGCTGCGGCCAGTCCGAGGACCGCGTTCCGGCGACGCCGACGCCGCTTCGCTGCTGCGTGAACCGAGGCCAGCATCGCGCTCGCATCGCCGACCGGGAGATCATCCGCGATGAGCTCGATCTCCCGGGCCAGCGAGCCGGGAACGTTCGAGTCGTCGGATTCGTTCGTATCGTCGGATTCCATGTCAGGCTCCTTGGGTCAGGCGGTTCCGAGGTCGTCGGCGAGCCGCTCGAGCGCACGGCTCAGACGGCTCTTCACGGTGCCGGGTCGAATGTCGAGGGCGGTGGCGATCTGCTGCTCGGAGTAGTCCAGGTAGTACCGCGCCACCACGACGGCGCGATGGTCGACGGACAGCCGTCGGAGCGCGGGAAGGATGCGGAGATCCCGGTCGCTCGTCTCGGCAGCGACGGCCCCATCGCTCGAACGAGACTCCGACGCCGAGAACTCGGGGATCTCCCGCACGGTCCTGCGCCGCCGCGAACGCGCCCAGTTCAAACCGACGCGGTAGATCCATCCGGCCGGGTTCTCGTACGAACCCACCCGGCCCCATCGTTGCAGCGCTCTCGCGAAGCCCTCCGACGCGGCGTCCCGACCGAGATGGACGTCGCCCAGTACGAGGCACAACGAGCGGACGATCCGATCGTGATGTTCCGCGAAGAAGTCGTCGAAGCCGTCGACGGCCACCAGATGACGTTCCGGTCGGGTCTCGTCATCCGAGGTCACCGACGCATCTTTGGTCATCGCGCTCACGATCACAAACGCACACGCACCCGGATCGGTTCCCTCGTTCCCGAAGAATGTGCGTCGGTGTCGGTCACCGACGCACGCTGCCGTCTACTCGAGGGCGATCTGTACTTGGCGGAGTGGGCCGGCGTCGACGATCCAGGCCAGGCCCGCACGAGCGGCGACGAGCGGGCGTCGCGGGATCTGGACGCCCAGGATGTCGCCGTCGGGGTCGCCACGCGAGGCCATCACGATCCCACAGCGACCCTTCGCGACCTCACGCGTCCAGTGCCCGTACCCGGTGCGCACCGCGTCGGCACGGCCACCGGCGATGATCGTCACGTGGGGGTGATCTCCCCCGGCGATCGCGGCGAACGCTCCGGGATCGTGGACGCGATGGGCATCGTCGATCACGAGCGCGCACCGGGTCGACGTGTCCGACACGACTGCCTCGATCACCCCGGCATCGACGGATACACGGCGATCGAGGTGCACCACGCGGTACGGGAACCCCCGGGAGGACATCGCCGCCTCCCACCCGGCGGCGACGCGTGCCAGCGCGGACGACACCCCGGAGCGGGGACCACCGACGACGAGCACGTGGTCACCATCGACGAGTTCGATACCGGCCACCTCGAGATCATCCGCGGCAACGCCGAGCTGGACGCATCGCGTGCCGACGGATTCGATTGCTCGTGGCGACGGGATCTCGCCCACCCGCACGCGCTCCGGGAGCGCCGAGATCGACGAAGGAGCGCCAGCCACATTGTCCTCGCGTGACGGGAGCGAGGCCAGTCCCGGCGCACCTTGTGCGATCTGCGCTTCGAGCCCCGTTCCGACGATGCGCAACCGGCCCGGCCTCCCGGGCGCCACCGGGACCGCCTTCAACCCGAGCCCCCGTGCCGCGCTCGGATCGTCCAGGTGGAACAGCCAGCGGTGCGCAACGGACACCATCGAGATCGCCGTTCCCGCCTCGTCGGCGATCACCAGCGCGACACCGACGGCGGGACCGTCGTTGACGACTCTCTGCAGCAGGTCGAGCGTCGCCTGACGTTCGATCCCGCCGAGCGACGCGCGCAGCGATCCGTACCCGTCGATCATCACCACGATCTCGGGCAGACCCGAGCCGACCAGGGCATCGGTTCCCATCCGCTGATCGATGGCATCGACGACCCGCCTCAGCAGCCGATGCAGGCGCTCGTCCTCGGTCAGGCGCACGACGCCGCCACAATGCGCGAGCGAAGCGAGTGCGCGCAGCCCGTCGTCGCCGCGTCCGTCCACGACGTAGAGGTGCAGCCGGTCCGGCCGGTACGCCCCGCAGGTCGCGGCGGCCAACGCGATCAGGGTCGAGGTCACGCCTGATCCCACCGACCCGATCAGGGCGAGGCTCCCATCGGCCGGCTGCCATGTCAACGGTGCGCGGCACTGGTGCGCGGGATCGTCGATGTATCCGATCGCCTGCGCGCTCGACGAGCCGCCGTCATCGAGATCCGCCAGCGGCAACGGGAACGGGAGCGGATCGATCCACGGTCGATGCGCCGCTCCGACACCGAGATCGTGCGCTGCCTCGACGATCGCACCGACGACCACGTCGAGCTCCGTGCGTTCGTCGGGGTGGGCGACAGTTTCGTCGACAGCCACACCCCCCGACGTTCCCGTCGTCGGACGTTCGACGACGATGCCGTCGGTCGCGGCGCACGCAGCGGCGCGCCCGGTGCAGTGGGCCGTCTGGAAGACCATCAGTTCGTCGGGGCCGAGGCGGAGTGCGGCGCGACCGGGGAGACCCCGCGCGAACGTGGCGGGGAGGTCGTCGCCGACCACGTCCACAGCGTCGGACTTGTCGTGCAGCCGGAGCGCGAGCCGCAGGTTCGTGTTCGCGCGGATGTCATCGTTCACGACTCCGGCCGGCCGCTGCGTCGCGAGCAGGAGGTGGACGCCGAGGCTGCGCCCGCGCTGTGCGATTCCGACCAGTGCCTTCAGGAAGTCGGGCAAGTCCGTGGCGAGTGCCGCGAACTCGTCGATCACCACGACGAGCCGCGCGATCGGCTCGGATCCGTCGTCCGCCTGCGCGCGATACGCGGTCAGATCGGAGGCACCGACCGACCGCAGGATCCGCTCTCGGCGGTGGAGTTCGGCGTCGAGGCTCATGAGCGCACGTTCGGCCAGACCCTCGTCGAGATCGGTCACCAGGCCGACGGTGTGCGGCAGGTCGACGCACGCATCGAACGTCGACCCACCCTTGTAATCGACGAGCACGAAGCTCAGGTGTTCGGGTCCGACCGACGCCGCGAGACCGAGGACGAGCGACCGCAGCAGCTCGCTCTTGCCCGCACCGGTGGTGCCGGCGATCAGACCGTGCGGACCGTCACGTACGAGGTCGATGTCCACCCGCCCGTCGGCCGACATTCCGAGCGGAGCCGCGGGAGCGGGGTCGGCGCCTCCCTCGCACCATCGCTGCGCGATCGACTCCGCCGACGGTTCCGACAGCAGCTCACCGAGCGACACGTCCGCCGGCACTCCGCCGCCCGCTCCCCCATCGTCCTCCGGATCGACGAGGTGCGCCAACGCCCGCGCCGCACGGTCGGCCGTCGTGATCGACACGCCGGCGAACGCGATCCCGACGGTCTCGTCGGCTTCGACCAGCTCGCCGCTCCACGAGGCCGACCCGGCCGCGCCGACCGTGAGCACGCGGCGACAGATCGCCGGGACGGTGGCATCGGTGTCCACGACGACCAGCGATGCCGCGCTCGCGATCGAGAGGAACCGTCGCAGCGGTCCGGTCCGCACGGCGTACGAGTCCGGCACGTCGGTGACGACCACGGTGAACCGCGACGTGTCGATCGACTCGAGGGAGACGGCGAGCAGCTGCTCCTCCGAGATCCCCGGCTCCGCGTCGACGACGATGAGGGAGCGCCGGTCGAGCGCTCCGTGCGGGAGCCAGTCGGACCAGCTCCACGCCTCGCGATCGCGAGAGATCACGACCAGCTGCCAATCGGCGGGTCCTGCCCACGTTGCGAACTGCACGATGATCGACCGCGCGATCGACCGCGCCGAGCCGAGCGGGCCGTGGAACGCGACCGCATCGGCTGGCCGGATCGAGATCGGCGCGGCGGCGTCGCGGAGCTTGGCGCAGCCCTCGATTCGGCTGAGCAGGGCGCTGTCGAGCGTGCCGCGATCGGCGACCTCGATCGGTGGGCTCCAGCGAGACGTGCCCGTGCCGACCACCCCGCGCAGCTCGCCTTCCAGCCGACGCTGCCACAGCTGCGTTCCCCCGGCGGTCGCCTCGTCGAGCGTTTCGGCGATCGTCCGGTGCACCCGGCGGTGGTACTCCGCGCGACGGTCGCGCATCGCGTCGATCCCTGCCGCGAACACCGCGAGCTCCTCTGCGTGACGTGCGCGCAGCCGTGTCCGTCTGCGTCGCGCCGTGACCGAGCCGGCAAGGGAGGTCGTCACGGCGGCGACGACGCCCATGGCCGCGAACAACATGAACATCGGGTTGCCCATCACAGTCGCGATGACGACCGCTCCCGCGGCGGTGACGGCGGTGCCGATGAGACCCGTGAGGGAGGGCCGTTGCGGTTCGGGCGGGGCGAGTGGTGCGGTCAGTGATGGGGCGTTCCACTTCTCCGGCGCGTGCGGGGCGCGGCGGACCAGCCGTCGCCACGGGTCGGTCGGGTGCGGAGCGAGCGACCCACCCGACGTCGTGCCGATCTCGCTGGACGCCGCCGTCGAGAGCCGCCGGAGGCAGAGCCGACTCGCGCCGATCGAGATCAACGTCTCGCCGCTCTCGTCGACCGCTCCCTCCCATGGCGTCGTGCCCACTCGGATCGGGACGGGCCCGCTCAGCTGAGTGACGTTCGCGGCGCCATCGACGCCGATCGTGAGCAGCGCATGGTGGAGTTCGACCGACGGATCATCGATGCGAACACCGGCATGAGGCGACCTCCCGACGAGGTGACGGCCGACGCCGAGTCGGTGCCACGTCGTCACGGCCGGCCCGGCCACGACCGCCACCTCGAGGTCACCCCCGGACGCCTCGTCATCTCCCGACTCCACCTCCGAGCGGTCGGGTGCGCTCGCGCGGAGATGGGTCCCGATCCGGAGGTCGTCGATGGCGGACAGCCGCTCGTTCGGCTCCAGTGCTCGACCCGTCCAGAGTGCATCGACGTCCAGTCGCTGTGCGAGACCGTCGACGGTGTCGGCCGGTTCGATCGAGCGCACGGTCAGCGGCGCGCCGTCGGGCCCGACGATGTCGAGCGGAGGAAGCGGTGATCGGGCCACGACCTTCCACGGGGTCGCGACCGGGCCGAAGGGGAAACGATTCTCGTCGCCCGGACGGGTTCCGTGCCGTTCACGCGAAAGCGGCGCTGACCTGGTGTTGTGAGCACCGGCCGAGCCTCGGTGAACGGCGGTGAGACGAGAATTCGTCCGGCGGTGGGCGAGCTGTGAGGCCTGCGGTGAGGGGTCGTCGCGATGGTCGTCCCATGCCATCGACACCGACGCAAGCCCGCCACCGCCACACCACTCGCCTGCTCACCGAACTGGACCGCGAGTGGATCCGACTCCGGCACCGTCCGGCAACGATTCGCCGGGTGCGGCGATGGAGTGGCGACGATTCGTTCGAAAGGGTGACCCGCTCCGTCGGTTCGCTCGACGACCTGGTGGCGGCAACCCAACCGATGGACCCGGCGACCTCGGCGAGTTGCGACGCCATCCTCGGTCGCCTCGTCGAGTTGGCACGCACGGACGAACTCGCCGGCAGGATCGTCCTCCAGCGAATGCTTCCCGGGTTGATCAGCCGGTCACGCCGATGGAGGCGCCACGCACCGGGTGGCGATCCGACCGACGTCGCGATCGGCGCGGCATGGATCGCGATCCGCCGGTTCGACGTCGACCGCCGACGCCGTCACGTGGCCCCGGCACTCATCGCGGACGCACTGTGGGTCGGGTTCCGTCGCGACACCCGCAGGATGGCCACCACCGCCGAAGTTCCCGTACCCGAGACGATGATGTGCGATCACGCGGCTCCGACGACTCCGACCGATCCGATGGTGGCACTCGCGGCGACCTTGCGGGCCGCCGACCGCGCCGGCGTCCGCGCCTCCGATCTCGCCGTGATCCGGAACATCGCCGCGGCGGGCGGTCCCACCCGAGCCGCGACCGAATGCCGCGTGACGGTCCGCACGATCCGCAACCGGCGCGACGCCGCGACCCGCCGGATCCGCCGAGCACTCGGACCCGACTGGGACGACTGGTCCGACCCCCTCGCCGTCGCCTGAACCATCCGGTGTCTGACACCGGATGGTTCA
>NZ_BAOL01000097.1 GCF_000350145.1 Ilumatobacter nonamiensis YM16-303 | reverse complement strand
GCCTTCTTCTTGGCCGGGGCCTTCTTCGCGGCTGCCTTCTTGGCAGGCGCCTTCTTGGCCGCGGCCTTCTTCTTGGCCGGAGCCTTCTTCGCTGCAGCTTTCTTCTTGGCTGGACGTTTGGCAGCCATCAGTTCACTTCTTCTTGCCGTTCAGGGCTTCCTTGAGAGCCGAGCTCGACGAGAACTTCGCTGCGGTGGACGCGGCGATCTTCACGGGTGCGCCGGTCTGCGGGTTGCGACCGGTGCGAGCTGCGCGAGCTGAGGTGCTGAACTTGCCGAAGCCGGGCCACGTGACCGCTTCGCCCTTCTTCATCTCGGCGGTGACGTGATCGAAGAATGCGCCGAGAGCCTTCTCGGTGTCTGCCTTCGACAAGTCGGCCGACGCTGCGACGGCCTCGATCATTTCTGCCTTGGTTGCCATTGTTGGAACCCTTTCGTTGATGGATCTGTTGCTGTTCACCCCGGCCTGAACCGGGACCACGGCTCCATCGGAGAAGCCGAATGACAACCATGTGACTTGTATTCACCCCTCGAACGCAACCCTTGATCTCGTTGCAAATGCAACGACTGATTCTCCAGACCCTTGCGCCGCCTGGCGTCAGTCGGTCTCCGTCGACCCGATATCGCTCGGCGGAACCCGACCGAATGCCTCACGCAGTCGAGCACCGACCACCTCGATCTCGCCATCGGCGTAGGTCGTCCGCGGCCAGAAGAATCCGCGCAGTCCGTCACCTTTCACACGCGGTACGACATGCACGTGCAGATGTGCGACGCTCTGGCTGACGATGTTGTTGTTCGCGACGAACGACCCCTCACAACCGATCGCTTCGGGTAGCTCCGCTGCCATCGCTCGCACGCGCCGGAAGAACGGCCCGACCTGTGATGGGTCGAGGTCGGCGAGCGTCACCACGTGGCGGCGTGGGACGACCAGCACGTGTCCGTGGAACAGCGGACGCCGGTCGAGGATCCCCACCGCGACATCGTCATCCCACACCACCTCACCGGGTTCGCTCCCGGCGATGATGCGACAGAAGACGCAGGCGGTCGATCGCTCGGCACGGTCGGTCGTCATCGACCCATCCTCGCAGCATCCGGCACCTGGCCCATCCGGTGGGCTAGAACATGCTCGTTGCGTATGTCCCATCCCTCACACCCCCGAGACAACTCACACCAGGAGTGATCGTGACCGATCTGTCCACCTCCCGCACTCGTCTCGCCCCCACGGCGACGGACTCGAAGGACGGAGGTGACAGTGGCATCGAGCAGGTTCGCACCCGACTCGTGCTCGACACGTCCGTCCTCATCGCGGACCCGACGTGCGTTCTCGACTTCCGAGACTCCGACATCGTCGTCCCCCTCACGGTGGTCGAAGAACTGGACGGACTGAAGAGCCGATCCGACGACGTCGGTCGAGCCGCCCGCACCGCGCTGCGGACGCTCGAGGAACTCCGCGTCCGTCACGGCGGATCACTGGCGTCGCCCGTCCCCACCGGCACCGGTACGGCCACGTTGCAGATCGAGATCAACAACATCCGCAAGCACCTGCTCGTCGAGCACGGCCTCGACCCGTCGATCCCCGACAACCGGATCATCGGCGCTGCGATCGGTCAGTCCGACTTCGGCCCGACGACGATGGTGAGCAACGACGCCGCGTTGCGGATCAAGGCGGCGCACATGGGTGTCGACGCCGCGGCACACTCCCCCACGCGTTCCGACCGGCCCACCGCTGCGATCGGCTGGAGCACGATCGACACCGCCTTCGAGAAGATCGACTGCTTGTACGCGGCGGGCGCCATTTCGGTCGACGCGGTGCTCGACACCGACGAACCGCCGAGCGAGAACGAGTTCGCGGTGCTCCGCTCGGGGTCGCAATCGGCGCTGGTCCGCACGGTCGGCGACGAGTTCGTCCTCCTCAACCAGCAGGGCCCTGAGCCGTGGGGTCTTCGTCCGCGGAACAAGGAACAGCGGTTCGCGCTGGAACTCCTCCTCGATCCGGACGTCTCGGTCGTCGCGCTCGACGGACGCGCCGGCACGGGCAAGACACTGCTCGCCATCGCCGCCGGACTCGAGATGGTCGTCGAGCAACCCCGCTACGAGCGCCTGGCCGTCTACCGTCCGCTGGTTCCCGTCGGTCGCGCCGACGTCGGGTTCCTGCCGGGTGGGCTCGACGAGAAACTCGACCCGTGGATGTCGGCGATCCACGATGCGATCGTCGCACTGACCGACCAGGGCAACAGCCACGACGCCCGCGGCCTGATCGATGAGCTCACCGATCGCGGGCAGCTCTCGCTGGAATCGGTCACGTTCCTCCGCGGCCGGTCGCTGCAGCGTCAGATGGTGCTGATCGACGAGGCACAGAACCTGGAACCGACCACGCTGCGCACGATCCTCACCCGCGTCGGCGAAGGCACGAAGGTGATCTTCACCGGCGACACCAGCCAGATCGATGCTCCGTACCTCGGCGAGAACAACAACGCCCTGAGCGTGCTCACCTCCGCGTTCGCCGATCAGCGCTGTTTCGGTCACATCACGCTGACCGCGTGCGAGCGCAGCGACGTCGCCAGCCTCGCCGCCGAACTCCTGTAACCCTCGACCGAAAGAACGCGTAGGAGCCAGGCGCCGCCGATCCCTCGATCAGCGCGGCCCAGTATTCTCGTCGCGGATTCGCCCGCTTTCCGGGCTGATTCGCGACGGGAACGGCTGTCGACGCCGGCCGCGGCCGGTCAGACGGGATCAGGTCGCGGATGTCGCCAGGTGGTCCGCGAGGTGGTCGGCGACGCGTCGGGTGGGCGAGTCCGCTGACTCCGTGGCGCGGGTGAGCAGGCTCCATGCGAGTGCGAGACCATCCGGCCCGCAGCGAGTTGCAGCGAGCCGCCCCGTGGCGATCGCCGGATCGAGGGCCCACCTGCTGAGGATGCTCACCCCCGCTCCCGCTGCGACCAGTTCGGTGATCGCGCTGGTCTGCGGCACCACGCTGACCACCCGGGGGTAGTCGTCGCCGGTCCGGATGAAGCGGTCGTACTCGAACCCCGGCGTCGGGTTGAAGTTGTAGGTCAGGTAGGTCTCGTCGACGAGATCGATCGGCTCGATGAACTCCCGACCGACGAGCCGATGATCCGGTGCGGTGACCAGCACGAGTTCGTCCTCGAACGCCGGGATCAACTCGATGGAACCCGCGGGCGCACCGGGCGCGATCACCAGGTCGGTGTCGCCGCTCGCGAGCACGTCTCCCGGAGCGTCGCCGACCACGACCAGTTCGAGTTCCACGTCCGGGAGGTGGCGGCTCGCCGCGCCGAGAAACGACGGGTACCAGTGGAAGCAGTCGTAGCTACCGACCCCGATCCGGACCACCGACGTCACGTTGGATCGTTCGGCGAGCAGGACCTGCTCGTTGCGCCCGAGTTCGTCGAGCGCCCGCGCAGCGGCCTGATGGGTGGCGATCCCGGCTCGGGTCGGCGTGAGGCGACGATGCCGGCCCCGGTCGAACAGCCGGACGCCGAGGCGACGTTCGGCCTCCGCGAGTCGGTGACTCAGCGTCGACTGCGTCGAGTAGAGGGCTTTGGCCGCCTCGGTCATCGTTCCGAGTTCGACGATGGCGACGATCGTCTCGTAGTGACGGAGGTCGAGCTGCAGCGGCATGCCCATCATTCTATATGCATCTGATGCACGTCGATTGGCCGTATTGATTCGTTGGACACAAATAGGAAAAGGGTGCTGAATGGAGTCATGACCACTGCCACCTTGACATCGCCGTCGCCGCTCTCCCCGCTCCACTCCCTCGCCGACCCGGAGGGCGGAGCACTGGACGGCCTGGTCGACCTGGCGCGATATCCACTGGACCGACCGGGAAGCTCCGGGTGGCACGACCTCGTCGATGAGGGTCGACGGTCGCTGATGATGCACGGAAGCCTCAGCCTCGACCGGTTCCTGACACCCGAGGCGCTCGACGCCACGATGCGCGAGATCGCAGCGATCGCCGAGCACGTCGAGATCCGCCAACAGACCAGCAGCGTCTACTCGCGCCGCACCATCGAGGACGATCTCGCCCCCGGCGACCCGCGGGGCGTGCAGCTCACGTGGAACGCCGGCCACGTCACGCGCGACATGATCCCGCCGTACTCGCCGGCCCACCGCCTCTACGTGTCGCCGGCGTTCAAGGCGTTCATCGCCGCGGTGGTCGGCAAGGAATGCGTCTTCGAGTACGCAGATCCGTTGGCGGGCCTGGTTGCCACGGTGCTTCCGCCCGGCGGGCGCTACCCGTGGCACTACGACACGAACGAGTACGTCGTGACCCTGATGCTGCAACAGCCCGAGGAGGGCGGGGAGTTCGAGTACCACCAGGATCTTCGGTCCCCCGGCGACGAGAACCTCGCCGGTCTCGGCGCGGTCCTGTCGGGTTCAGCGTCGACGCCGGCACGGACGATTCGGAGCGCCCCGGGCGACCTGCAGCTGTTCCTCGGGCGCTACTCACTCCATCAGGTCACCGAAGTGGCCGGAAGCAAGGATCGTCACGTGCTCGTGCTCTCCTACGCGGAGCGACCCGGCGTGATCGGACCCGTCGATCGAACTCGCGCTGTGTACGGACGGGTCACCGAGGTCCACCTCCTCGCCGAGAGCGCACGCTTCGCCGACAACGACGGCCTGATCCTGTGAGCACCGAGCTCGACGCCTCACGCCTGGCTCGTCTCCGCGCGTCGATCGCCGACGCGGAATGCGATGCGGGTCTGTTCTACGACCCGACCAACATTCGCTACGCGACGGGCACGTCGAACATGCAGGTGTACTCGCTGCACAATCCGTGCCGGTACGCGTTCGTTCCCGCCGACGGTCCGGTCGTGCTCTTCGAGTTCAAGGGTTGCGCACACCTGTCGGACGATCACGACAACGTGGCAGAGGTTCGCACTGCGATCAGTTGGTACGACTTCGTGAGCGGAGGACGAGTGGAGGAATTCGCCGCGGACTGGGCCGCGGAGATCACCGACCTCGTCGGCTCGGGCACCGCCGTCGCGATCGATCGACTCGATCCGATCGGGCTCTCGGCGCTCGAGCGTCGCGGCATCACCGTCCACGACGGTCAGCGTGTCGCCAACCGGGCGCGGATGATCAAGACCGCATCGGAGATCGACGTGATTCGCACCGCCGTGGCCGCCTGCGAGGACGGTCTCGACGAGATGCGCAAGGTCGCCCGACCCGGCATGACCGAGAACGAGGTCTGGTCGGTGCTCCACCAGTCCAACATCGCGTCGGGCGGCGAGTGGCTGGAGACGCGGTTGCTGACCTCGGGCCCGCGCACCAACCCCTGGTATCAGGAGTGCAGCAGCAAGGTCATCGAGCCCGGCGAGTTGGTCGCGTTCGACACCGACCTCATCGGCATCGGCGGGTACTCCGTCGACATCTCCCGAACCTGGCGGGTCGACGACGGGACGCCGACCGCGGAACAGCGGCGACTCTGGGACGCGGCGTACGAACAACTGACGTTCAACACCACGCTCCTCCAGCCCGGTGCGTCGTTCGCCGAGATCGCGCAGCGCAGCCACATCCCACCGGCCGACATCCACTCGGTCACCAACGCGGCGGTCGCCCACGGCATCGGGCTGTGCAACGAGTACCCGTTGATCCTCAACCGCGACCACTGGGAGGACGGCGGCTACGACGGTGTGGTCGAGGAGGGAATGGTGCTGTGCGTCGAGGCGTTGGCAGCCCCTCCCGGCGGCACCGAAGCGATCAAGTTGGAGGAGCAGGTGCTCATCACCGCCGACGGCCCCGAATCCCTGTCGACGTACTCGCTCGACCTCGCCTGAGATCGCCGCCAAGAGAGGGTGCAGGCACGAACGCACTCTGCGTTCCAATCGAAACGCCTCGGACAGTCACCTGCAAACGCGCTAATGTCGGTTACATGGCGCACGGTCATCCGCCTGACGATCGGAACGGTTGCGAGCCCGATCATGGGCGCCCAGCACGACGACGGGTCGCTGTTGTGCTGCTCGTCGCTTCGATCGTCTCCGCCTGTTCGGCGAGCGACTCCGCAGCGAGCAGGGAATCCACGCCGAACCCCTCAGAGGTCGTCCCGGCGACCGAGGCGATCAACGGCGCCGACGTGGAGCGGCGGAGCTCCATCGGTCCGCACGCAGCCGACAGCGAGCGAGCCATGGCGCTGGCGGTCGATTCGATCCAGGTCGACGGCGACGACATCCTGCTGAGCCTGCGGGTGATCAACGATGACGATCACGACTTGGCCGTCGGTGCGGAAGACACGTTCTACGCGCCGCTCGTGGTCCTTCACGACGACCTCGACAACGCGTACCCCGCCCGCGCCGTCGAACCGGCCGGTGTGTACGCCCACTCGGTCGGTCATCTCGACCTGCGGCTCGAAGGTCCGCTCGATCCGGATGCAACGGAGTTCACGACCGAACTCACGACGGATCGCGGAACGATCGAAACCGGACCGGCAGAGCTCCCCACCGGCGACGCGGTGCGCTGGTGGGTCGACGAGAATCCGACTCGCGGACAGCCGGAGTTCGCCGATCTTCCACATCTTCCCGACCTCATCCACGCGACGATCTCCAACGACAGTCTCGAGAAGAGCACCCTCGCCTTCGACGACCTCGACCGCACCGACGGGTAGGGAGGACGGCCATGCCGGCGCCGGCCGATGTCGTCGTCGCATGATCTCTGTGACAGGCGCTGCGTAGTGTGTCGACCATGGCCCTCCCCCATTTCGCCGTCGTCGACGTCGAAACCTCGGGGTTGAACGTCCGGCGCCATCGCCTCCTGCAACTGGCGGTCGTCACCGTCGATGCCGACGGGTCGGTCGTCGACGAATGGGACACGTTCGTCAAGCTGCGCTGGCCGCTCAGTCGCGTCGGGCCGACCCACGTCCATGGCATCACCCGGCCGATGCTGAAGGACGCGCCGAAGGTCGACGCCGTGCTCGCCGAGTTCTCCGAGCGCGTCGGTGATTCTCTCTTCGTCGCCCACAACGCGGAGTTCGACGGCGAGTTCCTCCTGCGTGCGGCCCGCCGATCACACCGACCCGCACCGGAGGTCGCGCGCTTGGAGCGTCGACTGTGCACGCTGCGGATGTCCCGACGCCTCGATCCCGA
>NZ_BAOL01000098.1 GCF_000350145.1 Ilumatobacter nonamiensis YM16-303 | reverse complement strand
GCCATCCTGTGTCTGACACCCGATGGCGCGGTTGTCAGACACGGCGGGACAGCACGACCCAGACCGTGCGGGCGAGGATCTGGATGTCGGTCACGAGTGACCAGTTGACGAGGTACTGGATGTCGTAGCCGAGCTTGAACTCGGCGTCGGTCCCGTACCGCCCTTCGATCTGTGCCAGGCCGGTGAGCCCCGGCGGAAGCTCGTTCCGACGGATGTAGCCCGGTACGCGCTTCGTGATCTCGGCGACGAGTTCGGGACGTTCGGGCCGCGGACCCACGAGCGACATCTCGCCTTTCAGCACGTTCCAGAGTTGCGGGATCTCGTCGGCGCGCATCGAACGCATCCACTTCAGCGCCGGCACGATGCGGTCGTCGTCGAGTGTCGCCAAACGGGCTCGGCCGTCTTCCTCCGCGTCGACGGTCATGGTGCGGAACTTGATGCAGTCGAACAGCTCGCCGTCGCGCCCGACGCGCTCTTGTCGATAGAGCACGGGCGACCCCGCGCAGACCCGCACGTACAGCGCGATCAGTGCCATCGCCGGAACCCACAACGGCATCGTGGCGAAGACGACGAACAGGTCGAACAGTCGCTTCAGTCGGACCTTGTAGCCGGGCACCGTGTGTGATCGCAGCGCCACGAACGGCATTCCGCCGATCTCGCGCACCGTGCGGAGGCCGAGCAGTGTCTCGCGTGCGCTGACCCTCTGCAGGAATCCGACGCCGGCCAGCTCCAGCGAGTTCAACGGTTCCGGGTACACCGAACCGAACGCCGTCACGTCGAGCAGCAACACGTCGGTCGCATCATGGGCGACGACGGATTCGACGAGACGGTGGGACTCCTCGATCCGATCGGCGACGATCGCACGCTGACTGCTCGCGACCAGGTGGGACGCGGCGAGTTCGATCGCCTCGATGTTTCCCGCGAGTACGACCCGAGGGAGACCCTGACGGCGCAGCGTCAGCCGGCGTGCGAGCACCCGATTGAAGACGAGCACGAACGAGGCGAGGGCGAGGAACGCGAAGAGGTTCAACCGTGGCATCAGGTACCGGTCGAGGACGACGAACGCGAGGCCCTGGACGGCGACACCGATCCCGGTCGCAACGAGGATCTTCGGCCACCACGAACTCCGTCCGAGCCGTGGCTCACGCTCGTACAACCCGGTGAAGTAGTTGACGGTGATGTGAATCGCGGTCGCGATCGAGAAGCCGATGACGTAGTAGGAGAGTGCATAGGTGTCCCAGTCGAACGAGAAACCGAACCGCACGAAACTGATCGCCACCATCAGCACGAAGAGAGTCACGGCGTCGAGCAGTCCGAGCATCCGAAAGCCGCGCTCCCACAGCCACCCGAGCGGCGCCGAGAAGATGCGCGCGATCCACTCGAACACCACCGGGAACGGCTTCGACGAGGAGGCGCGAGACGCGAGAGCCATGACCCGGATCAGGTTATGCCATCGTCATCGGGGGACGGCGGGAGGGCGCGATCGTAGATCTCCGACGAGACCCCGTCGCCCGACCACGTCCAGGTCGGCCGCAGGGTGACGAGACCGTCGATTTCGCTCGAGTCGCCCGCCAGCACGTCGAACGTCCGAGCGTGCTGGAGATGGTCGTAGAGGTGCTGACGACTCCACCCGGACACCTCGGTGTGGATCGTGTACGACCCGGGGATCAGCGACAGATCACGCACCGCGATGTCGACATGGCCCTTCCCGTCGACCGAAACCGGGACGGCGCGCGCGTCGCGACTCGACGGTGCCGTGACCGGAATGCCCGTCAGGCTCGCGATGCTCAGACTGAACACCGGATTCGCGACCGGTTCGGGTGTCTCGAAGTGCACGCGGAACGTCACGTCGTCACCGGTTCGCACGCGATCCATCCGCGTGTCCGACACGAGCACGTCGACTTTCGTGACGCGGAGCGGTCCGTCGCCGCGCCGCATCGACCCGTCGGCTGCGGCCTGCGCCTCGAGCATCGTCTCGGTGTACTCGTCGATCACATCGGCAGGCGAACCGTCGGCCTTGACCTCGCCGTGGTCGATCCAGATCGCGCGGTCACAGAAGTTGCGGACGCTGCTCGTGTCATGCGTGACCAGCACCAACGTGCGGCCCTCGTTGCGGAACTGGACGAACTTCTCCATGCACTTCTGCTGGAACGTGACGTCGCCGACGGCGAGGATCTCGTCGATCAGCAGCAGGTCCGGGTCGACGTTGATCGCCACGGCGAACGCCAAGCGGACGTACATCCCCGACGAGTACGTCTTCACCGGCGTGTCGATGAACCGTTCGAGTTCGGAGAACGCCACGATGTCGTCGAAACGCCGGGCGATGTCAGGGCGTGACATGCCGAGGATCGCCGCGTTGAGGAACACGTTGTCCCGTCCCGACAGCTCAGGGTGGAACCCGGCGCCGAGTTCGAGTAGCGCCGCCATCCGCTTGTTGATCGTGATCGACCCGGCGTTCGGCGTGAGGATCTTCGCCATACATTTCAGCAGCGTCGACTTGCCCGATCCGTTGTGACCGATGATGCCGACCGCCTCGCCGACCGGCACCTCGAACGACACGTTGCGCAGCGCCTCGAACTCCTCGTACTTGTTGCGGCCGCCCATCGCGATGAACTGCTTCAGCGACGTGGCGCGCTCGTCGTAGACCTTGAACGTCTTGGTGACGTCGTCGACACGCAGGGCGATCCCGTGGTCGTCAGGATTGCCGTGGCCGAGCCAGCTCACAGTTCCTCCGCGAACCGGGGCGACAGCCGGTTGAACACCCACGCACCCGCCAGCAGCGACGTGATCGAGTACATCGCGACCAACGCCCATCGTTCGATGCTCGGCCATTGACCGTCGTACAGGATCTCCTGCGACGCGCGCACGAAGCTTCCGGTCGGGCCGAGGCTGGTGATCAGGCGCAGCCAGGCGAACGGGATCTCCTCGGTGACGAAGATGATCGGGCTGGAGTAGAAGAGCAGCTGCGCGACGATCGTCCACAGGTAGTTGATGTCGTGGAAGAACACGTTCGCCGCCGACAGCAGCAGCGCGACGCCGATCGTGAACATGGTGATCAGGACGAGCAGCAGCATCATTGGCGCGAGCCACGGCAGCACCATGTGGCCGAAGATCAGGAACGCGACGCTGAGCACGAGCAGCTCGATCAGCAGCGTGGCGAACTGAGCGATCACGATCGACAGCACCAGGTGTTCGTGGGGGAACGCCACCTTCTTGATCAGGTTCGAACCCTCCTGCACCGATCCGATCGAGGCGGTCACCGAGATCGAGAAGTACTGGAACGGCAGCATTCCCGCGAGGAAGTAGAGGGGGAACACCTCGAGGCCGCTGGGATCGCCGATGGGGGGCTCGCGCAGGAAGATGTAGAGGAAGACGACGGTGAAGATCACCATCTGGCTCAACGGGTTGAGCAGGCTCCACGCCCACCCGAGGACCGACTTGCGGTATCGGGTGCGCAACTCCTTCAACGACAGGAGATAGAGGAGGTTGCGGTGAGCGACCGCAGTCCGGAGCGACATGCGATCCACGACGCTAACCGCCTCGGTAGTCTCCTCCACGTGACCCACGAGCGACGACATCCGGGCACGGTCGCGCTCGTCGCGAGCACCGCGGCGTTGCTGGGACTGTGCGCGCTGCTGTGGATCATCGGCACGGTTCCGTCCGGCGGACCCGACGAACCGTCACACATGGTGCGCGGTGCCGCGCTCGTGCGCGGCGAACTCGAAGGTGAGGACTTCGACGGGCTCGGCGACTCATTCGACGTCCCGGCGTGGGTCGTCTACCCGAATCGCAGTTGCTTCTCGCTCGTCGGCGAGCAACCGGCGACGTGTGCGACCTCCGAACCCCGTCCGACGGGCGACGCGCAGCTCGCCTCCAGCGCCGTCAACTACCCGATCTGGGGTCACCTCGCCCCGGGTCTCGGCACCTACTTCCCGGCATCTGTCGGGTATCAACTCGCCCGCGTCTTCGATGCCGCCATTCCCGTCGGTCTGTTCGTTGCTGGTCTCGCGCTCGCGGTCCGCCGTGGGCGTTTGGCGATCGGGGCGGCCGCTCTGGCGATCACGCCGATGGCGTGGTTCTCGGTGACCGTCGTCAACCCGTCGGGACTCGTGATCGCCGGCGGATTCGCACTGTGGGCCGGGCTGTTGTCCGCAGATCGACTGATGCTGGGCCGACCGGACCGTCTGGTCGCGTGGTCGATCGCCGCCGGCTGGGCGGCGGCGTCGCTCCCGCGTCGCGACGGCATGATCTGGGCTGCGCTGATCGTCGCGATCTGTGCAGCGGTCGGCCTCATCGATGTGCGGCGTCTGGTGACCCGCCTCGGCTCGGGCCCCATCGGTCTGATCGTGTTGTCCACGCTCGCGACCGTCGGGTGGGCGGTCACCTCCGACACCGATTCCTCGAAGGTCCTGGTCCTGTCCCCGCTGTTGCCATTGTTGGGCATCGCGATCCACGAGGTACGGATCCGGATCTCGACGATCGGTTCACGGCTCCTCCTCGGTGCGGTGATCGCTGGCGGATTCCTGTTCGCGCTGATCGTCGCGTCGGTCACCCGCCCCGGCGGCTACAACGAGGCTCTCCTCGAGCGGGTGATCAGTCAAACCGGCATCAACTTCGAGGAGGCGGTCGGGCTGCTCGGGTGGCTCGACACACCGCTCCCGCGCGCCATCCTCTACGGATGGTGGATCACGTTCGGGCTGTTGTTGGGGGTCGCGCTGCTGAGAGGCGACCGCCGCGCAGTCGGTGTCGCAGCCACCACCGTCGCGGTCGGCATCGCGTGCTCGTGGATCCTCGAGATGAGCCAAGGCAGCACGACCGGCAGCTACTGGCAGGGCCGCTACTACCTGCCGCTGCTGATCGGCGTGCCCATGGTGCTCACCTGGTCGAGGCCACGACCGAGCGAGACGACCGAGGTTCTCGAGGGTCGTGTGCGGACGATCGGTTCGGCGGTTCTGGCGATGGCGCTGATCGTGTTGACCGTCGCGTTCGCAGCGTCGATGCGGCGATGGGCCGTCGGAACGAACGGGTCTCATCGGCCCTGGGCGTGGGACACCTACGGTGCAGCCGTTCCGCCGTGGCTGTTGCTCCTCGTCCACGCCGCGGCCTGCGTCGCGCTCTACGTCCTCGCGACTCGAGTCGTCCCCTCGTCCACACGCCGTCAACCGGTCGCACAGGTCGCGAGCCATGAGCGCTGACTCCGACGTCGAACGGCGTCTCGCCGAGCTCGAGGCGGCCTCGGACGCCCGCCGGCGCGAGTTGACCGACGTGATGCAGCAACTGCCGGCCGAGGTCAGCCGCCGCGACGTGTTGCGGAGCGGGCTGCACGACCTGCGGACCAGCGACGACGTCGGATCGGTGATCCGTCGCACAGCACGGGCGGTGGTCGGGGTGCCACGAGCTGCGTACGCCTGGGTCCGAGCCCGACTGCGTCGCTGATGGCCGCTCGCGAGGTGCGCCTGTTCGTCGCGCCGACGGGCAACGCGTTCATGCGCGACATCGCCTCGTGGATCGTCGAGGCAGCCGGCATGACCGGACGCCACGCCGAGCTGGTCGAGGATCGGCTGCCGCACTCCGACGGGTCGATCAACCTCGTCGTCGCCCCCCACGAGTTCTACCTGCTCGGCGGATTCGACGCCGTCGAGATCCGCTCGGCCGCTCGGTGCAGCATCCCGATCTGCACGGAGCAGCCCGGTACCCAGTGGTTCACGCGCTCGCTCGGCTACTGCGTCGGGAGCCCGTTGGTGGTCGACATCAACGCCGTCGGGGTCGCCGCGATCGAACGCGAGGGGTTCCATGCGCGTCGGCTGCAGCTCGGCGCCGTACCCGGCATGGATCACTGGTCGCGCTCGGTGTCATCGGCCGAACGCTCCACCGACGTCGTGTTCCTCGGGGCCCTCACCGAGTACCGGGCGGAGGCGCTCGCCGCGCTCGCACCGGTGCTCTGGGACCGTTCGAGCGACATCCGGGCGTTTCCTGTCCGCCGCCCCATCGTCGGTGGCGAGCCGGGACTCGTGTTCGGTACCGAGAAGTACGACCTGCTCGCCGACGTCCGCGTGCTCATCAACGTGCATCGCGACGACGCGTCGTCCGCCGAGCGGTACTTCGAGTGGGCGCGGATGGTCGAGGCGATGGCCAACGGATGCGTGGTCGTCACCGAACCCTCCACCGGCTGTGAACCACTCGTCGCCGGTGAACACTTCCTCGAGGCCGACGTCGCGGACATGGCCGACGTGGTCTCGGGCCTGCTCGACGACGAGGACCGCCGGAACCGAATTGCTGAAGCCGCGTACGCCGAGGTGATGGGGCCGCTCGGCCTGCAGAGCTCGGTCGGCGACCTGCTGCAGACCGTCGAAGCCGAGGGCATGGGACTGAACCCGTCGGCCGAGACCCGGCGGGACCGTCGCGTCGCGCGCAGGTTCACCGCAAATTCCGACCCCGCGCCGCTGTTCCCCGTCTACGCCCCGTATCGGGAGGCACGCCGCGAGGTGTACGACGCGTTCCTCGCCGAGCTCGAGCACCGACGCGAGATCGGCCGACTCCGTGCGCGGGTCGAGTTCGGCGACGAGCAGCACGTCACCGTCGAGCAGAGTGCGGGATGGACCGACCTGCCCGCGGAGGTCTCGGTCGTCGTGACGATGTTCGACTACGCGCACACGATCGTCGCGACGCTCGACTCGATCGCAGCATCCAGCGACGTCACTACCGAGATCGTCGTGGTCGACGATGCCTCGCGCGACGACGGGCTCGAGGTCGTCCGGCAGTGGATGGACAACCATCCGTCCGTCGGGGTGAAGTTGGTCCGCAGCGCCGCCAACCGCGGGCTGCCGGGAGCGCGCAACCTCGGGATCGACCACGTCCGCACGGAGATCGTGATGATGATGGACGCCGACAACCTCGTGTACCCGACCTGTCTGCGCCGCCTGGCGGATGCATTGACCGCCGACCCGGAGGCCGCGTTCGCGTATTCGACGCTCGAGGCGTTCGGCGACACGCCGGGGCTTCGCAGTGCGTTCGGATGGCATGTCCCGTGGCTCTGCGACGCCCCGTACATCGACGCCCAGGCGATGTTCCGGACGTCGGCATTGCGAGCGCACGGCGGCTATCGGGTCGATACGGCGGCGTACGGCTGGGAGGACTGGGACTTGTGGCTCGGCCTCGCGGCCGCGGGTGAGTGCGGCGTCCATGTCGCGGAGATGCTGGGTCGCTATCGGACGCACTCGTCGTCGATGGTCTCACTCACGAACCTCGCGGCCGACGGGCTGCGGGCGGCGCTGGTGGAGCGGTATCCGCATCTGCCCTGGCCAGAGCTGACCTGAGTACCCTGCCGTACGATGACGAACGTGCCTGCGGACGCCGAACTGGAGCGTCTCCGTGGGCTGGTCGGCCCGTCCGAGATGTCGTACGAGGCGTTGCAGGCCGACGTGATCGAGGCCGAGCGCGTCGCTCGCGCCGCGGTCACGGAGATGGGCGAACTCCGGGGCCGGATCGTCGAACTCGAAGGACACCTCGCCCGCGCCCGCCAGGACCAGGACTTCCTGCAGCGTCGGATCGAGATGTCCGCGTGGGAAGGCGTGATGTATCGGGCGCAGCGACGCTGGCGGATCTCGGTGGTCCCGCGCATGAAGCGACTCTCCGATTGAGGGCGGATCCGGTGAGTCGATGATGACGCCACGGTTCAGCATCCTGACCTCGGTGTTCAACCCCGACCCGAGCCACCTCGACGCGTGCTTGGCATCGGTGGCGTCGCAGACGTTCACGGGAGTTTTCGAGCACGTCGTGGTCGACGACGCGTCGAGTCTTCCCGGAGTACGCAGCCTGCTGAACGGACTGGAACCGCTGCCGTGGCGACGCGTCCTGCGGAGGCCGGCCAATGGCGGAGTCGTCGCGGCATCGAATGACGCGCTCTCGGCGGCCACCGGTGACGTGATCGTGCTGCTCGACCACGACGACGTCCTCGCCCCGGAGGCCCTGGCCCGCCTCGCCGAGTTCTTCGACGCGACGCCCGATGCCGAGGTCGTGTATTCCGATCACGACCTGCTGCGCTGGGACGACCGGCTCTACTCGCCGGTGTACAACCCGGACTTCTCGCTCGAACGGCTGCGCAACCACAACTACATCACCCACCTGGTGGCCGCACGTCGTTCGGTGGTCCTCGACCTCGGCGGATTCACGGTCGGCACCGACGGGGCGCAGGATCACGACCTGCTGCTGCGACTCGCCGAGCGGGTCGACACCTTCCATCACATCCCCGAGATCCTGCTCCACTGGCGCCAGTCCACCACGAGCTTCTCGGGCGACCCGGAGACGAACAACACCGCGTTCGAACGCGAGGTCGACGTCGTCGCCGCACACCTCGGTCGATGCGGAATCGACGCCGACGTCTCCAAGGCAGCCAATCCCGGCGTCGTCCGGATCGAGCGCAGCGTCCACGGGAAGCCGACCGTGTCGGTCGTGATCCCGACGCGTGGGACACGGGGTCGGATCTGGGGGGTGGAACGGATCTTCGTCCACGACGCGGTCGCGTCGCTCCTCGCCGATGTCGACGACCGGATCCGCCTCGAGATCATCGCCGTGATCGACTCCGGCACCGACCCGGTCGTCGAACGAGGGCTGCGTCAGATCGCCGGCGACGCGTTGCGTGTCGTCGACTACACGGACCCGTTCAACTTCTCCGACAAGATCAATCGTGGAGTCGCCGATGCCACGGGCGAGTACGTGCTGCTGCTCAACGACGACACCGAGCTGGTCCGCTCCGGCAGCATCGCGGAGATGGTCGGGATCGCACAGAGCGAGGACGTCGGGATGGTCGGAGCGAAGCTGCTGTTCGAGGACGGCACGCTGCAGCACGGCGGGCATCTGTACCACGGGACGATCTCGCATGCGTTCCTCGGCTGGCAGGGCGACCATCCCGGGCCGCACCGGATCCTCGCCGTCGAGCGCGAGTGTGCCGGCGTGACGGCAGCCGCGGCGCTGTTGCGCCGCGAGGTGTTCAACCGCATCGGTGGAATGAATATCGATCTGCCAGCGAACTACAACGATGTGGACCTGTCGCTCACGGTGCGCGCGGCCGGCTACCGGATCGTGTGGACCCCGTATGCGTCCTGGTACCACTTCGAGCAGAAGTCGTTCGATCACCCGATCGCGCAATCCGAGATCGACGAGATCGAGCGGCGCTGGGGCGACTACCTGGGCCACGACCCGTACTCGAACCCGAACCTCGCCCCTGGCCGGACCGACTGGCTCGAACTCCCGCTCCGCTCCGGAGCAACGCCACTGTGACGGCCGCGGTCGTCGTGGTCACGAATCGCGGACCCGACGCGATGGTGCACGCGTGTCTGGCGTCGGTCGCCGCTGCGACCGTATTGCCGGTGGCGGTCGTGGTCGTCGACAACAGCGACGCGCGACTCGTCGGGCCCGACGCCTACGGCCCCGGTGTGGACGATGTCGTGCGGACGGAGAACCTCGGGTTCGGAGCGGCAGCGAACACGGGGGTTCGACGGGCACGCGAGTTGACCGATGCGGACTCGCCGGTGGTGGTGCTCAATGACGACCTCGAAGTCGACCCGGGCTGGCTCGGGCCGTTGGTCGCCGCGCTCGATGCCGACGACCGGCTCGGAGCGGTCCAACCCGCGCTTCTCCGCCACGGGACCGACCGGATCAACAGCCTCGGCGTCGAACTCGATCGATACGGCGCCGGTTCGGACATCGGCCTCGACGAACCGGCTGCCTCGCTCGGTGATTCGCGCCCGATCGAGATCTTCACCGGGGGAGCGGTGCTGTTCCGTCGTGAGTTCCTCGACGACACCGGCGGCTTCGACGAGCGCTACTTCCTGTACTACGAGGACGTCGACCTGGCGCTGCGCGGCGCCGAACGGGGCTGGCGGTACGTGTGTGAGACGTCGTCGGTCGTGCGCCACCACGGGGGTGCGACGACCGACCGGCTGGGTGCGCAGCGCGTCGCCTACCAGGAACGCAACCGCCTGTGGGCGGCCGCACGGTTCGGATCGCCCGCCCTCCTGGGTCGTGCGCTCGGGCTGTCGATCCGCCGCCTCCGCCACGGGCCCCGCGCCGCTCACGCGAAAGCCCTCGCGACCGGACTCGCCGGCATGCCCGGCGCCCTCATCCGTCGCCTCCGACAACCCGCGTGAGCCGTGCCATCCGGTGTCAGACACCGGATGGTCCCCCATGGTCGGGGTCAGGAGGTGGGGCGGTCCTGCTTGTCCTTCTTTGCGGCCTTCTGTGCCTTCTTCCACTCGCGCACCTTGCCGAGTGACACCTCGTCGGTGACGTCGGCGACCGAACGTGGTTCGTCGTCGCCGAACTTGCCCGCCGCAGCGCGCCAGCCGTCGAGTTCGACACCCTGGGTCTTGCCGAGGATCGCCACGAAGATCTTCGACTTCTCGTCGCCGTAACCGGGCAGCGCCTTCAACCGCTTGAACATCTCCTTGCCGCTCGGCCCGTCGGCCCACAGGTTCTCGGCGTTGCCGTCGTAGTCCTCGACGAGCGCGGTGCACACCTGATGGACGCGCTTGCCCATCGAACCCGGGAAGCGGTGGATCGCCGGCTTCTCGCAGCAGATCGACACGAACTCTTCGACGTCCATCGCCGCGATCTTCGCCGGGTCGAGGTGTCCGAGCCGTTCCTTGAGCGTGCTCGGGCCGTTGAACGCCCACTCCATCGGCACCTGCTGGTCGAGCAGCATCCCGAGCAGCAGTGCGTTCGGATCGGTGTTCAACAACTCGTCGGCAGCCTCGTCACCGGTGATGTACAACGTCCCAGCCATGCCCTCCAACCTACTGCTCAGTCCGTGTACGAGTTCCAGGGGTTGACCGCGTCGGGGTCGATGTCGTAGCGCTTGATCGCGTTCTCGACGACCGACGCGTCGACCGTGCCCTCGGCATGGAGACCGGACAGCACACCGACGACGACGTGGCCGGTGTCGATCTCGAAGAAACGACGCAGTGCCTCGCGGGTGTCGGAGCGACCCATCCCGTCGGTGCCCAGCGTCGTGAAGGTGCGGTTGCCGAGGAACTGGCGGATCTGGTCGGGGACGATCGCCATGAAGTCGGTCACCGCAGTGATCGGACCGCTCGACTCGGCGAGCCGTTCGCTGATGAGCGGTGTCTGCTGATCGCCACTCGGATGCAGCCGGTTGTGCCGCTCGGCCGCCAGGCCGTTCTCGCGCAGTGCCTTGAACGACGTGACCGACCACGTCTCGGCGGCCACCCCGTAGTGCTCGGCCAACTCCGCGGCGGCCGCCGTGGCAGCGGTGTGGGAGACACCCGAGAACAGGATCGTCGCCGGCGTCGAATCCCCGTCGACCTCCGGTGCGTCGGCGTACTTGTAGATCCCCTCGACGATCTGCTCGGCGAGGCCTTCGGTGGCGGGCAACTCCGGCATCTCGTAGTTCTCGTTGTACAGATTGATGTAGTAGAAGACGTCGGTCCAGTCGGCCGGACCGCCGCCGTACATCCGGTCGATGCCTGCCTGGATGATCGCCCCGATCTCGTACGCGAACGCCGGGTCGTACGCCTGCACCGCAGGAACCGTGGACGCGAGCACGAGGCTGTGCCCGTCCTGGTGCTGCAGGCCCTCACCCATCAGCGTCGTCCGTCCGGCGGTCGCGCCCATGAGGAAGCCACGCGCCCGGATGTCGGCCGCCTGCCAGATCAGGTCGCCGACCCGCTGGAAACCGAACATCGAATAGAACGTGTAGAACGGGATCATCGGAACGCCGCGAGTGGAGTAGGACGTCGCCGCGGCGATGAAGCTCGCCATCGAGCCCGCCTCGGTGATGCCCTCTTCGAGCATCTGACCCTTGGCCGATTCGGAGTAGGAGAGGAGGAGGTCGTGATCGACCGGCTCGTACTTCTGCCCCTGCGAGGCGTAGATGCCGATCTCGCGGAACAGCGCGTCCATGCCGAACGTGCGTGCCTCGTCGGGGATGATCGGCACGATGCGGCTTCCCGCCTGTGCGTCGCGCGTCAGGCTCCGGAGCAGGCGGGTGAACGCCATCGTGGTCGACACCTCCTGGCCGTTCGACCCGCCCCACATCTCGGTGAACGTCGAGGGCTCGGGGAGCGACAGCTCCTTGCGGACGTGTGTCGTGCGTTTGGGGATCGACCCGTCGAGCGCGCGCCGGCGCTCCATCATGTACTGGTACTCGACCGAGTCCTGCGCAGGAATGAAGTACGGCGGGTCGTCCGCTTCGATCGCGTCCTCGGGGATCTCGTCGTGCATGTGCAGACGGTCGCGGAGATCGACGATCTGCTGCTTGGTCATCTTCTTGATCTGGTGGGTCGAGTTGCGTCCCTCGAAACCTTCGCCGAGCGTCCACCCCTTGACCGTCTTGGCGAGGATCACCGTCGGCCGCCCCGAACCCAGGTTCTCGGTCGCCGCCTTGTACGCCGCATACAGCTTGCGGTAGTCGTGACCGCCACGCGGAAGGTTGCGCAGGTCGTCGTCGGACAGGTGGCTGACCATCTGGCGGAGGCGGTCGTCGGGACCGAAGAAGTTGTCGCGGATGTAGCCGCCGTCCTCGACCGCGTAGCGCTGGAACTCGCCGTCGACGGTGTTGTTCATCTTGTTGAGCAGCGCGCCGTCCTTGTCCTGCGCCAAGAGCGGATCCCACTTCGATCCCCACACCACCTTGATCACGTTCCAGCCGGCACCGCGGAACACGGCTTCGAGCTCCTGGATCACCTTGCCGTTGCCACGCACTGGACCGTCGAGGCGCTGGAGGTTGCAGTTGACGACGAAGACCAGGTTGTCGAGCTGCTCGCGGGCGGCGAGCGAGATCGCGCCGAGCGTTTCGGGTTCGTCGCACTCGCCGTCGCCGAGGAATGCCCAGACGCGGCTGTTGGACGTGTCGTCGATCTGACGGTTGTGGAGATAGCGGTTGTAGCGGGCGTGGTAGAGCGAGGTGATCGGTCCGAGGCCCATCGACACGGTCGGGAACTCCCAGAACTCGGGCATCAACCGCGGGTGCGGATACGACGAAAGGCCCCGCCCGCCGCGGCCGATCTCCTGGCGGAAGTGGTCGAGGTCGTCCGCCGTGAGGCGTCCTTCCATGAACGCCCGGGCGTAGATGCCGGGAGCGGCGTGGCCCTGGTAGTAGACGTGGTCACCGGCACCGCCGTCGTCCTTTCCGCGGAAGAAGTGGTTGAAGCCGATCTCGTAGAGCGCGGCGGAGGATGCGAATGTCGAGAGGTGCCCACCGATGCCGTCGGCCTGCTTGTTCGCCTTGACGACCATCATCGCTGCGTTCCAGCGCACGAACGCGCGGATCCGTCGTTCGATGTGTTCGTCGCCGGGGAACCAGGGCTCCTGCTCGAGTGGAATCGTGTTCACGTAGGGCGTGGACACGGTTGCCGGGAACGACACCTGACTCTCGTTGGCGCGCTCCATCAGACGTGAGAGCAGATAGCGGGCCCGGGTCTTGCCGTGGATGTCGACGACGGCGTCCAGGCTGTCCAACCATTCGGCGGTCTCGGTGGGGTCGATGTCGGGCAGCTGATGGACGTGGCCGTCAAAGATCATGACGGCCAGTGTCGCAGGGTTACCGATCGGTACGCACCAAGTCGTGTGAAATCGAGATGACCGCAGCCCCGATCGGGGCGGGCGTCAGCGTGGCGTCAGCGTGGTGTCGCGGCGACGGCGAGGCGGTCGACGAGATCGTTCATCGGGTCGCCGCTGTGGCCCTTCACCCACCGGAAGGTGACGTCACCGGCCTGGACGACCTCGATCAACGGCTTCCACAGGTCGGTGTTCGCGACCGGCTGCTTCTTGGAGTTCTTCCAGCCGTTGCGCTCCCACTTGACCCACCAGCGGTCGTTGAAGCACTTCACGACGTAGGTCGAGTCGGACACGATCTCGAGCGGCGTGCCGTCGGCGCCGAGCGTGCGGATCGCGTCGAGCACGGCGTAGACCTCCATGCGCTGGTTGGTCGTCGCGGTCTCGCCGCCCGATCCGGATGGCTCCCCATCGGGCGACACGGCCCATCCCCAACCGCCAGGTCCGGGGTTCCCACTGCAAGCGCCATCGGTGAATACGACCAGTCGTGACATCCCCGCCGAACCTACCCGTCCGCCAGCCTTCACACCGAACGTGCTCAAGACGCTACGTGAAGTGAGAAAAGTGGACACGGAGAGTAGTGCATCCGCTACTCTCGGCCCGGATGCAGTGGGAATCGAATGGCGGGCGGCCCGGTGGACCGAAGTCGAGACCGGGTCTCGCCGCGCTGGTCGTCGTACTGAGCGCCGTGCTGGTGCTTGCTCCGGTCGCCCTCGACAACGCCCCCGTTGCCGAGGGCGCATCCGATCCGGTCATCGCTCTGGTGATCGAGGGAACGGGCTACGGCCACGGTCGCGGAATGAGCCAATGGGGAGCATTCGGCTACGCGGTCGATCACGGGTGGGGCTGGCAGCGAATTCTCGACCACTACTACGGCGGCACGATCTCGTCGACGACGTCTGCGAGTCAGCGGATCACGGTTCGGCTCACGGCGTTCGATCGGATGGGCACCGTCGGAGTGATCTCGTACGGCAACGGGGTGCGATGGAACGGCGAGACCGCGCCAGCGATGCGGGCCCAGGAGCTCTCGCCGGGAGTTTTCGCGGTGTACCGCGCCGACCGCGTGGCGTGTCCGTCGGACACCGCGAATTGGACACGAATCGGGACCCACCATCAGGCTGTCGGCAGCCCGCTCCGCTTCACGAAATCCGGCGGCGATGCACGTGCCACGCCGTCGGGGAACGCGCTCGGTGTGTGCGGGTCGAGCGGGTCGGTGAACCACTATCGCGGTGCCATCGAGATCGTGCACACTTCGGCGGGCAACCGCGTCGTCAACGACGTGACCCCCAACAACTACACCCGCGGGGTCGTTCCGCGAGAGATCTATGCCAGTTGGGCCGACGCGGGTGGCGGTGCGGGGGCCAATGCCGTGCGCGCGCAGGCCGTGGCGGCTCGCTCGTACGGGCTGGCGCAGTACCGCTCGTACACCTACGACGGTTCCTCCACGCGTTACGCGAAGACCTGTGACACCACCGCATGCCAGGTGTATGGAGGGTCGGCGACCCGGAGTTCGGCGAGCGGCCCGGCCACCAGCGTCGAACAGGTCGGCACCGATGCCGCCGTGCTGGCGACGAGCAACGTCGTGCGGCGCTGGCCGTCGGGAAGTCCGCTTGCCGGGCAATTCGTGTCGACCGAGTTCTCGTCGTCGAACGGTCCCCGGACCGCTGGTGGACAGTTCCCGCCCGTCAACGACATCGGTGACGACACCGCCGGCAATCCCAACCACCGGTGGACGCGCATCGTCGATGCCGACACGTTTGCCGCGCAGAACGGCCTCGGGACGATCACAGGTGCGTCGATGCGGACCACCAACAACGGGCAGTATCAGGGGTACGACGGCATCTGGTTCGACGATCTCGTCGTCACCGGGACATCGGGCACGTACCGCAAGCAGGCATGGGACGTGAAGGGGCAGCTCGGGCTCCCTTCTCCTGGATTCACCGTTCGAGTGATTCGTGAGAACACGACCAGTACGTCGGTCGGCTTCATCGGCGACTCGGTCGGCTACGGGGTCACCGCCTCCAACGGTGAATTCAGTCGGGTGACCGACGGGACGTTTTCACCGCAGACTCTCGATTCGGTCCGCAGTCGATGTACGACGCGCACCTCGTGTCCTGGGACGAGCGGCGTGGAGGCTGCCCGGGCGCTTCCGAAGAATCTCGATCTCGTCGTGGTCGAACTCGGCTACAACGATGACCCGGCGCACTTCGCGAGCGATATCGACGCCATGATGCGCGCCCTCGACGCCCGGGGCGTTCGCCAGGTCGCATGGGTGAACCTCGCCGATATTCGTCGCAGCAATGGGAAGCTGGTGTACTCGGCATCCAACCGTGCGCTCGCCGATGCGGCGCGCCGGTGGGGCAGCCTCACCGTTCTCGACTGGAACAGAGCGAGCAACACGTCGGAACGGTCACGGTGGATCGCAAGCGATGGGGTTCACCTGACCACCACGGGCGAGGCCGAGTTCTCACTCTGGCTCCGCGAACGCATGCTGGCCGTCCGAGCGGGTTTCGCGAGGTTCATGAGCCCGAATTCCCGCGGCGCCGGTGACATCATCGCGGACTATCGCTTCCGACCCGACTGGTCGAGCATCGCGAGTCTCGATCTCGACGGTGACGGTACCGATGAGATCATGTACTACGACGCGAGTTCGGGTTTCACGCGAGTCATGGATCCGAATGCGCGGGGATCGGGTCGGTTGTTGGGCCAGTACTGGTTTCGCCGTGGATGGACGAGCATCGCGGGCGCTGACCTGGACGGCGACGGTGCCGACGAGATCATGTACTACGACGCGAACTCGGGTTTCACGCGGGTGATGGATCCGAATCATCGGGGGACGGGACGGTTGCTGGGGGAGTATTGGTTCCGCCGGGG
>NZ_BAOL01000099.1 GCF_000350145.1 Ilumatobacter nonamiensis YM16-303 | reverse complement strand
TCTGGAACCTGAGCCTGCTGATCGCCACGTTCTCCCTCACGATCCTCGGCACCTTCCTCACCCGCTCCGGTGTCATCGAGTCCGTGCACGCCTTCGGGAACGGTCCGGTGGGTGCGTGGCTGCTGGGTGGGTTCATCGTGACGGTGGTGGTGTCGCTCGGATTGATCGCATGGCGCGGAGACCGCCTCCGCTCGCCCGGCACGATCGACTCACCACTCAGCCGCGAGGGCGCGTTCCTCGCGAACAACGTGCTCTTCACGGTCTTTGCGTTCGTCGTGCTCCTGGGCACGGTCTTCCCGCTGCTGATCGAAGCGGTCCAGGATCGCCGAACGGTCGTCGGCGCGCCGTACTTCGACCGACTGTCGATGCCCATCGGAATCGTGCTGCTGTTCCTGATGGCCGTCGCCCCGGTGCTCCCGTGGCGCAAGGCGAGCCAGGAACTGCTGACGACCCGACTGTTCTGGCCGGCATGGTGTGGAGTCGGCGCCATTGCATTCTCCGTCATCGTCGGAGCCAGCGGGTGGGCGCCGCTGATCGCGTTCGGACTCGCTGGCTTCGCGGCCGGCTCCGCGCTGCGACAACTCGCACTCGCCACTCGCCGCCGGGGATGGCGGGGCCTGGCCGGGCGAGCAAACGGGGGGATGGTCGTCCACCTCGGCGTGATCATGATCGCCGTCGCCCTCGCCGCATCGAACAGTTTCACCCACTCGGCGACCTTCGAAGTCGAGCAGGGCGACGTCGTCGAGTGGAGTGGCCACACCTTCGAACTCGAGTCGGTGACGACGGAGATCAACGACGCCGAGAGCGAGCGGGCCCTGAAGGCGAATGTGCTGCTCGACGGCGCCAAGGTCTACAGCCCCGCCCTCACGACCTACCTCAACATCGGCCAAACGGTCGGCACCCCGTCGGTCCGCACCGGGCTGTCGAACGACGTCTACCTCACCCTCGAACCGGGGGCCGAGCCAGGCGGAACCACGGCCACGATCCGGGTGTTCGTCAAGCCGATGATCCTGTGGCTGTGGATCGGCGGCCTCGTGATGGCGATCGGCACACTGCTCGCCGCATTCCCCTCGAGCCGTCGACGTCGGGCGATCGACCCGGTGTCGGCGCCGATCCACGACGGTCGCTCGAAGGTGACAGCCGTGGTCGCCCAGCCGCCGGCCGATGAGGCGATGCCCGAGGCACGTGGTCGAGATGACTGACATGACCGACATGGCGGGTATCGGACCCGAGGAGACTCCCGATCAGTCTTCCCACGACACCGCGGCGAGTCCCGGGCGTCGCGGTACGGCAATGGTCGCGCCGTTCGTGGCGCTCGCGGTCGCAGTGGTGTCGATTGGTCTGGTCGTGTTGTTGATCGGGGCGGAACCCGACGACGGCACCCAGACGGCCGAGACGCCGTTGATGAACCAGCCCGCTCCCGAAGCGGTCGGTGAGCTCGGCGACGGGACCCCGTTCGACCTCGCGCGCCGCAAGGGCAGTTGGGTCGTGCTCAACTTCTTCCAGTCCGATTGTGTGCCGTGCCAGCGCGAGCACCCCGAGTTGGTCGAGTTCGTCGACCAACAGGAAGCGCTCGGACCGGAAGGTGCCGAGTTCTACTCCGTCGTGTTCGGCGACACCAAGGAACGAGTCGAGCAGTTCTTCGAGGAGCGGGGTGGTGACTGGCCCGTCGTCTACTCCGATGGCGACGTGATCCCCGCATCGTTCGGTGTCAACCTCGTCCCCGAGACGTGGATCATCGACCCCGACGGCGTGGTCCGCTTCCGCGCGATCTCCACCGTCACCGCGGAGAACCTGAGCATCACACTGCAGCAGCTGCGCGAGGCAATCCGCTGATGAGCGGTCTGAACAAGCGCTTCAAGTCGTGGCCCGGGTGGGTGTTGATGCTGGTCGTCGTCGTGGCGTTCCTGGCCGTGGGCGCCACCCGTATGGCCGGTCCGCAGACCCAGAGCGATCGAGTCGATGAACTGACCCAGCGGATCGCTTGTCCGGTGTGTGCCGGTGAGAGTGTGTTCGTGTCGCAGAACAACGCGTCACGCGCGCTACGCAATCAGGTCGAGGATCTCGTCCGCCAGAACGAATTGTCCGACGCCGAGATCCTCAACCTGATCGACAGCCGCAACGAGGGCGACCTGCTACTCGTGCCCGAGTCGACCGGGCTCGAGGCCCTGGTGTGGGTTCTCCCGGCCCTCGGCTTCGTCATCGGTGTCACCGGTCTCGCGATCGCGTTCCGTCGTTGGAAGATCGAAGCCGCAGGACTCGGCGACCCCACCGGCGCCGACCGGGACCTCGTCGAAGCCGCACTCGCCGACGAGCCGGAGTCCAATTCGTAGCGACCTGCGACCGTGCGGGCGAACTCCACCCAGGGTTTCCGAGGAGTGTGAGCCACCGGATCATCAGTGAAATCAACCGGGAGCGCAGCCCGTGCCGCCGCGGTCCTTCCAACGGCGGGTGCGTTTCATGAACTTTTCCGACGCAGTGTCGTAACGAGGTCGTCATATTCGGTACAGTCGTCGCCCGTGAAGCACTTCTTTCGAGTTGCTCCTGTCGCGGTCATGGTTGCGCTGGTCGTTCCGGCGATGAACCCGCAGGTGGCAGCAGCAAGCCCCGTTGATCAACAGCGAGCCCGAGTCGAGAACATCGTCGACGAACTCGAAAAGCTCGAAGAACAGGCCAACCAGATCGGTGAGGACTATGTCATCGCGATCGGACGCAAGGAGGAGCTCGACACCGAGATCGTCGACCTCGAAGCCGACATCACGGTCAAGGAGACCGAACTCGGAGAGCTTCGAGCCGAGTTGGGTGACATGGCCGTGCGGTCGTTCGTCGGTTCCGGCACGACGCCACTCGGTCCGTTGTTCGAGAACACCAGTGACATCAACGACGTCCTCCAGCGTGACCAACTCGCACGCGTCGCGCTGAGCGCCGGCGACATCAGCACCGACGAACTCGACGCCCTCGTCAGTGACCTCGAGGAGGATCGCTCGTCGCTGGAGGACAAGGTCACCGAGGCCGAGGAACTCGCCGACTCGCTCACCGCCGCTCAGGAGGCGACCGAGGCCAAGACCGCCGAATACGAACAGGCTCGCGTCGAGGCCGAAGCTGAACTCGGCGAGCTGATCGCGGAGGAAGAGGCCCGTCGTGCGGCCGAGTCCGCCGCGCGTGTGCAGGCTGAACTCGAGGCGGCCCAGGCTCAGGCCGAGGCCCAGCAGCAGAACGATTCGAACTCTGGCGGCAACTCCAACTCCGGCGGTGGAAACAGCAACTCAGGCGCCACCTCAAGCTCTGGCGGCGGCAACAGCAACGCGAATACCGGTGGTGCTAACAGCACCTCAGGTTCCAACTCAGGTGGTGGCGGAGGATCAGCGGCTCCCGCACCGGCACCTGCACCGGCCCCCGCACCCACGGCACCGGCGCCGAGTTCTCGCTCGGGTGCTGCGATCAATGCGGCGATGAGCCAGCTCGGTGTTCCCTACAAGTACGCGACATCGAATCCGGGTGTCTCGTTTGACTGCTCGGGTCTCACCGCCTACGCATGGGCACAGGCCGGTGTCTACCTGCCGCACCAATCGGGTCAGCAGTACGCATCGATCCCCCATGTCGACAAGGGTTCAGCTCAGCCGGGCGACCTGCTCTTCTACTACAGCCCGATCAGCCACGTCGGC
>NZ_BAOL01000100.1 GCF_000350145.1 Ilumatobacter nonamiensis YM16-303 | reverse complement strand
CTCCGTGCGCGAACTGTTCACGAGAACGGGTCATGACCAGTCGTCGGTGATCATGTCGGCGACGATGCGGGCGCTGGTCGCCACGAGGGGGAGGCCGCCGCCGGGGTGGCTCGATCCACCCACGAGGTACAGCCCGCGCTTCGTCCCCCGATTGGCGGGCCGCGCGAACGCGGCACGTCGCCCGTTGGACGACGTGCCGTAGATCGCTCCACCCGGCGAGCGGTAGTTGTGCTCGATGTCGGCGGGTGTCATGTGCGCGCAGAACCGGATGCGGCGACGGAGCTCGACTCCGTGGGTCGCCAGTCGTTCGAGCACGAGGTCCCGATAGTGCTCGGCATCCACCTCCACCCCGGGGGGTGTGTTGACGAGCAGGAACCAGTTCTCGTTGTCCTCGGGAGCCTGGCTCGGATCGGTGACGGCGGAGATGCAGCCGTAGATCGTGGGATCGTGCGCGAGTCGTCCGGCGTCGAGCGCGCGAGTCTCCTGGTAGGAGTCGTCGGAGAACCACACGTTGTGGTGGCCGATGTTCTCCGTGCGGCCGCGAACTCCGAGGCACAGTGCGAAGCCACTCGTCGATCGGCCTGCCTTGCGCACGTCCTTCGCTGCAGCCGAGTCCGGGATGAGGTCGTCGTAGAGATGCTGGGCGTCGACGTTGGCGACGACGATCGGAGCGTCGATGAACTCTCCGTCCGCGAGTTCGACGCCGGTGACCCGGTTCGGTGTCGACGTGATCGACACGACCTCGGTCGAGGTGCGGATGAGAACGCCGATGTCGATCGCGACCGTTTCGAGCGCGTTGCGAAGGGCGCCGAGCCCACCCATCGGGTACCAGCAGCCGAAGCGCGCCTCGATGTGAGGGATGCACGCGAGCGTCGCGGGCGCCCTCGCCGCGGACGATCCCGAGTAGGTCGCGTACCGTTCGGCCCATTGGCGGAGCCGGTCGTCGTCGAAGGTGTCGCGAGCGGCTCGACGGAGCGTGCGCATCGCGTCGATGTCGACCAGGTCGCGCGGAGACTCCATCCGCTGCAGCAGCGCGCTCGGTTCGGACATCGGTCCCGCGAAGAAGGTGCGCTCGGCGATCTCCCAGATCGTGCGTCCGTTCTCGTCGAACTCGCGCCACTGCTCGCCCGCGCCCCGAGCGAACACGTCAAATTCCGCGGCGGTGTCGACGCTGTTGTCGGGGACGACGAGCCGTGAGCCGTCTCGCCACGAGTAGCGGAACTGAGGGTCGAGTCGCACCATCGTCAGCTGTTCATCGAGAGATGTTCCCGCGACCTGGAAGATCTCGTCGAGCACGTGAGGCAACGTGACCAGCGACGGGCCGACATCGAAGATGAAGCCGTCGCGTTCGAACGCGGCGAGCTTGCCGCCGACGGCCGCGTTCCGCTCGAGCAGCGTCACGTCGTGGCCGGCGGCGCGGAGGCGGATGGCGGTCGCGAGTCCTCCCACACCGCCACCGACGACGACGGCGCGAGTCATGCTGTTCTCCGTCGGAGTTGGACCGCCGCTGCCGTGGCGAGCGGGAGCATGCCGATGCCGCCCACCGTCGCAACGACGGGGTCGCGGAAGAACCGTGCGAACCCGAGTGTCTGCATGACCGACATGTACCCATATTGACCGACGAGTCGAACATCGGCCGATCCATCGACGTCGCGGCGTCGCCCGTCGGGGTCCTGCACGGGGAGCGCGAGTTCGAACAGCGCCATGATCGCGAGACCGGTGACGAACCATCCGGCGAAGTTGCTGAGCGGGATGCCGCGATAGACACCTCGGCGCGCCCACGCCCAGAATCCCTCGCCGACCATCTGCGGATCGAGGAACAGATCCCACGCGGTCATCGCTGCGGACCCGAGTGCGATCCTGGTCGCCGCCGTCGAGCGCTCGCCGAGCGCAGCATGTGCTGCCTCCCGTGCGGGAAGTCCCATCCCGAACCACGCGAGCGGCACGATGACCGGGACGTGGGCGATCTGCGGCCGGAGCGCATTGGTGTAGGCGTATCGACCGAACGGGACACCGGTGTGCGTGCCGATCCGCTCGACGGCTCCGGTTGCGACGACGGTCGAGGCGCCGGCGATGCCTGCTCGCCGCCCGCCCCACCGCCGAACCGCGTTGGCGGTCGTGGTCGCCCACATGCCGCTCACGACGACCGACGACAGGATCCGTCGCCCACGACCGCGTTGGGGAAGGAGCGGCGTCGCGATCATCCCGGCAACGGTGACGGCGCCGGCGACGGCCGCGATCCGATCGGTCATCCGTGTCATCGGAACAGCGAGACGACGACGCGAGCCTTGTGCATCGTCGAGACCGAGGCACGGGACGTGAACACGTCGTAGTCCTGCGCTTCGATCTGATCGAGGATCTGGCCGTACAGGGTGTGCGCCGCACGGACGCACTTCGCGGAGCGGTCCGGCAGCATCGAGATGCCGACCTCCGCGGAGCGGTACAGATCACGGCAACGCCCGATCTCGAATCGCATCAGATCGATGAATTCCGGCGAGATTCGACGCTCCGCCAGGTCGACGCCGAACTTGTCCGCGTCCTCCTGCGGAATGTACTGGCGGCCTCGATCGAGGTCTTCGTCGATGTCGCGGAGGAAGTTCGTGAGCTGGAACGCGTTCCCCAGGTCGCGTGATCGAGGAAGGGCGAGGTCGTAGTCCGAGGGCTCGAGGATCGGCAGCATCATCTCACCGATCACCGCGGCGGACCCGTCCATGTAGCGGAGCAGATCATCCCACGTGGCGTAGGACTCGACGGTGAGGTCCATCGTCATCGAGGTGAGGAACCGACGGAACGCGTCCGGGTCGATGTCGAACCCGCGCACCGTGTGGACGACGGCTTTGAGCACGGGATCATCCGAGCGGCCGGCGGCGAGGTCGGCGAAGAAGCGGTCGCCGAATTCGGCCAGCGCGGTCGCGCGGTCCTCGGTCGGAACGTCGCGGCCGCCCTGGGACGGGATCTCGTCGACGATGTCGTCGGCGTAGCGGGCGAATGCGTAGAGGGCATGGACGTGGTGCTGCTTGATCCGCGGCAGCAACTTGGTCGACCAGTAGTAGGTGGTGCCGTGGCGCTTGTTGAAGTCCTTGCACACGGCGTAGCTCCCGTCGAGCGTGACAGGACCCTCGGGAAGCAACCGGGTCGTCGGAACCGGTGGTCGACGACGGAACGGCAGGCGGAGCGATCTCGTGCTCACGCCGCAACCCCGTCTTTCGGTGAGATGTGAGTGGTACAGGTCGTCTCACATCTCACCGCAGCGGGATGGCGCGTTCTGTGGTGAGGATTCGGGCGCACAGGTCGTCTCACATCTCACCGGAGCGGTGGTACTGGTCGACGCGTTGGGCGGCGAGTTTCCCGGACACGAGCACCATCGGCACGCCGACGCCGGGCAAGGTCGACGAGCCGGCGAAGACCAGTCCCGGCACGCGTTTGTCGACGTTGTTCGGGCGGAACGGACCGGTCTGGAAGAAGGTGTGGGCGAGCGCGAACGGAGTGCCCTGCTCCATTCCCATGCGCTGCCAGTCCTGCGGGTCGTAGATCTGTTCGACCACGACGTCGGTGGGGTAGCCGAGCGAGTGGACCGTGCGACGGAGCGACCCCATGATCCGGTCTCGTTCCCGCGACCAGTCGATCGTCCCACTCAGACTGGGCGTGGGCTCGAGGACGTACAGGCTGGTGCAGCCGTCGGGAGCGAGCGACGGATCGTCGAGGCTGTGCAGGGTGACGAGGATCGAGGGATCCGGCATCCGGACGCCATCGTCGATGATCGCCTTGAAGGAGCCGTCCCAGTCGTTGCCGAAGTGGATGTTGTGGTGGGCAGCGTCGGCGGGTGGGAGCCCCTCGACACCAGCGACCCACAGGAGGCAGGAGGGCGAGTACTTGCCCTTCCGGGCGGCTCGTGGGGCGCGAACGTCGTCGCCGAGCAGCTCGCGGTACGCGACCGGCAGGTCCGGATTGCAGACGACCGCGTCGGCCTCGACCAGATCCGAGCCGTCACCCTGGCCGATCCGCACGCCGCGAACGGAACCGTTCGCGCCCCGCACGATCTCGGTGACCGGTGACGAGTAGCGGATCGTGACGCCGGCGCGCTCCACCGCGTCGGCGAGTCCGGCGGCCATCTGATGCATGCCACCCTCGGGGACGAACACGCCCTGCACCGAGTCCATGTAGGTGATGACGGCGTAGAGCGCGAGGGCCTCGTAGGGGGCCAGTCCGGCGTACATCGACTGGAAGCTGAAGATCTGCTGGAGGCGGGGGTCGTCGAAGAACGAAGCGACCCGCTTGTCGAGCTTGCCGAAACCGCCGAGCTTGAGCAGCGACAGTCCGTCCCGCCACGGTTTCACCAGATCGAGCGGCGAATCGAAGTTCGCGTCGATGAACGAACGCATCTCGACCGCGTACAGCTGCGCGAGCCAGTCGGAGAACCGTTCGAACGCGGCGGCCTCGCGGTCGTTCGCGAATCGTCGGATCTCCTCGGTCATCGCCTCCCGACCGTGGCGGACGAACAGTGTCGATCCGTCGGGATAGCAGGCGCGGTACATCGGATCGACTGGCTTGATCGTCACGTGGTCGGCCATCGTCGCCCCGGCGGCGGCGAACGCCTCCTCGAGCAGGTCGGGCATGGTCAGCACGGTGGGACCGTTGTCCAGGGTGAAGCCGTGGGACCGGATGACGCCGGCGCGGCCCCCCGGAATCTCCTCTCGTTCGACGATCGTGACGTCGTGATCGGACCGCACGAGGTGCGCCGCTGCCGACAGCCCGCCGAGTCCGGCGCCGATGACCACGACCTTCACGGAGCCGGCCTCCGGGAATGTCCGTTGGTGACCGGCACCGATGACCACGCTCGCATCAGGTGGTGCGTTGGCTGACGTACTCGGCGAGGTCGGCGAGTTCGGACTTGGCCGCGTCGGTGATCGGCGCCGTGTCGAGCGCGGTGAGGGCGGTCTCGGTGAGGACTGAGATGTGTGCCTCGAGCTCGTCGAGGGCTCCGGTCTCGACGATCACCTGCTGGATCCGCGCGATCGTGTCGGTGCTCATGGTCGGATCGCCGACGAGGTCGAGCACTTCGAGTTGACCCGGTGTCGCGCGACGGGTGGCCCGTGCGAGCAGTGGCGTCGGCTTGCCCTCGACCAGGTCACCGCCGACGGGTTTGCCGGTGAGTGCCTCGTCGCCGAAGGCGCCCATGACGTCGTCGCGCATCTGGAATGCGTCGCCGAGCGGAAGGCCGTAGGAGCTGAGCGCGGGGAACAACTCATCGGCGCGCTCCGGGGCCGCGAGCGCAGAGCCCAGATGAAGGGGTCGCTCGATCGTGTACTTCCCCGACTTGTACCGACAGATCCGTTCGGCGCGTGCGATTTCCCGGGTTCGGCTGACACCTCCGAGGATGTCCAGGTACTGACCGATGTTCAGTTCGATGCGCAGTTCGTTCCACGTGCTCACAGCGATGGAGTTGGCGCCGTGCAGGAGCTGATCGGCGTACACGAAGCAGAGGTCGCCGACCAGGATCGCGACGCCTTCTCCGAAACGACGTGATTCGCCGGCCCATCCGTTGTCGGCGTGCTCTTTCGCGGCGACGACGTGGGTGGTTGGCTGGTTGCGTCGTGAGTCGGCGTCGTCCATCACGTCGTCGTGGAACAGCGCGAATGCGTGCATCAATTCGAAGGCTGCACCCGCGTCGATGTCCTCCTGTTCGTCCGTCCCGCCGCCGGCGCCGACGTAGCCCCAGTGACAGAACGCCGGCCGGAGACGCTTGCCGCCGGACATGACCAACCGGCGGATCTCGTCGATGGGCTGGGCGAGCTCGGGATCGAACGACGACCACCGTTCGTGTTCGACCGTGAGGAACTCGTCGAGGCGTCGATCGACCCGCGCGGCCAGCTCAGACAGGGAGGCGGGAGGACTGCCGGGCATGGTGGCTGAGGCTAACCAGTGCCCTGAGTGACGTCATCTCGTGCTCGAATTCTCCTGGTCGGCGGCGAGGTCGGCCGCGGCATCGAGGTCGGCGGTGACCTGACGGATCTGGAGGTCGGCCGTGGTGATCTTGTCGCGGCAGACGGTGATCAGCTCCGAGGCGCGCGCGACTCGCTCGGCGAGTCGGTCGACGTCGACGTCGGATCCCTCCAGCTCGCGGAGGATGCCGTCGAGTTCGCGCAGGGCGTCGGCGTAGCCGGGTGTGGTGTCGGAGTGGTCGCTGGCGTCGGTGGTGGTCATGCGTCGGCATCACTTTCGGAGTCGGGACGGGGCTGGACGGCGTCGACCACGCTGGTGATCGCGCCATCGATGACGTGGGTGGTGAGGGTGTCGCCGGGAGCGACGTCGTCGGTGGACCGCACGATGCCACCGCTCGGGTTGCGGGTGATGGTCCACCCGCGTGCGAGTTGAACCGCGGGGTCGACGGAGGCGATGCGCGCTTCGAGCACCGCGAGGCGATTCGTCTCGCGTTCGATGGTCATCGTCGCTCGATCGAGCAGCCGCTCGCCGGCAGCGTCGAGACGGACCGTGGAGCGGGCGAGGGCTGCGGGAGCGGTGGCGACGAGTCGATCCCGGCGAGTCGCGAGCCGTTCGTTCGCGCGCTCGATGGCCGCCGTGGTTCGGCCGGCGATCCGATGCGCGACGTTGGTGAGCGTGCGGTCGGCCTCGTCGGTCGTCGCGAGCGATCGGCGGACAATGGCTTCGAACGTGTTCTCGGCGTCGTCGACGTAGCGCGCCACGTGCTCGACGAGGGCGCCGGCACATGCGGTCGGCGTCTTCAATGCGGTGTGTGCGACCTCGTCGGCGATCGTCCGGTCGACCTCGTGTCCGATGCCGGTGAACACCGGACACGGGACCATCGCGATCGTGTGGGCGATGCGTTCGCTGTCGAACACGGCGAGTTCGTTCTTCGCCCCGCCGCCGCGAATGACGACGATCGCGTCGAGCACTCCCTTGCGAGCGCCCCGCGCGAGCGTGCCGATCGCCCCCGCGACCATGCGGTCGGCGCCGTCGCCTTGCACCCTGGTGTCGGCGACGACGAGGTCGAATGCGAAACCGCTCCCGAGGAGCTCGCTGTGGAAGTCGGCGAAGCCCGCCGACTCGACGCTGGCGGCAACTCCGATCCGCAGCGGAATCGGCGACAACTGGTGCCGCTTGTTGAAGCCGGTCATTCCGCTCGCGACCAGCCGACTGAGGATCTCGTCACGTGACTGGGCGATCTCGCCGAGCGTGTACCGGGGGTCGATGTCGATCATCTTCAAGCCGAGGGTGCCCCGCGGCTTGTAGAAGTCGAGGAATCCGTGGATCCGGACCTTCATGCCGTCGCGTAGATCGAGTCGGTTCGATCGGAGCTTCGGCGTGAGACGGGCGATCGCCGGCGCGAACAGCTTGACCTCGATCTTCGCCTCGGACCCGCGCTCCTTCTCGACGAGCGAGAAGTAGATGTGCGGCCCGCCGCGCTTCAGCCCGTTGATCTCGCCCCGGACCCACACGCCGTCGCGGAACCCGCGGCGCAGCTGATCGTCGATCGCATCGGCCAGCTCACCGACGGAGAACGTGATGTCGCCGGGCTCGTCGACCGGAGCGTCGTCGAAGTCGAAAGCCGGCTGGGACATCACGTTCAGCCTGCCACCGGAACCACCCGGAGCGGTCGCTCAGGCTCCGAGCTGGCGAACGTTGCCGTTCGGCGGCGTCTCGTCGTCGGCATCGGGCTCGAGGGCGAACAGCTCGCCGTCGACGGGCAGGTTCCGCTGCTGGCGGATCGATTCGAGTTCCCGCAGCGGCCGTTCGAGCGCACGGCGACGAGTTCCCGACAGTGCCTCGAACTCCCGCTCGACACCTTCGAACCGCTTCTTGACCTTCTCGACCTGGTCGGCGTACTTGGTGTACTGCGTTCCGAACTTGCCGATCAGTTGCAGGATCTCGGAGCTGGTCTGCTCGATCTGGAAGTTGTCCTGCGCCTGACGGATCACGCCGAGGAACGCGAACAGCGTCAACGGTGAGCACATCACGACCTGCTGGCTCATGGCGTCTTCCAACAGGCCCGGATCATTCTCGTGGATGAACCCGGTCAGCTGTTCGTTCGGGATGAACAGCAGCACGTTGTCGATCGAGGAGCCGCTGCCGGCGCTGGCGTACTCGCGCTTCGCGAGTTCCTTGACCCGGGCCCGGACGTCGGTGAGGAACTGCTTGAGGTGGGTTTCACGTTCGGCGTCGGTGCCGGCTTCCAGATAGCGGAGGTAGGCGGCCATGGGGAACTTGACGTCCATGAACAGCGACTGCCCCTTGGGCATGCTGAACGTGAAGTCGGGGCGACCGGTTCCACCCTCGATCTGGGTCTGCTTGACGTAGTTGACGTTCTCGACGAAACCCGCCAACCGCAGCACGTCCTCGGCCATCCGCTCACCCCATTGACCGCGGGCCTGAGGATTCGCGAGCGCAGAGCGCAGCGCCTGCGTCGACTCCGAGAGCGTGTTCGCGACCTCCATGTGCGCACGAATCGAGTTCTCGACCTCGCCGAACTTCTGGGCACTGGTCTGGCCGAGGGTGGTGAGCAGTTCGGTGACCTTCGCCAGTTCGCCCCGCATCTCCGCGTGGACCTGGTCGAGTCGGGCGTCGATGACGTCCTTCTTCGCGCCGAGATCGGCCGCCGTGTTCTCCTTGAGCTGGCTGGTCGTCGAATCGAGCTGTTCGCGCACCTGCGTGGTGGTGGCGGTGAGGTGAGCGGTCTGGCGGGCGAGCGACGCCTCGAACTGCTCGCGCTGGAGTACGGCCGACTGTTCGAGCGCGGCCTGGACGGCGGCATCGCGCTCGGCGCTGGCCTGTGCCCGAGCCTCGGTGACCGCACGGGTCACTGCGGAATCCACGGCCGCCTGCACCGCATCGGACGTGGTGGCCTGCTGCATCGAACGCTCGGCTTCGGCCTGCTGAGCGGCGCGTTCGCCCTGCGCGGTGGCGTAGACGAAGGCGGCTCCGGCAGCGGCCAGTGCCATCAACACGGCGACGATCATCACGGCAATCAACATGGGGTCCATCATGACGTGGGGGTACTTCAGAGTTCGCGGATGCCGTCCGGACGAACGCCGGTCACGCGGGGCTGACGGAGATCTCGGTTGCCTTGACCGCCGCCCAGACCGGCTCGTCCGGGCGCAGACCGAGCGCGGCGACCGCTTCGGGCGTGACGTCGACGGCGATCGGCACCGGGCCGCCCAGCGTCACGCGCACCGTATCGCCCAGCGGTTCGACGATCTCGACGACCGCCGCCCATGTGTTGCGCTGGCTCCCGGTCGGTTGGGCCGGATGGAGCGACACCGCATTCGGGTGAACGGTCAGCATCACCGCCCCCGCCAACGTGTGATCGGTGATCGTGAACCGGTGGTCGTGGTCGGCCAGCTCGACGGAACCGTCGTCGGCTCGGCCGACGTACAGGTTCGTTCCCGTCAGCGCGGCGACGTACGGCGTGGCGGGGGAGTGGCGGATCTCGTCGGGAGTGCCCGCCTGCGTGATCCGGCCGGACTCGATGACCAACAGGCGATCGGCGAGCAGGAACGCGTCCGACGGATCATGGGTCACCAACAGCCGTGGACCGGGGAACGCGCGGAGCTGGTCGCGCAGCACGCGGCGGATCTCGGATCGAGTCGTCACGTCCAGCGCGGCGAGTGGCTCGTCGAGCAGGAGGACGTGGGGCTCGGCGGCGAGCGTTCGTGCGATCGCGACCCGCTGGGCCTCGCCGCCGGACAGCTCGTGCGGCCGCCGTTTCACGAGGGCGCCGAGATCCAACAGGTCGATCCATTGCGTCGCCGCACGTCGTGCGGCCGAAGATCGGGCACCAGCGGATCGCGGTCCGAAGGCGACGTTGTCGAGCACGCTCAGGTGGTCGAACAGGCGGTGCTCCTGGAAGACGATTCCCACACGTCGCTGATCCGGCGGAACCCACGTCCCCGCAGATGTATCGGTCAGCACGCGCCCATCGACGACGACCCGGACCTCGGCGTCGTCCGCGATGTCGGCGAGCCCGGCGATCGTGGTCAGAATCGACGACTTCCCGGCGCCGTTGGGACCGAGCAACGCGGTGGTGCTGCCAAATGGAACGTCGAGGTCGACGTCGATCGTGAACTCGGAGCGCGGCACGTCGATGCGTGCGGTCAAGCCGTTCAGCGATTCGCTCATGCCGTCCGCCCCCACCAGCGCCCGCCCAGGACGACCAGCACGGCGACGGAGATGACGACCATCATCAGGCTGATCGCGATGGCGGCGTCACGGTTCGAGTCGAGCGACACGAACACCGCCAACGGCAGGGTCTGTGTGCGGCCCTGGAGGTTGCCGGCGAAGGTGATCGTGGCTCCGAACTCGCCCAATGCCCGTGCCCACGCCAGCACGATTCCCGCACGGAGCGAGGGTCCGATCATCGGCAACGTCACCCGCCGGAAGACGGTCAGCGGCGACGCTCCGAGGCTGGCCGCGGCCTGCTCGTGCCGACCGTCGAGTGACGACATCGCTCCTTCGACCGTGATCACCAGGAACGGCATCGCCACGAACGTGTTGGCGATGATGACCCCCCACGTCGAGAACGGCAGGACCAGACCGGTCGCGTCGGCCAACGGTTCGCCGACGACACCTCGTCGCCCGAGCGCGAACAGGAGGGCGGCGCCGCCGACGACCGGCGGGAGCACCATCGGGAGCGTGACGATCGCCCGGAGCAATGACCGACCACGGAAGTCGATGCGACTCAGCACCCACGCCAGCGGCACGCCGAGCACGGTCGCCAGGATCGCCGCGGCGATCGACGTGACGAGCGACAGTCGCAGTGCATCGGTGACCACGTCGTCGGTGAGGAGCGAGGTGAGATCGGACCACGGCGTCACGCCCAGCAGCCCGATCAGCGGGAGCACGAACAGTGCGGCGCCGATCGTGGCCAGGACCGCAAGGATCCACGGCGGCCGTCGCGTCGGACTCATCGTTCCCCGAATCCGGCGTCGGCGAGGATCTGCCGGCCCTCAGCGGAGAGGACGAAGTCGAGGAACCGCTCGGCGTCGTCGGGGCGCGACGATTCGCTCACCGCCGCGATCGGGTACTCGGCGCGTACGGCGATTCCGTCGGGAAGCGGGATCAGCTCGAGCTCGTCCGGGAACGCATCGACGTCGGTCGCGTACACCAGTCCGGCGTCGAGCTCGCCCGCAGCGATCTTGGCGGCGAGCGAGCGGACGTCGGGCTCCTGGGTGTCGAGCGAGGCGTCGACCTCCGCCCGGTCGAGCAGTTCCGCGGCATATCGACCGCACGGAACCTGCGGGGCACACACGCCGACGAGCAGATCCGGGTTCGTCAGGTCGTCGAGGGAGGTGACACCGCCGGGATTGTCGGCCGGCGTCACGAGAACCAGTGCGTTCGTCGCGAACACCGTGGGGTCGTCGACGAGATCGTCGTCGACCAGTGCGGCCATCGGTGAGGCGTCGGCGAATGCGACGACGTCGGCCGGAGCCCCTTCTTCGACCTGCACCTGCAAGGCGCTGCTCCCCCCGAAGCTGACCTCGATGTCGAGATCCGGGTTCGCTGCTTCGAACTCGGTCTCCATCGTGGCGAACGCATCGGTGAGTGAGGCCGCTGCGAGCACCAGCACCGGATCATCGTCCGGGCCACCACAACTCACGGCGGACACACTGACGACGGCCGCCGTGGCGAGAGCGGTCGTGATCCGGGCCATGCGGCGACAAACGTAGTGGAGCCTTGCGCCGACCCGGCGGGACGACGGCGACGCCTCACCGATGCGTGGGGATCACGAAGCAGCGGTCGTCGAGCGTGCCGAGCGCGTAGGTCGCGTAGTCGATGTCGAAGTCGGAGTACAGACCGCGGCACGATTCGCTCCAGGCCAACGCCTCGGGGGACGAGACGCGGTGCACGACCTGCATGATCCCGTCGTCGTGGACCCGGTACTCGGCCCACGTACCGGGGAAGTCCTTCGTGCAACCGATCTCGATGCTCGGGACACCGGACCGGGTCATCGCTCTCAGCCGGTGACGATGCGTGTGGCCCGCGGCATACGCGACGATCGAGTTCCGGCGCGCACACACGTCATCGAGACGGTCGCTGGCGTCCGGATGGAGGCCGAAGTAGTCCTCGCTGCGTTTCGCATCGCGCGGGTCGGTGCCGGGTCCCGCGATCCATTGCTGGTGGTGGCCCATGGCGAACACCGGTTGCGTCGATACGGAGGCGAGCGCGTCGAGCCAGTCGGCTTGTTCGATGGTGAAGTCGCCGGTGGTGGCACCGGGGATCACCGTGTCGATCAGTGCGATCGTCACGCCGTCGAGGTCGATGTGCTGGTCGCCTGCGTAGTCCGATTGATGGCGGTATCCGTCGTGGTTGCCGCGCACGACGTGCAAGCGGTCACCGAAGGGTTCCCGGTAGCACCGCTCGAACGCCGCGAACTCGTCGTCGGTCCCGTCGAGCGACAGGTCGCCTTTCACCACCACCGCGTCGGCGTCGATCTGATCGATCTCGTGGGCCGCGCCGCGGTTCATCACCTCCGGGTACGGCTCGGCGCCGGGTTCGGGTCGTCGAATCGGGCCCATCTCGAGGTCGTCGATCTGACCCGCGGCGAGCTCGCCGAAGTGCACATCGTTCACGGTGGCGAGCACGGAGAGGCGCGCACCCGTCAGGGCCGGAAGGGTGCGCACCGGGACGGCGAAGACGTCCGTGTCGTATGACGATCCGACCGGCGCCGGAACGTCGAGGCGGTGGTCGGTGTCGGCTTCGAGACCGTCGAAGCGGTGGACCGCGACGTCGAACGTGCCGGGACGGGTCACGTGAACGACGGCTTCGGTGTCGGACACCGTGGTGACGTCGATGATCGGAGCGCCGTCGGGCTCGTTCATCTCGTGATCATTCCACGCCGTGCACGAGGGAGCGTGTCAGTTCGATTGGGTCAGGGCCGGAAGGGACGGTCCCGGCGGAACGGAACGGGCTTGCTCCACCAGCGTCCGGAGAACCGCCACGCCCGCGTGCGGGGCGCTTCGTCGTCGGCGACCATCATGACCGGGCGCGGCCACAGCGCCTCGGTGGCGGCCATGATCGCGACGGCTTCCTCGTCGGTGGGCGCAGGCGACATCACCACACCCGACGGGGGAGGAAGATCGTTCAGTGACACGGCGGTGAGAGTATCCGAGGAAGGTGGAGCACCGAAAATGTTCATCGGCGACTGGCACCGACGAACATTGTCAGAGGGGGACGTTGCCGTGCTTGCGCTTGGGGAGTTCCTCGCGCTTGGTGGAGAGCATCCGCAGACCGGCCACCAGCTTGCGGCGTGTCTCGGACGGCTCGATCACGTCGTCGACGTAACCGCGTTCGGCGGCCGCGTACGGGTTCGCGTAGCGCTCGGTGTAGTCCTCGACGAGCTCGGCGCGGCGGGCGGCGGGATCCGCGGCCTGCTGGAGTTCACGGCGGTAGACGATCTCGACCGCACCCTGCGGACCCATCACGGCGAGTTCGGCCGAGGGCCAGGCGAACGACAAGTCGGACCCGATCGACTTCGAGTCCATGACGACGTAGGCGCCGCCGTACGCCTTGCGGGTGATCACCGAGATGCGGGGCACGGTCGCCTCGCAGTACGCGTACAGGAGCTTGGCGCCGTGGCGGATGATGCCGCCGTACTCCTGATCGACACCGGGAAGGAAGCCCGGCACGTCCACGAACGTGATCAGCGGGATGTTGAACGAGTCGCACGTGCGCACGAAGCGTGCGGCCTTCTCGGCGGATTCGATGTCGAGCACGCCGGCGAGGATCTTGGGCTGGTTGCCCACGATGCCGACCGGCTTGCCGTCGATGCGAGCGAACCCGCAGATGATCGACTTCGCCCAGTGCGGGAAGTACTCGAAGAACTCGCCGTCATCGACGCAGTGGCCGACCAGCTCGACCATGTCGTACGGCATGTTCGGCGAATCGGGGAGGATCGTGTTCAGCTCGGGGCACGACCGGTCGGGGTCGTCGCCGAGGTCCTCGACCGGCGGCTCCTCGAGGTTGTTCGACGGCAGGAAGCCGAGCAGGAACCGGACGTCGTCCAGGCACGCCTTCTCGTCGCCCGACACGAACGTGGCGACGCCGGATTTCGACGCGTGGCTCATCGCGCCGCCGAGTTCCTCGAGGGTGACGTCCTCACCGGTGACCGTCTTCACGACGTCGGGACCCGTGATGAACATGTGGCTGGTCTCGCGCACCATGAAGATGAAGTCGGTCATCGCGGGCGAGTACACGGCGCCACCGGCGCACGGGCCGAGGATCACCGAGATCTGCGGGACGACGCCCGACGCCTGCACGTTGCGACGGAAGATGCCGCCGTAGCTGGCGAGGCTGACCACGCCCTCCTGGATGCGCGCCCCCGCACCGTCGTTGAGGCCGACGACCGGGGCGCCGACCTTGGCGGCGAGGTCCATCAACTTGTGGATCTTCTCGGCGAACACCTCGCCGAGCGCGCCGCCGAACACGGTGAAGTCCTGGGAGAACACGAACACCTTGCGGCCCTCGACCGTTCCCCAACCGGTGACGACACCGTCGGTGTACGGCCGGTCGTCGAGGCCCGACGTGTGGGCACGGTGGCGGGCGAGCAGGTCGAGCTCGTGGAACGAATCGTCGTCGAGGAAGTAGTCGAGACGCTCGCGAGCGAGCATCTTGCCCTTCTCGTGTTGGCGTTCGACCGAACGCTCGGAGCCGGCGTGCAGTGCCTGCTCCCGACGGTCGGCGAGGTCGGCGATCTTTTCTTGCATCGTCACGGCCCCGAAGCTACCGCAGTGGACCCGAACGGCCCCGGTCCGCATCCGGCCACCTGTGTTCCCGTCGCGATTCCGCCCGGAATCCGCAGCGATCCGCGACGAGAACGAAGCGGATGGTCGCAGGGATGCGCCAGAATCGGGAGATGGCCGAGGTCGACGACACACCCTGGAATCTGCCGGTGCAACCTCCGGTCGAGCCGATGCTCGCGAAGTTGTCCCGCAAGATTCCGGATGGGGACGAGGAGTGGCTGTTCGAACCGAAGTGGGACGGCTTCCGGTGCGTCGTGTTCTGCGAGGGGGATCGCATCGAGCTGTTCTCGCGCAAGCTGAAACCACTCGCGCGGTACTTCCCCGAACTGATCGAGCCGCTGAAGCACGCGCTGCCGGATCGCTGCATCGTCGACGGCGAGATCGTCGTGCCCGACGGTGGCGACCACGGACTCGACTTCGACGCGCTCCTCCAGCGGATCCATCCCGCCGAGTCACGCATCAACCGACTCGCGGCCGAGACGCCGTCCGAGTTCGTCGCGTTCGACGTCCTCGCAGTCGGCGACCGATCGCTGATGGACGATCCGATGGTCGATCGTCGCACCGTGCTGCTCGACATCGTCGACGTCAACGACACCGTGCGGATCACGCCCGCGTCGACCGATCGAGCGCAGGCCGAGGAGTGGTTCTCGGCGTTCGAGGGCGCCGGGCTCGACGGAGTGATCGCCAAGCCGGTCGACGGCCCGTACGCCCCGGGCAAGCGATCGTTGCTCAAGGTGAAGCACGTCCGAACCGCCGACTGCGCGGTGCCCGGCTACCGGATCCACAAGGACGGCAACGGGGTCGGCTCGCTGCTGCTCGGGCTCTACACCGGCGACGGTGACCTGCGGTCGGTCGGCGTCGCGGCGTCGTTCAGTGTGAAGCGCCGCGCCGAACTGCTCGACGAGTTGTCACCGCGCGCGGGCGACGACGCGCTGATCGATCACCCGTGGGTCGACTGGGCGACGTGGCAGGAGGAGCAGCAGGTGCGCAAGGCGGAGAACGACGCAGCGGGCAAGCCGACGCCCCCGTCGGCCGGAAGCCGCTGGAACGCCGGCAAGGATCTGTCGTTCGTCCCGATCCGGATGGGACTCGTCGCCGAGGTCACGTTCGGCCAACTCGAAGGCGGTCGCTTCCGCCACGGTGTCGGGTTCGTCCGCTGGCGCCCCGACCGCAGTCCGGAGTCGTGCGGCTTCGATCAACTCGACGTCGCCACACCGGTTCGGTTCTCCGACCTGTTCTGACCGCACACCCCTTCGGGGTGAGTCAGGCGTCGGTGGTGGGGGCCTCGGTCGAGTCGGTGGCGCTCGCGGGCGGATCCGTGGCGTCGTCGGTCGAGCCCTCGCCGGTCTGGTCGGTGACCTGGTAGATCTGCGGCGTGCTCTCGACCGGTCCGCCGGCCGTGTTCGCGACGACCTGGATCGTCCAGTCGCCGGCGATGCTGATCGGGAGTCCGATCGCTTCGTCACGTACAGCGAAACCGGACTCGGTCAGCGGAACGGGTTGACGGATCGCGGACAGGTTCTGGTCGTTGTCGGGAGCCGTCAGCACGACCGCCAGGCCACTCAGATCCTCGTCGGGCTGAATCACCTCGACCTCGAGTCCGACCAGCCCGATCTGGCTGTCGGTCAGGCGAATCCGAACGTCGAGGGTGCCGGCCTCGTCGGTGTGGGTCTGGCTGACCTCGTAGTCGATCAAGGACGTCGGGCTGATGTTCGGTGGCGCCAACGCGAGCAGCCACGCACTCAGGGCCAGCGTGAGAACACCGATGCCTGCTTCGGCACCGAACGCGCGACGGAGTCGATCCGCCAGCGGCACGCTCATCTGTTGGGCGCGGTTGAGTCGTTGGGTGACGAACTGGCGGGCGGAGAAGGCGACGAAGATCATCACCGCCACGATCACGGTCTTCAGGACGACGACCCGGCCGTGGCCGCTCTGGAACAACGCACCACCGTCGAGGCGGAACATCTGGACCAAGCCGGTTGCGATGGTGACGATGATCGCCGGCGTCGAGACTCTGCCGAATCCGCGAACGGCGTGGATGAGGTCCTCATCGCCCGGTCCGGAGAGGACCACCCGAGCGAGGAGCACGACGCCACCGACCCAGACCGCCATGGCGAGAGCGTGGAGGATGCCCATGACGACACCGAGTGCGACCCAGTCGCCGGAGGTGCGGGTGATGCCGAGCAGGGCGGTGCACAGCCCGGGGATGCCGAGCGCGGCGAGCTGCGTCGTCGGATCGATGACCCGCTCCGGCCGGAACGCCGGCCAGGCGGCCGCCGCCAACAGCACGACTCGAAGCAGCACGGCGCGACCGGACCAACCGGCGTCGAGCAGGTCGAGCCAGGTGCCGGGACTGAACGGTCCGCCGCCTCCTTCGGGTGTGACCGCGGCAGCAGCGAGTCCGGTGAAGATGACGGTGACGACCATCGACACCACCCACACGAGGCGCAGGAACTTGATCGTGACCAGGTACTCGACGCCCTCGGGCCACGCCGCGGTGATGAGCACGAGGGAACCGAACAACACGGCGATACCGAGAGTGGACAGGAACTGGAACAGCCCCACCGCGGCATCGCCCTCGCTGGCGACCGAGAAGTCGACGACCGGTACGTCATCCTCCGCCGTGGCATCGGAGCCTTCGGTCGTGTCCGCGTCGGTCGAGGTGGGAGGGGACGTGGTGGACGTGGGGTCGGTCGCGCCGGTTTCGGGAGCGACGCCACCTTCCGGATCGGCGTTCTCGACGACGAAGGTGATGACCCCTCGGCCGTTCGGCTCGCCGTCGGTGTTGCTCACGCCCCACCGAGCGGTGCACGTGCCGCTGGGAATCGCCCCGGTGATCTCGACCTCGAGGGTGTTCCCGTCGACGACTTCGGGCTGCGGCAGGGAGACCGGTTGGGCTTCGCAGTCGAGGGCGATGGTGTTGTCCTCACCGAGGTCCTCGGCGAATCCGATCACGATGGCGTCGGGAGCGACGTCGAGCACCGCGCCGGTGGACGGTGACGAGTTGACGACCTCGTTGTCGGCGTGGGCGGTTCCGGTCGAGAAACCGAGCAGGGCGAGGATCGTGACGGCGACGACGACCACCCACTGCCGCACGTGGCGCGCGGCTCTTCCGTCGGCGCGGTCGCGCCGCTCGTGACGAGAAGATGACAGGAGTGTGATCACGCTGCGCCGAGGTTAGTGGTCACACTCGGTGTGAACGTGCGATCGGAGCGCGTCACGCGACCTCCCGCGCCTGACATCCGGCCAGGCCCATCTCGGTCGCGAGGTCGTCTCGACCGAGGGTGAGCTCGGCGATTTCGGTGGTCAGCTCGCCGAGAACGACGTCGTCGGGGGCGTCGCCGGCGAGCGCCTCGCTCAGCGACATCCACAGGGCGGACTGGTTCTCCGTGTTCTCGATGAACGACGCGTGGTCCGTTCGCCGGGTCTCGCCGACGCTGATCTCGTCGAATGCCGTCGCCTCGTCGCGGAGCGCCAATGACACCTCGCCGGCCCAGTCCGCCCGGCTGATCTCGTCCGGCGGCGTCGGCAGTCGTGCGAGTCGGTCGGTCGTGGCGGCGCAGATCTCGTTCATCGATTCTGGGTAGTCCGCACCGCTGAGTTCGGGGCCGTCGTCGCCGCTTCCGCTCGTGCTCGAACAGCCGGTACTCGCCAGCACGAGCGCGACGATGATCAGGGCTGCGACCACGAAAACGACGCGGCGTCGGGTGTCGGAAGACATGGCCACGATGCGAATCTAGGGCGCCGCGGCTCCGATCGTGGTGCAGCCCACCGGGCCCGACGGGTCGTGTCGGTAGTGTGGCCATCGATGGCAACCCAGTCGCTGTATCGCCGGTATCGACCTCGCCGCTTCTCCGAACTCAAGGGCCAGGACCACATCGTGCGTGCGCTGCGGACGTCGGTTGCCGAGGGCCGTGAAGGTCAGGCGTACCTGTTCTCGGGCCCGCGCGGCACCGGCAAGACCACGACCGCACGGATCATGGCCAAGGTGCTCAACTGCGAGAAACCGCAGGACGGCGAGCCCTGCTGTGAGTGCGCTTCGTGCCTGTCGGTCGAGCAGGGAACCAGCTACGACGTGCACGAACTCGACGCCGCGAGCAACAACGGCGTGGAAGCGATGCGTGACCTGATCGACAAGGCGTCGCTCGGGACGCCCGGTCGCCACAAGGTGTACATCCTCGACGAGGTGCACATGCTGTCGAAGGGGGCCGAGGCAGCGTTGCTCAAGACCCTGGAGGAGCCGCCGCCGCACGTCGTGTTCGTCCTGGCGACGACCGATCCGCAGAAGATGTCCGACACGATTCGCAGCCGGACCCAGCACCTGCAGTTCCACCTGTTGGGTGCCGACACCCTCGACGAGCACGTGCGCTGGGTCGCGTCCGACGCCGGTCTCACCGTGTCCGACGATGCGATCGAGCAGGTGATCGCGCAAGGGGCCGGCTCACCGCGCGACACGTTGTCGGCGCTCGAACTCGTGTCGAACTCGGGCGGTGCGGCGACCGAGATCATCGCGCTCGACGAGTTCGTCGAGGCGATGATCGAGCACGATCCGGGGCGGGGTCTGAAGATGGTCGCCCAGTCGGTCAGCCAAGGGCGCGACCCGCGGACGATCACCGAGGAGCTCATCGGCTACCTCCGCAACGGGTTCCTCGCATTGATGGCGCCCGAACTGGTTCAGCTGCCGTCGCATCGCCTCGACGCCGTCACCGACGTGGCACAGCGGGCCGGTGCCGTTCTTCTCGTGCGCGGGATCGAACAACTCGGCGAAGCGCTGGTCGAGATGCGTACGGCGCCGGACCCCCGTGTCCTGCTCGACGTCGCGACGGTCCGCTTGACCGCCGAGGAGGTGAGCGACGACGTCGCTGCCCTCGCAACCCGGCTCCAACGGCTCGAGCGCAAGGTGGCCGACGGAGTGCCCGCGGCGCCGGCGGCCGCCACATCGTCCGGGACGGAATCTGCTGCTGCCATGCCGCCCGCGACCGCTCCCCCGCGAGAAGTCGATCCGTCGACGGGACGCAGGAAGCTGGGGTCCCGGGCCGGTGCATCGGCGCCCGCCGCGACCGACGGTGCCGCAGCACATGCCGGCGCAGCACAACCCCCGTCGGCTCCGCCGGCTGCGTCCGACGACCCGCAACCCACATCCTCCGTGGCCGAATCGGGACCAGCGTCGCGTGATCCGGCCGGGTCCCCGACCGATCGATCGACGGCGGAAACGCCCGCCCCGGCCGGCGCCGGAAAGTCGATCAGCGATGCCGACTGGGAGACGGTTCGTCCTCAGCTGCGGGGCATGGCACGCGCGGTGTTCTCCCCGGCGACGTTCGTGTCCGTCGACGCGGGCACCGTCACGCTGGGTCTGCCCAACGAGACCCATCGCACGAAGTGCGAGCAGCACCGCGACGTCGTGGAGCAGGCGTTGGCCGCTCACGCCGGTGTCCCGATCTCGGTCGACCTGGTCGTCGACGGTGACGGCGGAGGAGGTGGATCGCGAGCGGGCTCCGGCCCGGGTGGCAGCGCGTCGGGAGTCGAGGACGCCGACGTTCCGCGAGCGGTCGAAACCTCCGGCCCGTCGACCGCGAGCCCATCGGGATCCGGCGCGGCGAAGCCGATCACGACGGGTGCGCTGGCCGAGGATCGGAGCCCGAGCGCGGAGCACGACCCGGTGCCGAGCGAGGACACCAATCCATCGCAGCATCTTCACGTCGTACAGCCCGCCGGCGCCGAAGCCGGTGACGGCGCTGCGGTCCGGAACGGTCGTGCGATCGCCGACCAGGCGCGAACGGACGGGCCCCCGCCCGACCCGGACGAAGGTCTGCAGCGCGTCGGCAACACGCTGCCAGACGACGATGATGTCGACCTCGACGATCTGATCGACGCACCTCCCGAGTCCGTGAAATCACCGGTCGATCGCCTCGCCGAGGCCTTCCCGGGCTCCGAACTCGTCGACGATCCGTACTGACCCGCTCGATCGGTCACGCAGGCACGCACATCCCCTTCACCTTCTGTCAGGCGACATGGCAAGCACCTACACCCCACCCGTCCAACTGCTGATCGACGAACTCGGTCGGCTCCCCGGCGTCGGCCCGAAGTCGGCGCAGCGCATCGCGTTCCACCTTCTCAAGATTCCCGCGGACGACGTCAATCGGCTCGCCGAGGCGATCATCGATGCGAAGAAGCGTGTGCGCTTCTGCGAACGCTGCTTCAACGTGGCGGACTCGACGCTCTGTCCGATCTGCAACGACGACGCCCGCGATTCGTCGCTGGTCTGCGTGGTCGAGGAGTCACGCGACATCGTCGCGCTGGAGAAGACCGGCGAGTTCCGTGGTCGCTATCACGTGTTGCTCGGGGCGATGAGCCCGCTCGAGGGGATCGGACCGGAGGACCTGAAGATCCGCGAACTCGTCGCCAGGATCGAGCCGGAGGGGATCGAGGAGGTCATCCTCTGTACGAATCCGAACACCGAAGGCGAGGTCACCGCGATGTACCTCGCGCGGTTGCTCAAGCCGATCGGGTTGAAGGTCACCCGGATCGCCAGCGGCCTGCCGGTGGGCGGTGATCTCGAGTACGCCGACGAACTCACCCTCGGTCGTGCGCTCGAAGGTCGACGCAGTGTCGAGGACTGATCTCGTCCGCCTGAGCGCCGGCACGGTGCGTGCCGCCGAGCGAACCGTGCCGAAAATGAACTGAAGCACCGCCTCCTCGAACCGGTAGCGGGCGGACGGGCCGGTTCGGATTGACGGTGCTTCAGACTGTGGTGGCTTCCTGACGCTCGGAGTTCGACCCTTTTCGGCTCGATGTCATTTCTGTGACGAAATGACCCTCTGTCGTCGTTTGACCACTCGATGAAGTTGTAGGGGTAACCATATGAACCGGCGACGGAAATGTCAACGTCCTTCCGAAAAAGGCAGCACAGACGTCAGTTCGGGTACGGATCCACGGGGTCGGACCCGGTTGGAACCATGCAGCCTCAGATCGTCTTGAGGACGATCGCGTCGCCCTGCCCGCCACCACCGCAGAGGCCGGCCGCACCGATGCCGCCACCGCGGCGCTTCAACTCGTGGAGCAGGGTGAGCGCCAAACGGTTGCCGCTCATGCCGATCGGGTGACCGAGCGCGATCGCACCACCGTTGACGTTCACGATGTCGTCGGAGATGCCCAACTCGTCGATCGACGCCCGACCCACAGCGGCGAACGCTTCGTTGATCTCGAACAGGTCGAGATCGGCCACCGCCACGCCCGCCTTGTCGGCGGCCTGCAGGATCGCCCGGCTCGGCTGCGTGAGCAGCGAGGCGCTGTCGGGGCCGGCGACCATGCCGTACGACACGAACTCGCCGAGCGGGGTGACTCCACGCTTCTCGGCCGCTTCCTTCGACATCACGATGACCGCCGACGCACCATCGGACAGCTGCGACGCGTTGGCCGCGGTGATCGTGCCGTCCTTGTCGAACGCCGGACGCATTCCGGCGAGGGTCTCGATCGTCGTGTTTCCACGGACGCCCTCGTCGTGTTCGACCACGATCGGGTCGCCCTTGCGCTGCGGGACGGTCACGGCGACGATCTCCTCGGCCAGGGTGCCGGCCTCGATGGCAGCAGCAGCGCGCTGGTTGGAGGCGGCGGCGAGCTGGTCCTGCTGCTCGCGCGTGATCGCGGTGTCGCCGGTGTAGCGCTCGGTGCCGAGCCCCATCAGGCAGGAGTCGAACGAGCACCACAGACCGTCGGCGATGATCGCGTCACGCAGCTCGGTGTTGCCGTAGCGGAACCCGCCGCGGGCGCCGTCGGCGAGGTACGGGGCGTTGGTCATCGACTCCATGCCGCCGGCGACGACGATGTCCGCGTCGCCCATCGCGACCATCTGGTGCGCGAGGTAGATCGCGTTCAGGCCCGACAGGCACACCTTGTTGACGTTGACCGCCGGAACGCTCATGGGGATGCCCGCCTTGAACGCGGCCTGACGGCTGGGGACCTGGCCCTGGCCGGCCATCAGGACCTGTCCCATGATCACGTGGTCGACCTCGTCGGGAGCGACGCCTGCTCGGCTGAGTGCTTCGGTGATGGCGAAGCCACCCAGGTCGGCGGCGGAGAACGAGGCGAGTGCACCGCTCATCTTGCCGATCGGCGTGCGAGCGCCGGCGATGATGTAGGAACCGTTGGAAGCCATGTTCCGAGCGTAGTCCTCGCCTACCGAGCGGTAACAAGCCGCCACCGAGGCACGGTACCCGGCGACCGTTTCTGACTTTGGTCGCCTCGGTTACCGCTCGGTAACGTCGGTCCCATGGAGCAGATTCTCGAAGCGATCCAGGCCGGCGCGAGCAGCGACGACATCGCCAACCTTCCGATTCCCGAGAGCTACCGCGCCTCGTTCGTCAAGCGCGACGAGGCCGCGATGTTCGAGGGAGTCGACTCGTGGGACAAGGATCCGCGTGCGTCGCTCCACGTCGACCAGGTCGCCACGCCGGAACTCGCACCCGACGAGGTGTACATCGCCGTGATGGCGTCGAGCATCAACTTCAACACGGTGTGGACCTCGATCTTCGAGCCACTGCCGACCTTCGGGTTCCTCGATCGCATGGCCCGCGACGGCGAGTACGGCGCACGGCACTCCCGCGACGAACACATCGTCGGTTCGGACGCATCCGGTGTCGTGCTGAAGGTGGGCGCCGCGGTGCGCAACTGGAAGCCGGGTGACGAGGTCACCGTCCACTGCAACTACGTCGACGACCAGGACCCGAGCGCACACGACGACTCGATGCTCGCTGCGAACCAGAAGATCTGGGGTTTCGAGACCAACTTCGGTGCGCTCGCCGACCTGTCGGTCGTGAAGGCGAACCAGCTGATGCCCAAGCCGACGCACCTCACCTGGGAGGAGGCAGCGGTGAACGGGCTGTGCAGCGCCACGTCCTACCGGATGCTCGTGAGCGACAACGGCGCGCGGATGAAGCAGGGCGACAGCGTCCTCATCTGGGGCGCGACCGGCGGCATCGGTGGATACGCCGTGCAGTACGTGTTGAACGGTGGAGGTCGACCGATCGGCGTGGTCTCCTCACCGGAACGAGCCGAGTTGCTGAACAAGATGGGCTGTGAGGCGGTCATCGATCGCAAGGCGGCTGGTTACCAGTTCTGGTCCGACGAGTACACGCAGGACGAGAGCGAGTGGCGGCGGTTCGGCAAGGACATCCGGGCGGTCAACGGTGGCGAGGACGTCGACATCGTGTTCGAGCACCCGGGTCGCTCGACGATGGGCGCCTCGATCTTCGCCGTGAAGCGCGGCGGCACGGTGGTCACGTGTGCCGCGACGTCCGGCTACATGGTCGAGTTCGACAACCGGCACTTCTGGATGAAGCTGAAGAAGCTGCTGTCGTCGCACTTCGCGAACTACGCGGAATCCTGGGCCGCGAACAAGCTGCTCGACCAGGGCCGGATCCAACCGCTCCTGACCGACGTGTACGACCTCGACCACGTCGGCGACGCCGCGCTCGCGGTGCACCACAACGAAGCCGAGGGCAAGCTCGGTGTGCTGTGCCTCGCGCCGGCCGAGGGCCTCGGTGTCTCCGATCCGGAGAAGCGTGAACGCATCGGTGAAGACAAGATCACCATGTTTCGCGGAGTCTGACGTGTCGACCGGGGTCTGACCCCGTTGACACGGCACACTGCCTCCATGACTCTGCCGGCGGCGCTGTTGATCGACATGGACGGGACGATCGTCGATTCGGAGCCGTACTGGATCGCGAGTGAGCACAAGCTCGTCGCGGAGTTCGGCGACACGTGGAGCGCAGAGGATGCACACTCGATCGTCGGATTCGACCTGCTCGACGCCGCGGTGCAGCTGCGCGATCGCGGTGGGGTTCGCCTCGAGCCGCCGGCGATCGTCGAGTGGCTGCTCGACAGCGTGATCGCGATGTGTGCCGAAGAGTTGTTGTGGCGACCCGGTGCCCGGGACCTGCTGATCGAGGCGCGCGAAGCGGCCGTGCCGTGCGTGTTGGTGACCATGTCGTGGCGGCGCCTCGCCGATGCGGTCCTCTCGGCCGCTCCCGCGGGCGTGTTCGTCGGATCGGTGACCGGTGACGAGGTGGTCAACGGCAAGCCGGCACCCGACCCGTACCTCGCTGCGGCGGCACTCGTCGGGGCAGAACCGGCCGACTGCGTGGCGATCGAGGATTCACCGACCGGCGTGGGATCCGCCGTGGCGGCGGGATGTCGAACGGTAGCCGTGCCGCACGTGGTCGACGTCGAGCCGCAACCCGGCGTGACCATGTTGGCCACGCTGGAAGGCGTCCGCCTCGCCGACCTGGCCTGACCGACGGTCGCTCGCTGCGCGATCCTTCGGGACGTGATGGGACTGGCCTGTCACATTCTGATCCGCTGCGTCGTCGAACAGACATGAGCCACGATTCTCCACCAGTCGACCCGAGCCACGCCGATGTCCACGTGATCGGAGGTGGGCTCGGCGGACTCGCCGCCGCGGCGTTGGTCGCCCGTGCGGGTCGTTCCGTCACCGTGCACGAAGGTCGCGGCCGACTCGGCGGCCGGGCGACGACGGATTCGAAGGACGGCTACCGGTTCAATCAGGGCCCGCACGCGCTCTACCTCGCGGGCGAAGGCCACCGAGTGCTGCGAGCGTTCGGGATCGCCCCGTCCGGCACCGCGCCGAACACGAAGGGCGCCCGGATGGTGCGCGACGGACAGGTGGGGCTCGCACCAGGTGATCCCGTGAGCTTGCTGCGCAGTTCGGTGCTCGGCTGGCGGGACAAGGTCGCTCTGGCCGGCGTGTTGAATCGCATCGATCGGCTCGACCCCGCCACGCTCGGCTCGGTCACCACCGGCGAGTGGGTCGACGATCTGTCGCCACGCGCTCGGGTGCGCGAGATCATCCACACCGTGATCCGACTGGGGACCTACGTGAATGCTCCGGACGTGCTGTCCGCGGACGTGGCGCTGATGCAGGTCCAACTGGCACTCGGAGACGGCGTGATCTATCTCGATCGCGGCTGGGAGCAGCTCGTCGACGCTCTCGCCGCGGTCGAGGGAATCACGGTCGTCCGCGACGAGCCGGTCCGCGAGCTCCCCGATGCCCGCTGCGTGATCGTCGCGACCGGCGCTCCGTCGTCGGTCACCGCGCTCACGGGGCAGCGCTTCGACGAGCTCGGCCCGTCGGCCGATGTGTCCGTGCTCGACATCGGCCTCACGACTCCGCCGACCCACGACGTCGTACTCGGGATCGATCCGCCCATGTATCTGTCGAATCACGGCTTTCCCGCCGGGATGACGCCCGCCGGCCGCTCGTCGATGTCGGTGGCGGAGTACCTCGCACCCGACACGGCCCCGGACCGGGAGAGGCTCCGGGCGTTCCTCACCCACGCCGGCGTCGCGCCGGAGTCGGTCGAAACCGAGCGGTACCTTCACCGGATGACCGCCGTGACCGCGATCTCCACCGCCGCGGCGGGAGGCCTCCGGCGTCGACCCGATGGAGTCGTGCCCGACCGCGCCGGCGTGTTCGTCGTCGGCGACTGGGTCGGACGACGAGGGCATCTTCTCGACGCCGTGCTCGCCAGCGCGGAGGACGCGGCGCGCAACGCGGTCGCCCATCTCGACCGGCAACCGAGCGTCCGGTGAACGAATGAGCTCGCAGGCCACCGAGTTCTTCGAGGCCGAGCGCCCGCGTCTGATGCGGCTGGCGTACCGGATGCTGGGAACTCCCGACGATGCCGACGATGTCGTCCAGGACGCGTGGCTGCGGTGGCAAGGCACGACACTCGACGACGTCGAGAATCCGGCCGCGTGGCTCACGACCGTCACGACGCGGTTGTCGATCGATCGACTCACCTCGGCTCGTCGGCGGCGAGAGACGTATGTGGGACCGTGGATCCCGGAACCGTTGACGGTTGATCCCACAGCCGATTCGCCGATCGATCCGGCTGCTTCCGCGATCGGTGGGGAGGGGTTGGAGCTGGGCCTCCTGCGCGTCCTCGAAACCCTCGGACCGGTCGAGCGGGCGGTCTTCCTGCTCCACGACGTGTTCGGGTATCCGTTCGACGAGGTCGCGACCGTCGTCGGCAAGTCGGTGCCCGCGACGCGCCAGACCGCAAAGCGGGCGCGCGATCGAGTCCGATCGGGTCGACCGCGCATCGATCCCGAACCGGACGACGTGGACAAGTGGTCGGCGGCGTTCCTCGGAGCGGTGGTGAACGGCGACGTCGACGAGTTGATGGCGATGATGACCGACGATGTCGTCCACATCTCCGATGGCGGCGCGGAACGTCATGCGGCCCGTCGGCCGGTCGTCGGTGCCGATCGGGTCGCACGGCTGCTCATCAACCTGACCAATCGCGACCTCCGGGAGAGCGACGAGCTCCACTGGTTGCGCGTCAACGGCCAGACCGGCTTGTACATCGTCCGCGACGGCGAGCCGTTCCTGCTCAACGTGATCGGTTGGCGCGACGGGCGGGTCGCGGAGTTCCTCACGATCGTCAACCCGGACAAGCTGGCCCGCTTCCACGAGCGCTGGCGAGCCTGACACTCGCCGCCCGACCGCGGAATCCACGGGCGACGTTCAGCGGTCGATCACGCGTCGCCGTGAACGGCCGCGTCGAGACTCGGGAAGATGCGCCCCTCGAATCGGGCTCGGAGCTTGGAACGATGTACCTGCTGGCGGGCACGGCGGTGGAACCGCGCGATCCGCATCTCGATCCCGCGTTCGCGGAGGGCGTCGTCGATCGCAGCGAGTGCCCGGGCGCCACTGGCGTCGAGGTCCGACACCATCTCGGCGTCGAGGATGAATCGTGTCGCGTCGGGCCGAGCGGCGATGAGCGCCTTCGAGCCGCGGACCAGGCGACCCGCGTTCGCGTAGATCAACGGTGCCTCGAACCGCAGGATGGCGACCCCGTCGACCGGTGCCGCGTCGAGCTCCTCGTCGCCTCGGGCCACGAAGCTGCCATCGCTCGTGCGGTACAACTCGAGTACGTCCGGGAAGCTGGCGCGACGGACCACGAACGCCAGGGAGATCACGACCCCGACGATCATCGCGGGCAGCGCCTCCCACACCAGCACGAGCACGAAGGTGATGACGCCCGCGATGAAGTCGGCACGGTTCACGTCCCACAGATCGAGCACGCGGGTCGGGTTCGCGGCACCGAGGACGGCCACGATCACCACCGCAGCGAGGACCGGTTCGGGGAGAATCTCGAACAGCGGCCCGAGGAACAACAGCGTCGCGAGCACGGTGATGCCGCCGACGACGTTGGCCATCTGGCTCCGTGCGCCATTCGCGATCGAGGCCTCCGACTTCGACAGGCTGCCACTCACCGCGAGCCCACCCACGAGACCGCTCGCGACGTTCGCCGCGCCGCTCCCGATCAGTTCCTGGTCCGAATCGACCTCCTCACCGGTTGCGGAGGAGACCGACGACACCGCCGCGAAACCCTCGGAGAAACCGACGAGCATCAGCGACAATCCTCCGGCGAGCAGCTCGAGCCACTCGGCCATGGACAGCTCCGGGACGCCGACGTCGGGGAGGCCCTGCGGGATGTCGCCGACCACCTCGACGCCTCGCGACGCCAGGTCGAGGATCTCGACGATGACGATGCCCGCCACGACCACGACGATCGCTGCCGGCACCCGTGCGGCGTACCGTTCGAGCAGGAGCAGCGCGATGACGGCTGCCACGCCGATCAGCACCGTCCACCCTTGCCAGTCGGCGACGTTCGACACGATGTCGATGAACTGCGCCACGGCCGATTCGCCGTCGACCTCGACACCGAGGAGCCCGTCGAGCTGTCCGATGATGATCGAGATCGAGAGTCCGGCGATGAACGCTTCGAGCACGGGCCGGGAGATGAAGTTGACGATCCATCCGAGTCGCAGGATCCCGGCGACGATCAGCAGCACGCCCGACGTGATCGCGAGCGCGGAGGTCAGCGCAATGGGGTCGACATCCCCGGAGAAGTCCGCGACGATCGATGCCGACAGGGCGGCGACGGCGGACGCCGGCCCGACCACCAGGATCGAGGAACCACCGGTGATCGCGTAGGCCGCAACGGCTCCCAGAGCGGCGTACAGGCCGACCTCGGCGGGGACACCGGCGACCCCGGCATAGCCCATCGACTCCGGGATCAGGAGTGCCGCCAGCGCGAGTCCCGCGATGAGGTCGACGGGAAGATCGCGCTTCCACCGGTAGCGCCGGAGCCAGCCGAGGATCGGGATGACGGAGGTCAGCGTTCGCTCGGGCAGCGACACCAACGACGTCGATCTCGTTGCGTCCGTCACGCGATGCCTCCTCGACCGAGAGTCACGCGTCGGGGTGATGACGGGCGACGTTGTCGGGGTAACTGCGGACGAAGTAGTTCCACAGCTGCTGACCGTAGGTGTCGGCGCGGTGCCGACTCGCCATCTCACTCACACCGGATTCCGTCTCGGCTGCGCTCGCCATGAATCCCGCCGAGAAATGCCGCGGGCTGGCGGCGACCGCATCGACGAATCGTCGATCGAGATCGATCGGTTCGAGAGGCGTGTCGAGCGATGGTCCGTGGAAGTACGCCGCCGACATCCGCGGCTCGGTCGTGATCACTCGATGGGCGGTCGCGACGAAGTAGTTCCCGGTCATCGACTGCAGCATCTCGCCGAGGTTGACCACGAAGGATCCGGGCACTGCCGGGACCGCGATCCACTCGCCGGCCGGGTTGAGCACTTCCAGTCCGGCCACCGTGCCCGGGGCGAGCAGCGTCAGGAATCCGGTGTCGTGGTGCGCATTGACCCCCGCTCCTCCCGTCGGAGTGGGCGGGTAGTTGATCATCTTGGTGAGCGACATCGGCCGATCGCCGAACAGATCGACGAAGAAGTCGTCGTCGAGACCGAGGCCGGCGGCCAGGAGACTCAGGATTCGATCGGCGAGCGAGCCGAGTTCGTCCATCCAGCGTTCGGTGATCTCGCGCTGGCCGGTGAGGACCTCGGTGGGCATCCACTGGTTCGGCCCGTGCAGCCGATCATGGACGGGTCCGTTCGTTGTCGTCGCCGTTGGCCATTCCGACCAGACGTCGATCTGTTCGCGCACGTCGACCCGGTTGTTGGTGAACTCCGAGCCGACCGCCTCCCAGCCGCGGAAGTGCGGAGAGCGGCGTTTGTCGATGAGGGCGCGCTCGGACTCGTCCAACGCGAAGAACCGGCGCATGAGGTCGAACACGTCGGCCACGACGGCGTCGTCGACTCCGTGATCGGTCACGACCATGAAGCCGATCTCGTGGCAGATGCGGCGAACGGTGTCGGCGAGCTCCTGGCGCGGGTCAGGCGGTCCCGCGATCGCACCGAGGCTGACGATCGGGATCTCGTCGAAACCAGCAGCGGACGCGGCGGCCATGGATCGCTCGTCAGTTGTACTGGTCGAGAATCGCCGACTCGGTCACCCGTGCCAGTGTCTCGCGCACTTCGGCTGCGGTGGCGTCGTCGATTCCGGCGACCTCGGACAGGTCGGTGAGTGTCGCACGTTGCAGCTTCGACAGCCCGTTGAAGTGTCCGGCGATGGCGAGTGCCGAGTCGGACGACAGGCGTTTCGTGCGGTGCAGGAGTCGCAGGCCGCGCGGGGCGACCGAGATCGTGAGGTCGTCGTCCTCCTCGAGACGGTGCAGTGCTTCGGCCGCCTTGCGAAGGTCGTGGGTCTCTTCGTCGGTGAGACGCGACATGATCTCGAGCGTCTCGCTCGGGGTCCGGTCGTCGGCGACGTAGTCCTGCACGACGAGTTCGAGTTCGTCGTCGATCTCGCCGTAGAGCTCGTCGAGCTGGAGGCGGAGCAATCGTGCGTCCACACCGAGCTCGACGATCATCGTCTCGATCTCGTCGGCGATGCGATGCACCATCTCGCCACGCTGAACGACGGCGGCCACGTCGCGAAGCGTTGCCACGTCCTCGACCTCGACGGCGGTGAGCTTGGCCATCGCGTCGTCGAGCCGGACCTTGTAGCGCTCGAGGGTCTGCAGCGCCTGGTTGGCGCGTTCGAGGAGACGGCCGATCTCCTGCAGCTGGCGCTTTCCGCCGCCCGCGTAGACGTTGATGACGCCCATCTCCTCGCTGGCGGACACGACGGGAACATCGAGCGATCGGGCGACGCGCTCGGCCGTGCGGTGCCGTGTTCCGGTCTCGCTGGTCGGCACGGTCGGATCGGGAACGAGGTGCACATTGGCCCGGGCGATCCGCCCGCCGTCGCCCGAGATGATGATCGCTCCGTCCATCTTCGCCAGCTCGGACAGGCGCTGCGGGCTGAACGGCGCGTCGACCAGGAAGCCGCCGGAGCAGATCGACAGCACGTCGGGACCGTCGTCGAGCACGAGCAACGCTCCCGCCTTCGCGCGCACGACCCGATCGATCCCGTCACGCAGCGGCGTCCCCGGTGAGATCCGGGCGAGAGCCTGGCGCATCTGCTCGTTCGCGCTCCCGTATCGCAGCTCCATGTCGGGAGTCTAGGGGCAGGGAACGAAGCGCGATCAGTGGACGGCCGCGGCTCCTACGCGCCGGGCGGGAATCCGGGAATCCCGTCGTCGAGTCGAACGCCGGTGCTGTTCAGGAATCCCGACACGAGTCGGTAGAAGCCGGCGACCACCAGCAACTCGATCAGTTCCTCGTCGGTCCAGGTGTCGGCAAGGCTCGACCACGTCGCATCGGACACGCAGTCATCGTCGTGGAGGTCGTCGGCGAGCGCGATCAGCGCCAGGTCGGCGGGCGACCATGCGTGATCCGACGGGTCGCGTGTGAGGGCGGCGATCTCGTCGTCGGTGAGCCCGCAGCGCCGTCCGATGACCGTGTGCTGGCCGAACTCGTACTCGGCGCGCGCATTGGCACCGACGCGCAGGATCACCAGCTCGCGCTCACGCTCGGGGACGAGGCCCTTGTTGAGGATGAACCCACCGAGCAGGTTGAAACGCTTGAGCAGCTTCGGGTGCCTGCCCAGGGTGCCGAAGATGTTGAGCGGAGTGCCGTCGTGGGTGAGGGCCGTGGCCATGATGTCGGCGAGTTCGCCGTCGAACTCGGTGATCGGTTGGATGCGGGGCTCGGACGGTCGAGGAGAGTCGGGTGCATCGTCGGCAGCGAAGTTCATCGACTCGAACGTAGCGAGTGGCTCGACCGAGGCTGCCGTCGAACGGCCCTGCGCCGCGTCATGGGGTCAGCGTCGCCGCGCGCAGCGCCTCGGTCAGCGTCGACACGCGAATCAACCGCACCTGCCCGGCGACCTCGTCGTCGGCATCGGGCGACTTGGCCGGCAGGATGATCCGGCGGAATCCGAGTCGTGACGCCTCGGTGACGCGTCGGGGAGCGTGGCTGACCTGGCGGATCTCGCCGCCCAGGCCGACCTCGCCGAAGACGGCCATGTCGGCGGGAAGTGGGATGTCGTTCATCGCGCTGGCGACGGCGAGGCAGATTCCGAGGTCGAGTCCGGGCTCGGTGAGTTTGGCTCCACCGGCCGCCGATGCGTAGACGTCCTGGTCGCCGACCTTGATCCGGCCGCGTTGGCCGAGCACCGCCATGAGCATCGACAAGCGTCCTCCGTCGATGCCCTGCGCGCTGCGGCGTTTCGGCACGTTCTCGAGGCCGGGAGAGGTGAGCGCCTGCAGTTCGACGACGATCGGCCGTCGCCCCTCCATCGTGGGAACCACGGCGGAACCCGCGATCCCCGTGCGACGGTCGGCGAGGAACATCGTCGATGGGTCGGGCACGGCGACGAGCCCGGCGCCGACCATTTCGAAGAGGCCGAGTTCGTTCGTGGGCCCGAAGCGGTGTTTGACCGCTCGGAGCAGACGGAGCGCGTGGTGGCGGTCGCCCTCGAACTGGAGCACCGTGTCGACGACGTGTTCGAGCACGCGCGGCCCGGCGAGGTTGCCGTCCTTGGTGACATGGCCGACGAGCACGATGGCGATGTTGCGTTCCTTCGCCTCGTTGACCAGCCGGTGCGCGCAACCGCGCACCTGACCCACCGACCCCGGCGCCGAGGAGAGCTCGGGATCGACCATCGTCTGGATCGAGTCGATGACGACGAGTTGCGGCTGCGTTTCGTCGATCGCGTTGATGACGTGGGGGAGCGACGTTTCGGCGTGGAGCCACAGATCCGGGCGGATCGCGTCGAGCCGTTCGGCGCGCAGTCGGACCTGCGTTGCACTCTCCTCGGCGCTGACGTAGAGGGTGGTGTCGTCCCGCGCCGCCAGCAACTGGAGCAGCAGGGTGCTCTTGCCGATTCCGGGTTCGCCACCGAGCAAGGTGACCGACCCGGCGACGAGGCCGCCGCCGAGCACGACATCGAGTTCGTCGATCCCGGTCGAGATCGGACGTGCCGTGTCGGTGCGCACCTCGCCGATCCGAGCGGGGCCGGATCGTCTGGTCGGGGCGAGGGGAATCACCGTCGCGTCGGCGGCGCCTCCCGACAGCTCTTCGACCAGCGTGTTCCAATCCCCGCACCCGGTGCACCGGCCGGCCCACTTCGGTGTCTGCGCACCGCACTCGGAGCAGGCGAACAGGGTCTTGATCTTGGAGGACTTCGCGGCCATCGGCTCATCATGCGCACAGGGGTGTCACACTCCTCGAAGAGTGGTCGCGCGACCGCGTCATGCGCACATCGAGGAGATTCGGGTGTGACGTCTGCAACTTCTCGTCGTTGTGGGTACTCGTACCCACAGTTGAGTCAGCGGGCGTGCTAGTTCTCTCCCTCGTGGGGCGCGCAAGACGGCGTGTCCCACCGGGCGGACAGGAACACGACATGGTGACACGCAGGGTTGATCGCGACGTCGAGAATTTCGATTGGGACGCGGCCGAACGTCAATGGGCACGACCCCGGGTCGCCGAACGGCGCCGGGTCCGACGGCCGGTGACCACGTCGTGGTGGCCGTTCGTCGTCGCGGCGTGCATGGCTCTCGCCGCAGCAGTGGTCGTCGACGCTCCCACACCGTCGCCCGCTTCGGACACCGTCGAACCGTCGATCGCACCGACCGAGTCGGCACCCGTCGACACCGAGGTCGCCGCGACGGACCCCGCGACGTCCATCGCCGTGACGACCGGTTCCGGTCTGCCTCGTTCCTCCGTCGAGCCGCTGGGAACGCCCTCCGCCCGGCTCGTGAGCGCCGGGATGGATCTCGTGCTCGAATCGGGCACGACGTCGCTGCACACCTCCACGATCGGCACTGCCATCGAGCCGGTGGAGTTCACCACGACGCGTGTGGGCGACGCCGTCCCGGACATCCCCTCGATCGTCCAGCGTGATGGCGAAGCGGTGAACACGTGGCCCGACCTCGAAGAGTGGTTCCGGCGGACCGACGGCGGATTCGAACACGGCTACACCCTCGACGCCCCGATGAGTTCCGACGACGCGTTGGCCATCGAGATCGAGGTCGGAGGCGGACAGCCGATCTCGACGTCGGCCGACGACGTGGTGATCGTGCGCGACGGGGGCGGCGTCGTGTCCTACCGCGATCTCGTCGTCGTGGACGCGGACGGTGTCGTCCTGCCGTCGGCGATGTCGGTCGACGGGTCCGCGATCGTGCTCGACATCGACACGACGGGTGCGACCTACCCGATCACGGTCGACCCCGACATCTCCGAGTCCCAGCGGATCGGCGACTTCCCGAGTGCCGGCAGCGAGTTCGGCACGACCGTCGTGGTCGAAGGGAATCTGATGGCGATCAGCGCACCGGGAAACCCGGCCCCTGCCGGTTGTCCGAGCTGCGGGACGGGAGCGGTGTACGTG
>NZ_BAOL01000101.1 GCF_000350145.1 Ilumatobacter nonamiensis YM16-303 | reverse complement strand
CGTGCCATCGGGTGTCAGACACCCGATGGCACGTCAGCAGGTGCAGGGCAGGGCGTCGCACTTGGGGCAACCTTCGGCGAATCGGGCGGCGGCTTCGTTCAAGTCGATGCCCTGCTGATTCGCGAGCGTCGCCACCCAGGCGACGACATCGCCGAACTCGTGGATCTGCTGTTCACGCGATCCCTTGCGCACCGCCTGCGCGAGTTCGCCGACCTCCTCGCACAGCCACGCCACAGTCGGCGCGGTTCCACGCTCACGATCCCGGTCGCCATACGTCCGGTCGATCACGTCCTGCAGTTCGGCGAAGTCCATGCGCGCACAGCGTAGGTCGGCCTGTCCGGAGTGAGATGATGTCGCGATGCCTCGCCGACGACGCATCAGCCGGTCGCTCACTGCGGTGGCCGTTCCCGCGATGGCGCTCGCGGGATGTGTGTTTCAGGACGACGACACCGATTCGGTCGCGATGTACCCGATCGACGACAGCCGGGCAGCGAACGCAGCAACGACGATCAGCTTCCGCGGTGCGACGGCCGACGACTTCGACGACCTCGTCGTGACAGGTTCCGCGTCGGGTGAGCACGACGGTGCACTCGTCGATCATCCGGACGGCGAGGGCGTCTCGTTTCGACCGGCGCAACCGTTCGATCCCGGCGAAGACGTCGCCATCAGCACGAGCGTCGATGTGCTCAGCAACGATGACGACGGCGCCGTCGACGGAATCGGCTTCACCGTCGCAGTGAATCCCGACCCGCCCGACGAACTGCCGACTGGTGCACCGTCGGACCTTCCCGATCCCGAGGTGCTGGAGTTCGCGTCGATGCCCGATGTCCGGGTGCCCCGGGCGACGGTCGACGGCGACGTCGGTTCCGGCGTCTTCCTCGCGACGCCGCAACCCCTCGGCGACAGCACGGTGGGCGCGTCGATCATCGACCACACGGGTGAGCTGGTGTGGTGGCAGCCGGCGCCCGACGAGGACACGTCCGTCGGCAACCTCGCCGTCCACGAGATCGATGGCGAACCGGTACTGGCGTGGTTCGAGGGCACGGCACCGTTCGGTCGCGGCAAGTACGTCGGCGAGTGGATCGTCGTCGACTCCACGTACACGGAGGTGACCCGGATCCCGGGCGCCAACGGGATTCCCGCCGACATCCACGACCTGACGCTGACCGATCGCGGGACCGCTCTGGTCGTCGCGTACCACCCGGTGACCATGGACCTCACCGACGACGGAGGCCCCGACGTCGCGACCGTCCTGGACTCCGTCGTGCAGGAGATCGACCTCGACACCGGCGACGTCTACTTCGAATGGCACAGCGTCGACGAGGTCCCGATCGCCGACACCCGGATCGACGACCTCGAGGGCGCCGTCATCGACTATGCCCACATCAACTCCGTCGCCGAGAGTCCGGACGGCAACGTCCTGATCTCCCTCCGGCACACCTCGCAGGTGATGGAGCTCGATCGAGCCACCGGTGATCCCGTCTGGATTCTCGGCGGTGACGCCAACTCCGTCGACGTCGGCGACGACATGGGGATCAGCTATCCGCATCACGCGCGCTTCCTCCCCGACGGAACGCTGTCCATCTTCGACAACGGCGTCGAGCGCGACGATCCGACATCGCGCGGAGTCGTCTACGAGCTGAGCGAGGACGGGGACTCTGCGGAAGCGGTCGCCGTCTTGGCCGCGGACCCGCCGGTCTACACCGGCACCCAGGGATCGATCCAGGTCGACGACGGAGCCCTCGCCATGTGGAGCGAGCTGGGCCTCGCCACCCGCTTCGACGACGACGCGAACCCGACCGGGACGATCGACGTCGGGACCGGGAGCTACCGGTTGTTCTCGACGCAGTGGATCGGACGACCCGCACAGCCGCCCACCGCGGTCGTCGATGCCGGCGCGATCAGTGTCAGCTGGAACGGTGCGACCGAGGTCGACCGCTGGGAGGTGCTGGCCGACGATGTGGCGGTCGAGACCGTCCGGGCTGAGGGTTTCGAGACCCGGATCGATCTCGATCCCGGCGTCCTCGACGGCTCCGACACGCTCGAGGTTCGGGCGCTCGATGCTGCGGGCGACGTGCTCGCGGGATCCACGACCACCGTCGACCCGAGCTGACGAAACGAGCCGTCGGTCCGGATCGGACGCGACGACTCGTTGGTCGGGGTGGGGAGATTTGAACTCCCGGCCTCCACGTCCCGAACGTGGCGCGCTACCAAGCTGCGCTACACCCCGTAGCGGCTCACGATGCTATCCGGCGTCGACCGTTTCTTCCTCGGACGATTCCGCTGTGTCGTCGGACTCGTCGTCACCCAACTCGATCATCGGTTCGACGGGAGCGGCGTCGACCGGGACACCTTCGGCGTACGACTCGCCGGCGGCGACCGCCCTCGCGGCACGCTTGAGTCGCAGCGAGTCGAGCGGCTTGATCAGCCACCCCTCGGCGCCACTCCGGCGCGCGAGATGGACGTCGGCGACGCGATCGAGCAGCATCAGCGCCGGCACGTGCGGGAGCAGATCGGCCGATTCATCGAGGCGCAGCGCCATCGTGACGGCCATGCCCCCCATGGAGCCGATCTGCAGGTCGAAGATCGCCAGGTCGGGCGTGCGCTGCTCGATCTGCTCGGTCACGACCCGACCTTCACGACACACGGTGAAGCTCACGTCGTCTCCACCCAGCGCGTTGGTGACCTCGTCGACGATCCAATCGGCATCGGTGGCTAGCAGAATGTGCACCCCGCCAACCTACCCGCGCACGGCGTGCGAGGTTCAGACCGGCACGGTGACTGCCCGGCTCGGTCAGGTCGCGGGAAACAGGTGATGGCCGAGTTGCTCGAGCGTGTCGAGGTCGTGGACGTCGTCGCCGAGGAGCGGAACCACCTGAACCGGTGCGGGCTCGGTGAGTTCGACGAGCGGGGCGAGCGCTGCGAGTTCGGCCGTCCGGACCGCTCGGAGTTCCGCGACGTTCGCCCACAGCGAGCTGAGCACGTCGTCACCATCGGTGGCACGGGCCGGCTCCTCGATCTCGCCGAACTCCGGCTGGACCCGGTTCACGATCGCCGCGGCGACGCCGACACCCTGGTCGGCGAGCTGGCGAGCGAACCACACGGCCTCGGTGATCGTGTCGCGCCTGGGTGAGGCCACCACGACGAAGGACGTGCGGTCGGCACGGAGCAACGCCACGACGTCGTCCGCGCGCTCGCGGAAGCCGGTCTCCATCCCCGAGAACGCCTGGAAGAACGCCAGCGAGTCGGCGAGCACGTCCGATCCGACGACCTTGCCGATCGCCTTGAAGATCGGCTGCGCCGCGGAACCGAGCACCTTCAACCCGCTCCGGGTCGGCAACATCGCGAGCTTGAAGATCCGATGGTCGAGGAACCGTGACAGCACCCCGGGCGCATCGAGGAAGTCGAGCGCATTGCGGCTCGGCGGGGTGTCGACGACGACCAGGTCGAAACGGTCGTCATGGTGCAGGGCGTGCAGGGTCTCGGCCGCCATGTACTCCTGGGTCCCGCTCATGGCGCTCGCCATGTTGCGATAGAAGCCGTTCGTCAGGATCCGCTCGATCTGCTCCTCGTCATCGGCGTACGTGCGCACGAGGCCGTCGAACGTCGCCGCGGTGTCGAGCATCATCGCCCACATCTCGCCCTCGACGTGCACGTCCTGGTCGAGGTCGATCCGCTGCGGCTCGGCCGAGAGCCCGGATTCGAGTCCGAGCGCGTCGGAGAGTCGTCGCGCCGGGTCGATCGTGACCACGACCACGCGCCGCCCACATCGGGCCGCGTCCATCGCGATCACGGCGGCCGAGGTGGTCTTGCCGACCCCGCCCGACCCACAGCACACGAGCACGTCCGACCGCTCGACCACCTCGCGCAGCGACGCCGCCGGCGGCGCGGTCTCGACGCCGGAATCGAGTTCGGCGTCGAGTTCAGGATCCGTCACTCGTCCACTCCTGACAGCATGTCGTCGGCCAACGCGTCGATGTCCTCCGCCGACAGCCCAGCCACCGGGAGCGCGGGCAGCTGGATCTGGCCGAGCGGCAACCGTTCCGACAGGCGATCCAACGCCTCGCTCTCGACGGCACGTCGCGCCCGTCGGAACGCGGTTGCGTCGCGGAGCATGTCCTGCGTGGGCCGATCGAGGTCCGCTCCGGCGAAGGCGGCTTCCACATCATCCGGTTCGGGCAACTCCGTGCCCGCGTCGACCCCGTTGACCACCACCGGTCCGAGACGGATTCCGACATTCTCCTCCAGCGCGTACGCGGTCTCGATCGTCTCGTTGACCGGTGTCGTCTCCGGGAGCGTCACCAGGACCGCCATGCACCGCTCCGGGTCGGCGAGCAGCTCGAGCACCGCATCGGCTTGCGACCGGATCGGGCCGCCGCGTACCGCATCGGCCAGTCCCGACGCGGACATCAGGAAACTCACGGCGTGCCCGGCGGCAGGACCGTCGACCACGATGAGGTCGTACTCCCCCGAGCGTTCGTACTGCTTGACCTTGCCCAGCACCACGATGTCGTCGATGCCCGGTGCGGCCGTTCCGACCATGTCGATCACGCCGGTGCGGTTCAACCGCTTGGCGATCCGCCGGAATCCGTGGTCGTTCAGATACTCCTCCAGCGCCTCGGGGGCCGACAGGTGGACGACGGTCACGTGTTCTCCGTCACGTTCCGGGAGCAGCTCGTCGAGGGCCAGCTTGCCATCGAGCTCGATCACGAGCACGCGCCGGCCGGATCGGGCTGCCGCACGGGCGACGACTGCCGTTACCGTTGTCTTCCCTACCCCACCCTTCCCGGCGAACACCACGACGTTCGCGGCGGTCAACGACCGCGAGGGGTTCTCGCTCTCCGGAGGCACTCGTGCGCAGACTAGCGATCGGCCTGCTCGTCACCTTGGCCGGGCTCATGTTGCTCGGCACCCCCACAACGGCCCAGTCCGACACCGATCCCGCACCCGACGCGGGGATCGACATCCCCCGGGTCGACGTCCTGCAGGTCAGCGGGTTGATCGACCCGATCCTCGTCGATTCGATCCAGGGGGCGATCGAGCGCGCCGAGGAACAGGGCTCCCAGGCGCTGATCCTCCAGGTGAACTCGCGGGGCACGGTCGTCGATGACGACGAGCTCGAGAACCTGATCGACGATGTTGCGACGACCGACGTGCCGATCGCGATCTGGGTCGGACCCAACGGCGCCCGCTTCTACGGACCGGCCGCCCAACTCCTCACCGTGGCCGACGTGACCGGCATGGCGCCCGGTGCACGGATCGGCTACGTGGGCCAACCGATCGGCGACGCAGGGTTCGAGGGTGCCACCCAGGACGTGCTGCGCAACGGCTCCGTCGGGCTGAACGAAGCACGCGCGCTCACCGTGTTCACCGAGATCCAGGACGTGGGTGTCCCGACGATCACGAGCATGGTCGAGGTTCTCGATGGCCGGGAGATCGAGGGGCGGACGTTGGAGACGACCAAGGAGGTCACGACCGACAGCGGGCAGTTGCGCCGAGACACCACCTCGACGGTGCGGTTCGCGAAGCTGCCCCTGGTCGAGCAGATGTTCCACACGGTCGCGAGTCCGCCGGTCGCCTACCTACTGCTGCTCACCGGTCTGGCGCTCCTCGTGTTCGAGTTCTTCACCGCCGGAATCGGGGTCGCTGCGGCGGTCGGCGCCGTGTGCGTGGTCCTCGCATGCAGCGGTCTCGGTGTTCTCCCGACCCGGCCGTGGGCGGTCGCGCTGATCCTGCTGTCGATGTTGGCGTTCGCCGTCGACGTACAGGTCGGGATCCCCCGGTTCTGGACCGGAGTGGGCATCGCCGGCACGATCGTCGCGAGCTTGTTCCTGTTCGAGAGCCTGCCCGGCACATCGCTGCGGCCGTCATGGATCGCACTGCTGACGGGCGTCGGCGGCATCACCCTGACCTTCATCGTCGGAATGCCGAACATGGTCCGCACCCGGTTCGCCACGCCCACGATCGGTCGCGAATGGATGATCGGCGAGGAGGGAGTCGCCGTGTCCGACGTCGATCCGGAGGGCGTGGTCGAAGTCGGCGAAGGTCGCTGGCGGGCACTCACGAACCGGGCGACTCCGCTCACCGCGGGAGATCCTGTCCGGGTCGCCGCGATCGACGGCGTCACGCTCGAAGTCGAACCGCTGGAAGGTGCCGCTCGCGACTACCGCGAGCGTCGCAACAAGTCGGACGATGCCGATGCCTCGGACGACCCGACCGCTGACGACCAGGCGTCCGACGAGAACGCCTCGAACGGCGCCTGAACCCGCCGACCCCGGTCAGCGCGCCGGCAGCCGCGGGCCGCCGATCCGCACGTCGTCCCGCCTCCGGGTGATGCCACGACTGTCGAGTTCCGACACCAACGGCAACACGTACTTCCGGCTCGCTCCGGTCACATCACGGAACGCCGCAACGGTGAACCCGTCGGGAAACTGCTGCAACAGATCCGCCGCCACGTCGGCGGCCGCGTCGATCGTCGCGGTGTGGAACACGATGCCGTCGCGCTGCACGATGTGACCGCGCCGGGCCAACTCGCGGATGTCGTTGCGGTCGACGTCGTCCGGGGCCGGCGGGGTGAAGCCTCCGGCCAGCAACTCGTCGAGGAACGGGTGGTCGACGTACGGGTCCACCGCATCGGCGGGAAGGACCAGTCCGGTCTCGACGACGATCTCGTCGCTCGATTCGATCGCAGCTCGCTCGCGCTCGTCGAACACCGCGAGGTCGACCCCGGCGTCACCGGCTTCGACGACTCGCTCGACCACCGCGCGAACCGTGTCCGCAAGTGCCTCGGGCGTCGTCACCCAGTCGCCGAGTGACGGTTCGACCACCTCCCCGGTCAGCCGCTCGAGTTCGTCGGCTCGGATCCAGCCCCGTTCACGGACGACACGGTCGACGGACCGGTCCGGGGCCGCACGCGACGCGCGCACGACCGGTGCGATGTCGAGGATCTCGCCGCCGCCCACGGTCTCATCGCGACCCGACTCGCGCAGGATGTAGCGGTCACCGGGGAGCAGCGGAAGCTCGGCCGGAAGGAACAGCCGCACGGCACCGGTCGTCCCCGGCGCGAGCGATTCCGTGCCGAGGACTCGCAACTTCACCGGGTGCTCGCCCGAGCCGAAGTACGCGACGAACGCACCTCGGCGCGAGACCTCGTGATCGAGTGAAGCGAGCACGTCGAGCGAGGCGTCGACCCGGTCGGTGAGGTGCCACCGGTCGGGTTCGATCACCGCATCACCGCGCGACAGTTCGTGGTGATCGGTCCCGCTGAGGTTGAGCGCAACCCGATTGCCCGGGCCGATCCGTTCGACCGTCGAACCGGCGGTCTGGATCGATCGGATCCGGATGTCGCGATCGAGCGGAACGACGTGCATCGAGCTGTCGGACACCATCGCTCCTCCGACCAACGTTCCGGTCACGATCGTTCCGCTTCCTTTCGCGGCGAACACCCGGTCGATCCACAATCGCGGTCGCCCACGGTCGGCCACGGCGCCGCTGCGTTCGACGAGGGTGTCGATCGCCGCGCGCATCTCGTCGATTCCCTCACCCGCCGTCGCCGCGACCGGGACGACCGGTGCGTTCTCGAGGAACGTCCCCTCGACGTGGTCGACGATGTCCATCTGCGCCAGTTCCAGGAGATCGTCGTCGACCAGGTCCACCTTCGTCAGGGCGACGATCCCGAACTCGACGCCGAGCAGTTCGAGGATCCGCAGGTGCTCCTCGGACTGCGGCTTCCAGCCTTCTGTCGCCGCGACGACGAACACGCATGCGTTGACCCCGCCCACCCCGGCGAGCATGTTGCGGAGGAACTTCACGTGACCGGGAACGTCGATGAAGCTGAGTTCGGTCCCCGACGGCAGCACGGTGTGGGCGAACCCGAGGTCGATCGTCAGGCCGCGCCGTTTCTCCTCCTCGAATCGGTCCGGATCGGTCCCGGTGAGCGCGAGCACGAGCGACGACTTCCCATGGTCGACGTGGCCGGCCGTGACGACGACGGTCATGCGTCGGCCAACGCCGCGGCCAGAGCGGCGACGACGTGCGGCTCCTGCGACGGATCGATCGCCCGCAGGTCGAGATACGTCCGCCCGTCGCGCGTCCGGGCGATGACCGGAACGGGTGCCGAGCGGAGGGCGGCGAGGTGGTCGCCGTCGACGACGAGTGCACGCGACGGCATGGTGATCCCCGGTGCGGACCCCGCGCCGGGGAGCGCGAGCGACTCCTCGACCGACAGGCGATCCGGGTCGACTCCGTGGTCGTTTGCGAGCGCGGCACGGATGCGTTCGGCGGCGGCACCCAACTCGGACAGTGGGCGGTCGACCATCCGCCAGAACGCGATCTCGGTAGCCGCACGTCGGTCGAGGTAGGTGAGCGCGGTCTCCTGCAACGATCGCAGCACCAATCCGCCGGGCCGCAGGGCACGGGCGAGCGGATGCCGCTTGCAGCGGTCCACGAGGTCGGCGCGACCGGCGATGATCCCCGCCTGCGGCCCCCCGAGCAACTTGTCGCCGGAGAACGTCACGACGTCGGCACCGTCACCGATCGCCTGCACCGCGGCCGGTTCGGAGGCCAACCACGCGGGTGGCGCTCCCTTCATCCAGGGGACGTTCGCGTCGAGGAGTCCACTGCCGATGTCGGCCATCACGGGCACGTCGAGCGTGGCGAGTTCGGCGATCGAGGTGTCCTCGACGAACCCGTCGACCCGGTAGTTGCTCGGATGGACCTTCATCACCATCGCGACGTCGGTTCCCGGTCGCGCGATGGCTCGCTGGTAGTCGGACAGTCGTGTCCGGTTGGTCGTTCCGACATCGACGAGCCGGCAGCCGGACTGTTCCATCACCTCGGGAACACGGAACGATCCGCCGATCTCGACGCTCTCGCCACGACTGACCGGCACGTCGCGGCCCGCGGCGAGCGCGGCGAGGACGAGCAGGACCGCGGCGGCGTTGTTGTTGACGACCATCGAGTCCTCGGCACCGGTGAGGCGGGCGAAGAGCTGGCCGACCGCCGTCTGCCGCGATCCCCGCTCCCCGGTGGCCAGGTCGAACTCGACCGTCTGTGCCTGCGCGTCCTGGTGATGTGCGAGTGGCGCTCGACCGAGGTTCGTGTGCAACAACACGCCGGTCGCGTTCACCACGTCGGTGAGCAGCGTTCGTCGGAACGCATCGGCACGGCGGGGAGCGCTCTCGATGTCATCGTCCGCGATCGCCTCACGGGCGAGGTCGACGCAGATCGGATGCGGCAGCCCCGAGTCGCTCAGCGACCGAGCGAGAGCGTCCACCGACGGTGGACGTGACACCGCAGTCATGGCCGCCACCGCCCCCTCGAGTCGCCCCACTCACACACGAACCCACTCTACGCCCCACCCCGACACCCCTCACCTCCGCACCCCCACGACACCCCACCCCACCCCGACCACACCCACACCCACACCCGCACCCCCTGCCGCACCCGCACCCGCACCCGCCGGATCACATCGCTCCGGGGAAATTTCGTGGGATCGAGACGCCCCACGTCCGGATCCCACGAAATTTCCGAGGCAGGCGGTGTTGGCCGCACGAACTTCGAGCGATCGAGTCGCCCAGCGTCCGGATCCCACGAAATTTCCGACGGAACGGGATGGAGTGGGCACAGGGCGGGACCGGGGTGAGGGTGGGGATGCGGGGTGAGGGTGGAGAGGCGGGGTGAGGGGTGGAGAGGCGGGGGTACAGTCGCCGGTCGTGAGTGTGCAGATCCCGATCGTTCAACTCGACGCCGAGCTTCCGCTCCCCGCCTACGCGCACGAAGGCGATGCGGGGCTCGATCTCTTCGCACGGGAAGGCATCACGCTCGCGGCCGGGGGTGGCCGGGGACTCGTGCCGACCGGGATCTCGATCGCCATCCCCATGGGCTACGGCGGCTTCGTGCTGCCGCGCAGCGGCATGGCGCTCAAGCACGGCATCAGCGTCGTCAACGGTCCGGGCCTCATCGACGCCGCCTACCGCGGCGAGATCAAGGTGATCCTCGTGAACACCGACCCGACGAGCGACTACACCATCGAGCGGGGCGACCGCGTCGCCCAACTCGTGATCCAAGCCGTCGAACATGTGCAGTGGCTCGTCACCGACGATCTCGAAGGCGACGACCGCGGCGGCGGCTTCGGTCACTCCGGTCGCTGACGTCAGCCCCAGGCGAACTCCGGCTGCTCGAAGTCGGCCACACGCGAGTCCTCGCTCGATCGACCGTCCAGGCACACCCAGCGGAAGTTGACGACGACCGCGCCGGTCGGCGCATGGATCAGATCGCCACCGAGGGGAACCTGCACCACCGGTCGGTCACTCTCCGGGATGTCGACGAACCGCGGCGAGTCCGGACGGGCGAGTTCGTGCAACCCGATCCGGTACGCGGCCAACACCTCGTCGGGGTTCGGGTCGAGTTCGAGGTCCTCGCCTCCCCAGACGACCACCGGGGTCATCACGTACCCGGACCGCGTCACGTAGTCGTCGAGGACACCGAGGACCGCCGACTCGCCGAGGTCGACCCCGACCTCCTCGCGCGTCTCGCGCAACGCAGCTTCGACCACCGACTCACCGGCGTCGATCCGTCCACCGGGCAGCGCCCACTGCGACGCGTGCGTGTTCAGACCCGCACTCCGACGGCACAGCACGAACGCCGCCCCTCCCGCCACATCGGCCATCCGCCCGTCGAGTCCTCCGCTGTATCCGGGGATCACCCCCATGTCCTCGTCCGAGAACTCGAACGGATCCTCGGCGTCGGCACCGACGTCGGAGTCCACCAACAGGATCGCCACCGCGGCGTGGCGTCGTCCCTCGAGTGGCAACTCGAGGCGGTCGTGAGCGTCCAGCCGCTCCTGCATCCGCGCGCGCAGGCCGGCATCGAACGCGATCGGGGCCGGCGAGTCGTCGGGCATCCCGCCAGTGTTGTCCACCGCGAGCGGATCGACCCAGTGCTGCTGGCTCAGCCGACGATCTCGTCGAGCGCCTGGATCACGCGGTCGACCTCCGCCTCGGTCGTGTAGTGGACGAACGACAGCCGCAACGCTCCGCGTTCGGGGTCGACACCCATGCCGTCGAGGCACCGCCATCCGTAGAAGTGGTTGGCGGTCGTCTGCACGCCGCGGGCGATCAGCGCGTCCTGCAACGCCTCGGGTTCGATCGACGTCGGCGAGACCGCGACGGTCGGACAGCGATGACCGTCGTTCACGTCGAGCACGGCCGGACCGAGCAGCCGCAACCGGTCGTTCCCCGCAACCGCATCGAGCAGCGAGACGGTCAGGGCGTCCTCGTGTGCCTGCCACAGTTCGGACACGTCGGCACACGCTCGCCGAAGAGAGTCGGCAGGGTCGCCGCCGTGGTGGCGATGCAGCGTTTCCACGTAGTCGAGCACTGCGGCAGCACACCCGACCTGAGCGTGATCCGGACCGGCCGGGTTCAGCCGAGCGTGGGGCACCGAGTCGTTGAAGAAGTGGCCTTGGTTCGGGAGCTCGTTCAGCAGTTCACGGCGCACGACCATCACGCCCTGGTGGACCGAGTACACCTTGTAGAGGCTGAACAGGTACACGTCGGCGCCGAGCGCCGCGACGTCAGGGATGCCGTGTGGAACGAACGACACACCGTCGACGATCACCCGCGCGCCAACCGCATGCGCCAGCTCGCAGATCCGGGCGATCTCGTTCTCCTGGCCCACGATGTTCGACGCATGGGGCACCGTGACGAGCCGGGTCCGTTCGTTGAGCAACGCTTCGAGGTCGGCCACGTCGAGGAGTCCCGTGTCCGGGTTCGTGCGCCACTCGTGCATGGGGCAGCCCAGGCGCTCGGCCATCCGTCGCGTGCTCCCGGTGTTCGCCTCGTGATCCTGATTCGTGACGATCACCTCGTCGTCGGCGCTCAACCACTGTCCGAAGGCCTGTGCGAGCACGTAGGTGTTCATCGACGTGGACGGTCCGAACACGACCTCGTCGGTGTCCACACCGAGCGCCTCCGCCCAGCGTTCCCGGGATCGGTCCATCAGTTCACCGGCGCGCTCGGACGGACCGAACGGCGAGTACGGCTGCACCTTCGTGTGCGTGTAGAAGTCGGTGAGCGCGTCGATCGTCTGCCGGCAGGCGTAGGAACCGGCGGCGTTGTCGAAGAAACACGTTCCGTCGTTCTCCGGTGATCCGAACGCCGGGAACTGCGTCCGCACGAACTCGACGTCGAGGGACGGCAACGATGTCATCGCCGCAAACTACCGATCCGGTTCAGCCGCGGTAGTGACTGGTGATCGGCATGCGGCGGTCCTTGCCGAATGCCTTGCGACTCACCCTCACCCCAGGCGGGCATTGGCGACGCTTGTACTCGGCGATGTCGACCAGCCGGGTCACGCGCCGCACCATGTCCTCGTCGTGGCCGAGTTCGATGATCTCGCCGGCCGTGCGATCGTCCTCGACGTACAGCTCGAGGATCGGGTCGAGCACCTCGTACGGCGGAAGGCTGTCGTCGTCGCGCTGGTCGGGTCGCAGCTCGGCCGACGGCGGTTTCGTGATGACGTTCTCGGGGATGATCTCGCGTCCCTCCCGACGGTTGACGTAGCGGCACAGCTCGTACACCCGCGTCTTCAGCACGTCCTTGATCGCCGCGTACCCGCCGACCGAATCGCCGTAGATCGTGAAGTATCCGACCGCGACCTCGCTCTTGTTCCCGGTGGTGAGCACCATCCACCCGAACTCGTTCGACAACGCCATCAGCGCCTGCCCGCGACAGCGCGACTGGATGTTCTCGAGGGTGAGCCCCGGCTCCCGGTCGGCGAACGACGGCTCGAGCATGTCGAGGTAGGCACTGAACGCCGGCTCGATCGAGATCGTCCGGAAGTCGATCCCGAGGTTCTCCGCGAGCCGCTCAGCGTCCGACTTCGAGTGGTCCGACGAATAGCGCGACGGCATCGACACTCCGTGGACGTGGTCGGCACCGAGCGCGTCGACGGCGATCGCGGCGACGATCGTCGAGTCGATGCCTCCCGACAAACCGATCACCACGTCGGTGAACCCGTTCTTGCGGCAGTAGTCACCGGTTCCGAGCACGAGCGCGTCGTACAGCTCGCGGTCGTCGTCGAACGGTTCGCTGACCGGCGTCTCGACCACGACCGGCGACGAAGCGGGTTCCGTGGTGACCTCGACGATCGGAAGCATCTCCTCGGTGATCCGTCCGCGCGGATCGAGCAATCGCTTGCGGTACACGGGCGGGACCGGGACGTCGACGATCGTGACCGACTCGGCGAACTGGGGAGCCCGCGCGAGCAGCGTCCCCTCGTGATCGAACACCAGCGAGCCACCGTCGAACACCAACTCGTCCTGTCCGCCGACCTGGTTGACGTACACGATCGAGCAGTGCGAGTCGGCGGCACGGGTGGCGAGCATCCGCTCGCGTCGGGCGCCCTTGCCGACGGCGTACGGCGAGCCGTTGATGTTGATGTTCAACTCGGCCCCTGCCGCGGCCTGCGTGGCGACCGGACCGACCGGGCTCCAGATGTCCTCACAGATCGACACCGCGACCTTGACCCCACCGATGAGGTACAGCTCGAGCGGATCGGAGTCGTACCCGGCCGTGAAGTAGCGCTGCTCGTCGAACACGGTGTTGTTCGGCAGGAGTCGCTTGTGGAACTTGCCGAGAACCTCACCGCCCGCACACACGGCAGCGGCGTTGTAGAGATCGCGATCCTGGTCGACGAATCCGACGACCGCCGCACACCGGCGGGTCCGGCTCGCGAAGGCGTCGAGCGCCTCCAAGTTGTCCTCGACGAAACCCGGCTTGAGCACGAGATCCTCCGGCGGATATCCCGTCAGTGACAGCTCCGGAAACGCCACGATGTCGCAGCCGGCAGCCTCGGCTTCGTCGTAGGCGTCGTTCAGCATCGCGAGGTTGCCGTCGAGGCCGCCGACAGTGGGGTTGAGCTGGGCCAGAGCAACTCGGAGAACCGTCACGGCGCCGACACTACCCGGCGACGATTGCCCACCATCGGGCCGTTCCGGGCGGCGCCGAGCCCACGCGGCGTCGACTTCTCGACGAAACCGGACGTCCCGGCGGTTCTCGCTCAACCGAACGTCGGTTCATCTGGCACTATGGGTCGTCGTGCACAGCAGGGTCAGGGCGACGACGAAGTCCATCGCGACGGTCGTCGTGATCAGCGTCCTCGCTGCGGCGTGCAACCCGGGAAGTGGGCCCGAGTCGATCCCGCTTCCCACGTCGCCCGACACCACGACGACGACGACCACCACCACGACCACGACCACCACGACGACCACCACGATCGTCCCGCCGACCTTCGAGGCGGTCGTCCGCAGGACGACGGACGGCGTTGCGCACATCAGCGGTCACGACCTGTCCGATGTGGCGTTCGGACAGGGCTACGTGAGCGGTGAGTCGTACGGCTGCACACTGCTCGATCAGATCCTGAAAGTACGCGGCGAACGGTCGCTCCATCTCGGTCCCGGCGCCAACGGGGAGAACGTCGAGAGCGATTTCGCCTGGCGGTCGATCGACATCCTGGGGCGCGCCGAGACCGACTACGCATCCGCATCGGCGGAGGTCATCGAGCAGTTCGACTCGTTCGCGGCCGGCTGGAACCAGAATCTCCTCGACGAGGGTGGTGACGATCTCGCCGGGTGGTGCACCGGGGCGGAGTGGATCCGACCGGTCGAACCCGTCGAGATCTACGCCTACGCGCGGTCGGTCGCCCTCCTGGCGAGCAGCGCCAACCTCACCGAGTACATCGCCGCCGCGCAGCCACCCGCGCTCGACGCTCCAGCCGACGAGACGACCGAAGCACCGCCGTCGGTTCCCGACTTCACGCCGCTCGTGCCGAAGGACCTCGGCTCGAACGCCTGGGCGATCGGCGCCAACCGCATCGAAGGCGGCGAGGGAGGAGCTCTCGTCGCGAACCCGCACTTCCCGTGGGAGGGCGAATTGCGTTTCGTCGAAACACAACTGACCGTTCCCGGAACGCTCGACGTCTACGGCGCCCAGTTCGCCGGACTCCCCGGAATCTGGACCGGTTTCACCGAGGGAGTCGCGTGGACCTACACGGCCTCGGCCGGGCACCGGTTCACGCTCTACTCGCTCGATCTCGACCCCGCTGCGCCCACGACCTACTTCGTCGATGGCGAACCGCAGCAGATGACCTCGGCGGAACACACCGTCGAGATCCTGCGCCCCGACGGCACGATCGACAGCGAGACACGTCGGCTGTACCGCAGCGAATACGGACCGATCATCGACTATCCGGACGTCGGGTGGACCGACGACACGGTGCTCACGTATCGGGACGCGAACATCGACAACACCGCCTTTCTCGAACTCGGTCTCGACCTGCTCGACGTCGAGGACCTCGCCGACCTCCAGGCCACACAGGCCCGTCACCAGGGTGTCCCGCAGTCGAACACCGTGGCGGTCGGGGCGGAAGGCGCGGCCTGGTATGCGGACACATCGGCCACGCCGAATCTGTCGGCCGAGGCGCAACAGCTCTTCGCCGAGGAGCGCTTCATCGGCGAGAGCCTCGCCGCAACCGCCTTCGACGACGGGGTGATCCTGCTCGACGGTTCGGACAGCCGCTTCCAGTGGGAAGTGGTCCCAGGCGCCCGCAGCCCCGGACTCGTTCCGTTCGACGAGCAACCGCAGGTGGAACGTCGCGACTACGTGTTCAACGCGAACGACAGCTTCTGGGTGCCGAGCAACGAGTTCACGCTCGACGGCGACTTCTCCGTGATGCACGGCCAACAGGACGCTCCCCTGTCCATGCGGACTCGACAGAACGCTGCGGTCCTGGCTGCCGACAACCCGCTCGGCCTGGCCGGGCCCGACGACGACTTCTCCGCCGAGGAGTTGCGCACCGCCACGTTCGACAACTCCGCGCGAACCGCCGCGCTCCTGCGCGAGCCGGTCGTCGCCGCGTGCCGGGCCACGCCTCTGGTCCCGGTCGAGGCCGTCACGCTCGACGATGACACCGAAGCCCTGCCGGCCGAGACGGTCGACCTGACCGCGGCGTGCGATGTGCTCGACAGCTGGGACGGACGCTTCGACCTCGACAGTGCCGGCGCCGTGCTGTGGCGCGAGACGATGACCAGGTTCCCCGACGAATCGTTCTCCACGGTCGGACCGCTGTTCTCGGAACCGTTCGACGTCGCACGGCCGACCGAGACCCCGGCCGGGTTCACCTCCGACCCGGCCATCGTCGTGTTCGCGCTCGCCCGGGCCGTCCAGACCATCACGGCTGCCGGCTTCGAGATCGACGCCACGATGGGAGTCGCCCAGTTCACCGAACGCTCCGGCGAGCGGATCCCGATCCACGGCGGCACCGGTCACGACGGCGTCACCAACGTGGTCCGGTGGTCCGACCTCAACACGTCGAGCGAGCCCGCGCCGACGCGGGGCGAGTTGATCACTCCGAACGGCGACCTGCGCGGCGATGGCTACCCGGTCAACGACGGAACGAGTTTCGTGATGGTCGTCGACTACTCATCAGGGGCACCCGAGGGTTCAGCGATCCTGACGTACGGCAACACCGGTGACCGGGAGTCCGACGTCTTCGCCGCCCAGACCATCCGCTTCAGCGAGAAGCAATGGCGGACCATCGCGTTCACCGAGGAGCAGATCCTCGACGATCCGGAACTGGTCGAAATCACGATCAGCGCGGCGTGAATCGCACGCGTCAGCCAGTTCACGCGCCGTTCACAATCGGGCAACAGGTCTGCAATTGCGCCCTGGCAGCCTTCGGAACCGGCTGAGAACCCGCCGATAGGGTCGGCCGTGCACAAAGACACGAACACCCCCATTTCACAAGAGATCAGAGGACAATCAACGTGGCTATCAAGGCTGAATACATCTGGATCGACGGAACGGAGCCCACCCCACAGCTCCGCTCGAAGACGAAGATCCTGGACGAGCCAACCGACGACTACCCGATCTGGGGGTTCGACGGCTCGTCGACCAACCAGGCCACCGGCGACAAGAGTGACTGTGTCCTCAAGCCGGTTCGTGCGTTCCCGGACCCGATCCGTGGCGGCGAGCACGTCCTCGTGATGTGTGAAGTGATGCTGGTCGACGGCAAGGCGCACCCCACCAACACCCGCGCTGCAGCCGCGCGCACCGCGAAGAAGTACAAGAAGCACGAGCCGATGTTCGGCATCGAGCAGGAATACACGATGCTCAAGTCCGACCTCAGCCCGCTCGGGTTCCCCGACGGCGGCTACCCCGCTCCGCAGGGTCCGTACTACTGCGGTGTCGGCGACTACGCGATCACCGGTCGCCAGATCGTCGAAGAGCACATGGACGCGTGCCTCGCAGCCGGAATCGGCCTGTCGGGCATCAACGCCGAAGTGATGCCCGGTCAGTGGGAGTTCCAGGTCGGACCCCGCGGCCTGCTCGAGGTCGCCGACGAGTTGTGGGTCGCCCGCTGGCTGCTGCACCGCATCGCCGAGGACTACGGCGTCGTCATCAGCATCGATGCGAAGCCCGTCAAGGGCGACTGGAACGGTGCCGGCGCACACACCAACTTCTCCACCAAGGAGATGCGCGAGGACGGCGGCTACAAGTACATCGAAGCCGGCTGCAAGGCGATCGGCGAGAAGGCCGCCCTGCACATCAAGAACTACGGCGCCGGAGTCGAAGACCGCCTCACCGGGGCGCACGAGACGCAGCGCCACGACCAGTTCAGCTACGGCGTGTCCGATCGCGGCGCGTCGATCCGGATTCCGTGGCAGGTGTCGGTCGACAAGAAGGGCTACCTCGAGGATCGCCGCCCCAACGGCAACATGGATCCCTACGTCGTCGCCCGCCTCATGACCGACACGGTCTGCTCGGCGATGTGACACCGACAACGCAGAGTTGATTCTCCGACGGGGTGAGGGCATGAGTCCTCACCCCGTCTTCGGTTCTAGAGTGATGAGGTGGACATGAACGAGCAGCAGAAGGCGTACGTCCTTCGATCGGTCGAGGAGCGCGGAGTCCGGTTGATCCGGCTCTGGTTCACCGACGTCCTCGGCAACCTGAAGAGCATGGCGATCTCGCCGCCCGAGCTCGACAACGCGCTCAGCGACGGGCTCACCTTCGACGGGTCGTCGATCGACGGGTTCAGCCGCGTTCAGGAATCCGACGTCCTCGCGATCCCCGACCCCGACACCTTCGAGCTGCTCCCCTGGGCCGACCCGGGAGCGCCCGAGGCTCGCATCTTCTGCGACATCCATCATTTCGACGGCACCGCGTTCGAAGGTGACCCCCGCCAGGTGTTGCGCCGCCACGTCAAGGCTGCGCACGACGCCGGACTCACGTTCTACGTCTCACCCGACGTCGAGTACTTCTACTTCGAGCCGTTGACCCCGGGTGCCGAACCCGTCCCGTTCGACGACGGCGGTTTCTTCGATCACACCACCAACGACGTCACCGGGGAGCTGCGCAAGAAGACGATTCGCACGCTCGAGACGATGGGAATCCCCGTCGAGTTCAGCTTCCACGAGGACGCACCGGGCCAGCAGGAGATCGACCTGCGCCACACCGATGCGCTCACCATGGCCGACTCGATGATGACGTTGCGCCTCGCGGTGCGCGAGATCGCAGCCCGCAACGGTGTTCATGCGACCTTCATGCCCAAGCCGCTCGAAGGTCTCCAGGGATCGGGCATGCACCTCCACATGTCGCTCTTCCGCGGCGACGAGAACGCGTTCTACGACGAGAACGACGGGTACAACCTGAGCGACACGGCGAAGTCGTTCATGGCCGGACTGTTGCACCACGCCGCCGAGATCACCGCGGTCACCAACCAGACGGTCAACAGCTACAAGCGCCTCGTCCCGAACTTCGAAGCACCGGTCCACATCAGCTGGGCGCGGGACAACCGCAGCGGCCTGATCCGCGTGCCGATCGCGAAGCGAGGCAATCCCCTCGCCACCCGGATCGAGTACCGGTCCGCCGATCCGGCGTGCAATCCGTACCTCGCGTTCAGCCTCATCCTCGCCGCCGGGATGCGCGGCGTGGAGGAGGGCTACGAGTTGCCCGAGGAAGCCGACGCGAACCTCTTCGAGATCGACGACGACGTGCTCGCGAAGCTCGGCATCAACCAACTGCCACAGTCGCTCAACGATGCGCTGATCATCATGGAACGCTCCGAACTCGTGCAGGGCGCCCTCGGCGAACACATCTTCGAGTGGTTCGTCCGCAACAAACGCCACGAATGGCGGGCGTACAAGACGCAGGTCACGCCGTTCGAGCGGGACCGCTATCTGAGGTCGCTGTAGAGCCATGAGTGATTCGACCCGCCAGATCGCCGTCGTCCCCGATCCGGCGTCGCCCGAGCTGGCGCGAACACTCGACCTCGCCGGCTATTCCTGGAAGGCGGTCGGCACGACCGAGGCAGCCGCCGAAGCCGAGCCCGTCGGTGGCTGGGCGGGCGTCATCGTGAACGCGACCGATGACCTCGACGGCGCCTGGAGCTTTCTGCGCACCGTCCGCAAGCAGAACACGGTGCCGACTCCGGCGCTCATCCTCGTCGCCGGCAACCAGCTGGCCGAACTCGAGCACCGCGACGATCTCTTCGACGACTTCTGCCTCTCCCCGTTCCATCCCACCGAGCTCGAGGCACGGCTGCGGCACCTGCTCAGCGCGGAGGCCGAGGTCCAGTCGGCCGACGTGGTCGAGTACGGGTCGCTCGCCCTGAACCTCGAGACGTACCAGGCGTCGATCAGCGGCAGGTCGCTCGACATGACGTACATGGAGTACGAGCTGCTGAAGTTCCTCGCCCAGAACCCGGGCAAGGTGTTCACCCGCGAGATCCTGCTCAGCCGGGTGTGGGGTTACGAGTACTACGGCGGCGCCCGCACGGTCGACGTCCACGTCCGACGGCTGCGCGCGAAGCTCGGCGAGGAACACGCCAACCTGATCCAGACCGTGCGTTCGGTCGGATACCGCTTCGGCCAGTCCCGCTGGGACAGCTGACCACATCGCGACCGGTCCGAGAAGCGCGTCCTCGTCGTTCTGGTACGTCCGACCCTGGAGCCGATCCGTCGGCGCAGCCGTGTCCGTGACCTGACCGCGAGCCGTCCCGTCGACACGATGTCAGGCCGAGTGGGGCGAGCCCCGGAGGGTCAGCGTCCGAGGAAATCGGCCGCGGTCGAGGTGACCACGTTCGCGAAAGCGATCTCGCCCGCGTCGGTCGGGTGGACGCCGTCACTACTGATCACACCATCGGTCGGCGCGTAGCTGTTCCACGACCCCACCGTCGCATTCCCGCGTTCCGCGACGGCCTGGGAGATCGCCGCGTTCACGGCAGCGGTGTCGATCGGGTGCTGCTCGAAGTACGTGTTCACCCAGATCAGAGGTGAATCGTCCGGGACCGCGTCGATGATCGAATCGACCACGGCTTCGAGTTCGCCGGGGTCGTCGTACTGGCTGATGTCGTTGGTTCCGAGTGCCACGATCCACAGGTTCTCTGCGGGGTCGCCGTCGTACTCGGAAGCGAGATAGCTCGCGATCCGCACGCCGCTCGTGTTGTCGCCGAACGTCTCGCCCATCCGCTTGCCCTGTTGGGAGACGATCGTGACGTCATCGAAGCCGAGCTGGTCGAACTGGCCGTACAGCTGCTCGGTCGATGCCACGGTGATCGAGTCGCCGATCATGGTGATCGACTCGACCGCGTCGGCGTCATCGGCCGTGTTCCCGGTCGATGTCTCCAGATCACCGCTGCTGGAACCCAGCCCGATCGTCGGCAGCGGGGCGAGCACTTCGTCCTCGGCAGGGTCGGCGGGGGTGCCCTCGGACGCCTCGGTCGACATCGTGCAGGCGGCGAGCGCGCCGAGGACGACGCAGAGCGCGACAGTCCGGCAACGAGTGGACACCTGGGAGATCACGGCACACAGTCTGGCGAATTCGCGACCGTCTCCGACGTCGCGGCGGGGCGTCCCACGTCACACATCGAGTTGTTGGATGCGACGAGCCTGGACGTCGTGGGCGTTCAACATCTCCTCCAGCCGATCCGAGACCAGCATCCCGTCGCGGACGATCGGTCGCCCGTGGACGATCGTGTCGCGCACACCGGTGGGTCCGCAGCGCAGCCATGCTTCGATCGGGTCGGCGATCGCCCCCGCAAATGTGGGTCCGGTGAGCGACCACACGGCCACGTCGGCGACCGCGCCCACCTGCAAGGTTCCGATCTCGCCCTCGCGACCCAGACAGCCGGCGCCGCCGACCGTGGCGATCTCGAGCGCCATCCGCGCCGTGCCCGCGCCGGCCCCGTTGCGGAGTTTCGCGAGCAGCATCGCCTGACGCGCCTCCAACCACAGAGAGGCGCTGTCGGCCGATGACGAGCCATCGACACCGAGGCCGACCTTCACTCCCGCCGCTCGGAGGTCGACGACGGGCGAGATTCCCGACGCGAGGATCAGGTTGCTCGACGGACAGTGCGCCGCGCCGACGCCGGCCGCGCCGAGGCGGGCGATCTCGTCCGCGTTCGGCATCACGCAATGGGCGACCCAGGTGCGATCCGTGCACCACCCGGTCCGCTCGAGGTACTCCATCGGTCGACATCCGAAGGTCGCGAGGCTGAACTCGTCGTCCTCAGCGTTCTCCGCGAAGTGGGTGTGCAACCGGACGTCGAGGCGTTCCGCGAGTTCGCCGGTCCTCACCATCAGATCCTCGGTCACCGAGAACGGCGAACACGGTGCCAGGGCGACGCGGGTCATCGCACCGAACGTCCGGTCATGGTGACGCTCCACCGCCTCCTCGCAGGCGGCCAGGATCTCGTCGTCATCGGCGACCACGTCATCGGGCGGCAGACCGCCGTCCTTCTCCGACAACGACATCGACCCGCGGGTCGGATGGAATCGGATGCCCAGGTCACGAGCAGCTTCGATCTCGGCGCCGAGCAGATCCCCCGCACCGCGCGGATGGAGATAGAGGTGATCGGTCGAGGTGGTGCATCCCGACAGCGCGAGTTCGGCGAGACCCACCCACGCCGACACGTAGACCGATTCGGTGTCGATCGACCGCCACAGCGGATACAGCGACTGCAACCAGCCGAACAGCGGCTTGTCGGTCATCGGCGGGAACGCCCGGGTGAGATTCTGATACAGGTGGTGGTGCGTGTTCACCAGACCCGGGGTGACCAGGCAATTCGCTGCGTCGATCGTCTCGTCCGCATCCGGCGGTTCACCCGTACCGACGCCCGAGACCAGCCCGTCGGTGATCGCCAACCATCCGTCGCTCAGTTCACGACGTGCATCGTCGACCGTTGCCAGACACCGGGCGTGGGCGATGACGAGATCGGCGCGCTCGGGGCCGACCGATTCCGACACGGTGGTCAGTCTTGGAGTTCGAGGAGTTCGCTGCCCTCGTTGCGGGCGATCCCGTCCCGGCGCAGTGATTCACCGAGAATCGCCGAGCACACGGCGCCCGTCATGAGCACGGCAACGCCGACGCCGATCATGGCGATGATGAGGATGATCGCTCCGGCCATCGGTGCAGTGTACGCCCAGGAAATCGAGCCGACCAAGCGCCGGGGAGGAAGCAACCCGCTCAGTCGAGTGGCTTGTAGGCGACGGCTTCGACCTCGACGAGGAAGTTCGCCGGGAGCGACGCCACCGCAACACACGAGCGGGTCGGGCGGTGATCACCGAACGCCGCCGAGTACTCGGTGTTGAACTTGGCGTAGTTCTCCATGTCGGTCAGGAAGCAGGTCGTCTTGACCACATCGTCGAGCGAGGCACCGACCGACTCGAGCAGCGCGCTCAGATTCTTCATGGTCTGCACGGTTTCCGGTGCGACGCCACCGTCGACCTTCACACCGTCGACGAGACCACCCTGGCCCGAGACGTAGATGAAATCGCCGGCACGCAGCACCGGCACGTATGGACCCAAGGGCTTGCTCATCTTCCGCAGGGTATTGCACCCGAACCGGTATCAGAGATCGTGGAGCCCGGCGCTGAACTCCCGGAAGTCGTCCCAGCGACCGGATGCCAGCATGCCGGCTTGGTGCGGCCAACTCGACGGATCACGCAGCTTGTATCCGGAGCCGGCCGCATCGAGCATCTCGCGCAGGGCGGATTCGTCGGAACGAGCGAGTTGCGCCCACGTCGAGACCCCGATTCCCGAGCACAACTCGGCGATCTTGGGACCGATGCCCTCGATCACCGTCAGGTCGTCGAGGCCGATCTCCCTGCCCAGGACCGCCTCGGCTTCCACGAGGTCGACGTCGTGTTCTTCGGCGTCGCCGGGTTCGGACGTGTCGCCCCGCAGCGCACTCGTCTTCGGCGAATCGGTCGTCGACGAATGCCTGCTGGAGTCGGCGACGAAGCCGGGAGAATCGGCATGGCGCATGTTGGCCACCTGCATCCGCAACCGATCACGCTCGGCAACCACGGCTTCGAAATCGGCCGATCGATCGCGCATCTCGTCGACGTCTGCCGCGTCGACCTGGCGCGACTCCGACAGCTCGCGACGTGCTTTCAGCGACCGCAGCGCCCAACCGACCACACCGCCGATGACGGCGAGCAGCAGTCCCCATACGAGGAAATTGAGCAGTGTGTACAGCACGCGACGTCGTCTCTCCCGGGTCAATCCTCGCCGAAACCGGTCGGTCTCACCATCATCGACTCGTCACCACGAACTCGATACGGCGGCTCGCCGTGACGTCTTCGGTGCCATCCGGCCGCAGGATCGGCGCGTTCTCGCCGAACCCCGCCGCCGTGAGCGAGTCGTCGGGGACACTCCGCTCGGCGAACATGTCGCGAACCACCGTTGCCCGTTGCTCGCTCCAGAACTGGTTGCTCTCCGCGGACCCGGCGGTGTCCGTGAAGCCGACGACCACGATGTCGGTGCCCTGCAACCGGAGGGCTTGCGCTGCGAGCTGATCGACGATCGGGATCGAGTCCGGCGTCGGATCGATCGACTCCGGTTCGAACTCGATGGGGTTCGCCCGGACGAACTCGTTCATCTCCGACTGCAGCGCTGTGGCGGATTGCTCGTCGGCGATCGGGCGGGTGGACAACTCGACGGTGAACCCTTCTGCGGAGGCGAGCTCGTCGATGGCGGGACGCGCGTCCTCGTCGATGAGCATGCCGACCATCGAGAGTTCTCCGTCGACGAGGCCGACATCGCCCGAAACGAGGTCGGCGACCATCGCCTCGACGGCGACAGCCATGCTGTCGACATCGGTCGGGCCGTCGTCGATCACCGTGAGCTCATCGGCGACGTTGTCCGGGTGGACGTTCGTCTCGGCCGCGCCGCGGAGCTGCGTGCGCTGCTCGTCACTCGACACCACACCGCTGAGGGTCACACGACCATCGACGTACTCGACCTCGGTACCCGCCGCCTCCGGGGTCGGCTCGGCGGGGTTCTCCGGCGCGGAGTTGTCGGTCGGAAGCGAGAAGTCGGCCGGAAGCAGGATGTCGTCGATGGCGTGGACGACTCCGTTCGATGCTCGGATGTCGAGCTGCGTGTCCGGATCCGCGACGCCCGCGGTCGCACCGGCGCTGGAGAACGTGGGAACCTCGGCGTCGATGACGACGGTCGATCCGTCGAGCATCTCGATCGGGCCGTCGTCGAACGTGTCCGACGTGATCGCACCCTCGGCGATGTGCAGGCGGAGCAGGGATCGAACCACGTCGGGATCGGTCGTCATCGCCCCGAACGCGTCGGCGCCGAGGGTGTCGAAGGCTTCATCGAATGCGTCGTCGGTCGGAGCGAGGAGGGTGATCGGTCCGGACCCCCCCAGGAGATCCTCGCTGTCGAGCCCGACGTCGTCGACCAGGACGGACAGCTGATCAAAGAGCGGGTCCTCGTCGAGCACCTGAATGATCGTCTCCAGGTCGGGATCGTCCGCGGTCGTCACGGTCGAGCCGGTGGTCTCGTCCGTCGTGTTGCCGGTCGAGGTGTCGCTGGCTGTCGACGTCGGCACTTCCGAGGCGTCGGCCTCGCTCACGGCCTCTGCGTCGTCGCCTGCGGAACACGTCGTGGCGACGTCGATGGCGCGCACGCCCCGAACGTCGTTGCTGACCTCGACGGCTCGGTCCAGTTCTGCGATCGGCTCCGAGCAGCCGAGCGTGCCGTCCTGGCCGGAGAACGACGCCGTGACCCCGTCGATGCCGTTCGCCGCGAGTGCGGCCTCCACCCGGTTCTCCAGATCGCTCTGGATTCGGGGAATCGTGATCACCGCGCCGAGCGCGAAGACCACCAGAAACGCGGCCGCACCGATGGTGAGGACGCGACGGCGATATCGTCGGAATGACACCGGAGTCGTCGCGCTCATCGCTCGTACGATCGCACGTCAGTTGCCGCCGATTCAACGATGTCCAGCAATTCCTGCCCTCTCGGATCTCCCCCACTCATGACCAACCCCCACGATGCCACTCCCGACCCGAAGTTCGGATTCGACCGACGGACCTTTCTGATCGGCGCCGCGACCGCCGGAGTCGCGGCGGCGTGCGGCGGAGGAAGCGACAGCAACGGGGAGGCGGACAGCGGCGGGGCGAGCGACGCAGCCACGGCCGACCTCGATTCGTACGTCGTCGTGCCACGTTTCCCGTCCGATGTGCTCGTGCCCGGTGAGGTCCGGCTGCCGTTCAGCCTCGCCCGGACGGCCGAGCTGGTCACCGACGGACCCGATCAACTCACGGGTCAGGTCGTCGACCTCGACGGCAACGCGATCGGTGACCCGATCATCGCGGTGCGTCGCGATGTCACGCCGGCGCCGTACTACGCGTTCCGGCCGACCATGAACACCCCCGGTGTCTACGGGATCCGCATCGACGACGGCACGGAGGCCGACGCCAATTTCCAGGTCACCGAACCCTCCCTGGTGGCGGTTCCGGGCCCCGGAGACGTCCTCGCGGGCTTCGACACCCCGACGGCGGCCGACCCGGGCGGCGTCGACCCGATCTGCACGCGTGAGCCGGAGTGCCCGTTCCACGCGATGACCCTCACCGAGGCGCTCGCATCCGGTTCGTACGTCGCGTACATCGTGGGCACGCCCGCGTTCTGTCAGACCGGCACCTGCGCTCCCGCGCTCGAAACGATGGTCGACGTGGCGCCGGACTACGCCGACAGCTTCGTGTTCGTCCACGCCGAGGTCTGGACCGACACCACGGCGACGGAAGTCGCCCCGGCGGTCGCCACGCTCGACATGCAGTTCGAGCCGGCCCTGTTCATCGTCGGCCCTGACGGAACCGTGATCGAGCGCCTCGACGGACTGTGGGACGAGACCGAGTTGCGCGAGCGCCTCGATCTTTCCCTCACCTGAACAGCACTCCGCTCAGGGCGGGGTGGGACGGCACATGCCGCCCAGCTTCAGGAGAAGCTCTGACCGCAGCCGCAGGTGCGGCTGGCGTTCGGGTTCGTGATCGCGAAGCCGGACTCGTCGAGGCCGTCCTTGTAGTCGAGGGTCGCACCCTCGAGCAGCTGGGCCGACGCGGGGTCGACGACGACCTTCACGTTGCCGTCGTACTCGGCGGTGGTGTCGTCCGACGCGAAGTCGCCGTCGAAGAACATCTCGTACGAGAAACCCGAGCAGCCACCGGGGCGCACCGCGACGCGCAGGGCGAGTTCTTCGGCTCCTTCGGCGTCGAGCAATTGGCGAACCTTGGCGGCAGCGGGGTCGGTGAGCGTGATCATGTGGCGGTTCCTCCTGTGATTCGGATCCTGTTGAGATCGATTTTACCGTGCCGCGACCGTGACCTGGCACGGAGTGCGACTCGTGAGTGAACAGAAGTCGCGAGTTTCGGCATCGCCCATCCCCGCGACGAACCCGGCCACGAGGCCGCGATGCAGCCCGCACACCAGTTCCGGATGCTGCTCGGCGAGGTCGGAGAACGGGCAGTTCGCGAACGCGACCACGGCAGCACCGTCGTCGACGATCGGAGTCGAATCATCGGTGTCCGTGGGACGTTCCGCATCGCTGACTGTGGGGTCGAACCCGAGCCGGTCGAGGTCGGAAACGAGCGCTTCGAGGGTCGACGGAGCCGTCGAGAACGGCCGCGATCGGCGCTGTCCTTCGTCGAAACCAACCGCTTCGGCGTCGTCGGCGCTCGCCCCGAGTCGTCGGGCCATCGCCAGCACCATGCGCGCCAGGACCGGGATCGACGGTGGCTCCAGGCCGAGTGACGGCGCGTCGGGCGACACGGAGTACCGGTGCTGTGGCCGCCCCACATCACCGCGACCGCCGACCTCGACCGCGAGCAGTCCGGCGTCACGCATCCGTTCGAGGTGGGGCCGTACGGTGTTCGCGTGGAGCCCGAGCGACTCCGCGATGTCGGCCGTGGCCAGGGGATGCGCCGAGCGGGCGAGTTCGAGATAGATCGCGTAGCGGGTGTTGTCGCCGAGTGCTTTGAGCACATCGAGATTCACCGCCGGATCACTCACATGCCGAGATTACACGGGCTCGGCCAGTGAAATCAGAGCGCCGTCATCGGAGTTCACACCGAGTCGTAGTCGGGATCGCCCGGCAAGGCGATCCCGAGCACTTGGCCATCGGCATTGGTGCGGAGCTTCGGCAGCGTCGTCGCGGGATCGGTGATCGCGCGGCCCGCGGCGACGGCATCGTCGGCGCACGCGAACTCCGCCAGCCAGCGCAGGTTCTTCACGGTCGGCGGCATCATCATCAGTTCTCCGGCGTCGAGTCGGTCGAGCGCCGTCTGCGGGCGTACCCAACTGCTCTCGACCGTCTCCTTGTCGTCGTGGAGACCCTCCTGACCATCCGGCGCCTCGGTCACGAAGAAGCGGGTGTCGAAACGGCGTGCCTCGCCCATCGGAGTGATCCAGTGGTCGACGTACTCGGTCGTCGACAGATCGATCACCAAGTCGTCGCGCCGACACAACTCGACCATCGACAGCGTGCCGTCGTGCACCGCGTGACGGTCGTCGTCGCCGACGGTCAGTGTCGCTCCGTCGCGTCGTTCCGCCAGCAGGATTCCGGCCTCCTCGAAACACTCACGGATCGAGGCGACCCAGTAGGCCAGGCCACCGGCGTCGAGACCGAGTTGCCGCGACGCGTGGGCATCGTCGAGTCCTCGACAGAACGGCTCGAGTTCCGTGGCGTGGTCGGCGTCATCCACCTTCCCGCCCGGGAACACGAACATCCCCGCTCCGAACGCCGCGTTGGTCGTCCGGCGCAGCATGAACACCTCGATTCCCTCGTCACCGTCGGCCGCGTCCCGCACGAGCATCACCGTTGCTGCGTTGCGGATCGGCACCGTGGACGGGTCGAAGTCTTTCGCCATGTCCGCACCGTACGCGACCAACCGCACGACGGGTCGGGTCAGACCATCCGCGCGGCCGTGACGAATCACCTACTTTGCTCACATGAGCGATCCCGTCAGCGCCGCCGATGTCGTCGATCATCTGGATCCCGAGACCCGCATCATCGTCCCCCTCGCGAACGGTGAGCCGACCGCCGTGCTCGACGCCATCGAGCACGCTGTCGCGGAGGACATGGAGGCGGGTGGAACGCGCTTCACCGGGCTGCGCGTCCACCAGATGCACGCCGTCCACGAGCGGCGCTACCTCCGCGGCGAGTTCGGCAACCGCCTGCACCACATCTCGTACTTCCTGTCGCACGTGACCCGGCCGCACTTCCGTGCCGGCACGATCGGTCTGGTCCCCGCGCACTTCTCCGAGGTGTACGAAATGATGCACGACCGGACCGACGACCCGATCGTCGTCGCCGCGGCGTCGCCACCGGACGCCCACGGCTACTTCAGCCTCGGCGTGTCCGCCGACTACGTCGCGAGTTTCATCGGTCGCGCCCGGTTCTTCCTCGAGGTGACCGACCACATGCCGCGCACGTTCGGACGGAACCAGCTCCACGCGTCGCAGGTCGCGGGCTGGTGCCGGAGTGATCGACCGCTGATCGAGGTCCCGCCGGTCGCCGCCGACGAGACCGACCGCCAGATCGCCGCATTCGTTGCCGAACGAATTCCGAACGGGGCGACGATCCAGACCGGCATCGGGGCCATTCCCAACGCGATCATGGACTCGCTCCGGGACCATCGTGACCTCGGCGTCCATACCGAACTGCTGTCGGACGGGGTGGTCGATCTGATCGATTCGGGCGTGGTGAACGGTGTCCGCAAGCGGCTGAACCGGACCAAGACCGTCGGCACGTTCGCGCTGGGAACCAATCGGCTCCATGACTTCCTGCACGAGAACACGGCGATCGAACTGCACGCCGTGCGCTACGTGAACGACCCGCGGATCATCGCGGAGGAGAACGACTTCGTGTCGATCAACGCGACGTTGTCCGTCGACTTCCTCGGCCAGTGCGCCTCCGAGACCATCGGCGGCCACTACTACTCATCGTCGGGCGGTCAGAACGACTTCGCTCGCGGCGCGATGTACTCCCCCGGCGGTCAAGGTTTCGTCGTCCTGCATTCCACCACGTCGTCCGGTGCGTCGAAGATCGTCCCGCAGTTGGCCGCCGGCGACGTCGTGACCACCCCGAAGAACACCGTCGACAAGGTCGTGACCGAGTTCGGCGTCGCCGAGCTGCGCAGCGCAACGGTGCGTGAACGCACGAGCCGTCTGATCGCGATCGCCCATCCCGACCACCGCGCGGACCTCACTGCCCGAGCCCGGGCGATGCACTACCTCTGATTGTCGGCGGCTCGGAGCCCGTCTCCGGCCGAGTCCGAATCGTCACGTTGCGGGTCGGAGCCGTGACCTGACGCGTTGGCGGCGTCGCGACGGTCCTGGAGGAGGCCGAGCACGCCCGCGGCGGCGACGCACGTGCCGATGATCCCCACGGCGAACCAGTCGCTCGACCACACACCACCCACGACGACGCCGGCGATGACGACGCCCGCGAGCACGTCCACACGTTTCGTGTACACGTAGGCGATCGTCGACCCGAGGATCGAGAACATCAGGACGGTGACGCCCCACTGATGATCGTTGAGGAAGGCGCTGATGTCGGCCTGGCGAGCGGTGACCCAGTCGGTGACCGCGTCGCCCTCCTCCTTCAGGTCGACCCAGTAGAAGTACCAGAGCAGGTACACCCCGGAGATCAGCACGAACGCCGCGGCGATTCGGTCCATGTACTGCAAGCCGTGTCGCAGGACCTTCAAGAGTCCGGTGTTCGCGAACGCGAGCGCCACGGTCAGTCCACCGACCAGCACCGCCATGCCCGCCCCGTAGGCGATGCCGTTGCGCAGTCCGGCGAACGCACCACCGTTGCGGCTCGTGGCGAAGACGGCCGAGATGAAGAAACCGATCGTGCAGCCGAGCGAGGCGATCGCGTAGGCGACGCCGTACACGAACATCGACCGGACGGTCTGGTCCTTCTCACCCTGCAGCTTCTGGGGGTTCATGAAGGGCAACTTGAAGCCGAACAACATCGCGGCGCCCAGCACGATCAGTGCGACACCGAAGACGCCGGTCGCATACTTGGCGTTCGCGGTGAGCCAGTTCGTGAAGTAGTTGGCCAGACTCGCAGCGACGATGAACACCGCCATGAAGCCGAGGCTCAGCGATGCCGACACCTTCAGCGCCTTGCGCAAGGTCTCGCGCTGGGTCCGCTGGCCCTCAGCGCCCTGGAGCCCCAGGAAATACATCAGATAGGTCGGCAGCAGCACGAAGCCGCAGGGGTTGACGGCCGCGAGCATCCCGGCCACGAACCAGAGACTCATGCCCGGTTCTCCGCTTCGAGCAGCGCATCGACTTCCGTGCGGAGACCATCGGCGTCGAGAACGCCCGTCTGCCCGACGATCTCGCCCTCCGACGTGACGAACACCGTGTACGGGAACGCGGCCACGCCGAGGCCCGTTTGCAGCTCGACCCATTCGTCGCGCATGAGGTCGTACTCCACGCCGCGCTCGCCGGCGAATCGCTCCATGACGGGCACGGTGTCCAGCGGGTTCACGCCGATGAAACGAACCTCCTCACCCGTCTCGGCGTCGACCTCCGCGAAGTCCGCGAGTTCTCGCTCGCACGGGATGCACGTACTGAACCAGAAGTTGATGACGAGTGGCGTGTCGCCGAGCCACGACGTACTCGACACTTCGTTTCCGGCGGCGTCGAGCAGGGTCGCCTCGGGAAACGCGTCGCCGTCGAGATCGGGCACCGGATCGATTGCGAACTCGTCGTCGGGGAGCGCCCGATCCTGCGGATCCTCGAGCACCGCGTCGACGCCGTCGTCACCGGCCTCGGAATCGGCCGACAGCTGCCACACGACGAATCCGCCGATCACCAGGACCGCCGCCAGGAGCGAGCCGACGAGCAGTCGGGGTCGTTCGATCTTCACGTTCCGCAGGCTAATGACCACATCCGTTCAGGTCGCTCGCAACCCCCTGAACGTTCCCGGAACGAAGATTCCACCCTCCGGTGAGATGTGAGCGCAGGGGGTACGCCCACATCTCACCGGTCAGCGGCTCAGCCGAACCCGCACGTCGCCGCTACGCCACGACTCCCACGGGGCCCATCTCGTCGTAGACGACCTCGGGCCGCGGGTGCTTCGGCGGGCGGCCGCACGGGCGCTTGTTGGCGACGATGCGTCCACCCGACAGCAGTTCGCCGCCCCAGACGCCCCACGGCTCCTCACGTTCGAGCGCGCCTTCGAGGCACTCGAAGCGCAACGGGCACAGGGCGCACATCGCCTTCGCCCGGGCGATGTCGACCACGTTGTCGGAGAAGAACAGCCCGGTCAGGGTGCCGTTCCCGTCCGCACAGCGGGCGATCGGCGCCCGCGCTGCGAGCGACTCGTCGAGGTCGACGAGTCCGTCACTGCCGGGCGGTCTCGGACTGTCAGGGGCGAGCGGCTCACGCTCGGTGAGCTCGGCCTCACGGGCGATCAGGTCGAGGCTGGGGATGTCGAGGGTGTTCACGGAAGTGTCCTTCAGGTCGGGAGTTGCAGTGGGATCGGTGGGGGTGCTTGCGGGCGAGGGAATGGACCGCGCAACGGTGCTGATTCCGTTGGCCGGGGTGCTGAACGTGGCTTTCATCGGTGGTGCTTTCTGTGTGGGTCGAGAGTGGTGGGAGAAATGGGGCCGAAAACGACGAAACCGCCGGGTTCTGATGAACCCGGCGGCCTCGGAGGAGGTGATGACGTTGCGTGTGCTACGTCATTCCTTCGAGGCGCCGGGGTGCAATTCGCTTGGTGGCGTACTTCGAGCCGAAACCCGAACCCTGCACGTCGCCACCAAGCCACAGATTCATCTCGGTGGTGGTTGCGACGGCGGCCGGGGACACGGACATGGACGGTGCGGATGCCGGGACGTGAACCGATGCACAAGCGTGCGCGGGCATCGTCGACATGGGCAGATCCGTCCGGGCGCGACCGAACAGCGAGCGGGCGATCAGCGTCGTCGTCATCGGTCTGCCTCCTTCGGTCGGGTCAATTCGTACTTGCGCGCCTCGTTGGCACTGGAGTCAGACAACCACGTACGGACGACCGAGGTCAAGGAGGTTTCCGCCACTGCCGAAGATTTCTCGCGAAAGACCCGCGTATGGGCAACGCGTGTCAGAGTGGGATGATGCCGAACGACCCCGCCGTCGTCGACATCTCGCTCTTCGCGATCGGATGGTCGATCGGGTGGTTCCTGCTCTGGAACGCTCGGTCGTTGCCGCCGACGATCACGACCGAGCGCACCGCGGTCACCGTCGTGATTCCCGCTCGCAACGAGGCCCACGCACTCTCCCATCTGCTGCAGCCGTTGGTGGATCAACGCCGACGAGGGGACCGGATCATCGTCGTCGACGATCACTCGACCGATGGCACCGCGGCGATCGCCCGCGAACACGGCGCCGAGGTCATCACCGCGGCTCCGCTTCAGGATGGCTGGCTCGGCAAGCCGAACGCCTGCTTCGCCGGGGCCCAGGCCAGCACCGGGGACATCCTCGTCTTCCTCGATGCCGATGTCCGCCCCGGGCCGACCCTGCTCGACGACCTCGCGGCACAGGTGACCGACGCTCCCGACACCGTGATCTCGGTTCAGCCCTGGCACCGGATGGACACGCCAGGAGAACAGGCGAGCCTGTTGTGCAACGTCACCGCCCTGATGGGGTGTGGTGCGTTCACCCCGTTCGCTCATCGGACCGCGGCAAACGTGGCGTTCGGGCCCGTGCTCGCCGTCGCACGATCCACGTACGACCGGGTCGGCGGCCATGCTCATCCGGATGTCCGTGCGAAACACACCGAGGACATCGCGCTCGCCCGCACGATCGGGAGGTCCCGTCTGTTCGTCGGCGCTCCGGACTCCACCACGTTCCGCATGTACCCGAGCGGCATGGCCGAATTGGTGCGCGGGTGGACGCGCAGCTTCGCCGACGGCGCCCGATCGACGCGCTGGTGGCTCACGCTCGCCACGGCGGGATGGCTCTGTTCGGTCGCGGGAGGATGGATCGCGATCCCGTGGGCGTATCCGCTGATCGCGCTGCAGATCTGGATCCTGGGTCGGCGCGCCGGCACGACCCGCCTGCTCGCCGCGCTGCTCTTCCCGCTTCTCGTGGTCGTCTTCGTGGCGATCGTCGTGCGGAGTGCGATCACGCTGCTGACCGGAAGAGCTGTGACGTGGAAGGGTCGTCATGTCGACCCCCGAGGGCGCTGATTGAATGGATGCCATGGACGGCACGGTGAGCACACGACGCGCACGGGTTCGGCGGTTGCTCGCCGTCGGCGCGGTGTCGCTCGGTGCCCTGCTCGCGGGGTCCGCACCTGCGGCCGCTCACGACGACATCGCGGGCTCGACTCCCGAGTCACGGTCCACGCTCGACGAACCGATCTCCACCGTCGAGATCGACTTCGGCGAAGTGATCAGCGACGACGTCGCGATGTTCCTCACGTACGACCTCGGCGACAACGAGTTCGAGGACATCGGTGGCACGACCGTGCGCACGGGCGACACCACCGCCCGACTCGACTTCGACGAGGTCGAGCGCGAAGGCACGTACTTCGTTCAGTACCTCGCCCCCGTTCCCATCGACGGACATGTGATCGCCGGCGCCGTGTCGTTCACCTACGGCGAGCCCAGTTCCGGCGGCTCGGACGCTTTCCCGGTGATCCCGTTCATCGCCGGGGCGGTCGTCGTGCTCGCGGTCGGCGGTTGGTTCAGCTACCGACGCATGCTCGCTCCCGACGAACCGGACGCGGACCCCGACGCCCCCGCTGCGGCGTGATCCGCGATCAGAGATCGATGAGGATCTTGCCGATGTTCGCGTTCGACTCCATGTGCCGATGCGCATCGGCGATCTCGTCGAACGGGTAGCGCGAGTCGATCACGGGCGTCAGCGCCCCGGACTCGAACAGCGGCACGATCTCGCTCGTGAACCGCTGACACAGGGCGAGTTTGCGTTCGAGCGGACGTGAGCGCAGCGTCGTGCCGATCCAGGTGATTCGCTTCATGAGCAGCAGTCCCATGTTGATCGGCGTCTTGCCGCCACCCATCAAACCGACCTGAACGATCGTCCCGTCGGTCGCGATCGCTCGGAAGTTGCGGTCGGCCTCGTCGCCCCCGACCACATCGAGAATCGTGTCGACACCGTCCGGGACCGCCGCCTGCAGTTCGCCCAACCAGTCGGCCGGGCTGCGCTCGAGCACGAGATCAGCTCCGAGCTCCCGGCACGCTTCCGCCTTGCCCGCCGAACACGTCACGGCGATGCGCGCTCCGATCGCCTTCGCGATCTGGATCCCCGCGGTCCCGACGCCGGAAGCCCCGGCGTGCACGAGCGCCCAGCGACCACTCGTCAGCCCGCCCTGCACGACCAGCGCATCCCACGCTGTGAGGAACACCTCGGGGATCGCCGCGGCGTCGCGGAGTTCGACCGAGTCGGGCACCCGCAATGCGTGGCGAGCGTGCGTCACGACCTGCTCGGCGTAGCACCCGCCACTCTCGATGCCCATCACCTCGTCGCCGACCTGCCACTCGACCACGTCGGAGCCGATCGCCGAGACCGTTCCGGCGTACTCGAGGCCCGGAATCTCGATGTCACGGTTCCGCGGATCGGGATACCCGCCTTGACGCTGCAACGTGTCCGCCCGGTTCAGGGCGGTGTGGGCCACGGACACGAGGATCTGGTCGGGTCCCGGGGCGAGGTCGTCGACCTCCTCGATCGTCAAGACCTCGGGGCCGCCATGGTCACGGAGAACAACTGCGCGCATGATCGCAACGTATCGGATGCCGTCATGGCGGGCTCGTGCGGCGCCCGAGCCCGGAACCTCATTCGAGCTCGGACGCCGCCGCGCCGAACGTACCCATCGGACTCGCAGCGATGACGGGAATTACTCGTCGTCGTCCGAGGCGTTCGCGTCGACAGCGTCCTCGACTTCGCCGACGGGCACGAACACGTGCTCGCGGTAGTACGCGAGTTCCTTCACCGATTCGCGGATGTCGTCGAGGGCCCGATGACTTCCCTGGCCGCGCGGCCGGCTCGCGTCGAGATCCGGGTACCAGCGCTTGACGAGCTCCTTGACGCTCGACACGTCGATCGAGCGGTAGTGCAGGTACTCCTCGATCTCGGGCAGGTATGCAGCGAGGAACCGCCGGTCGGTCCCGATCGAGTTGCCGCAGAGCGGAACACTCCGTTCCTCGGGAACGTGTTGGCGGATGAATGCGAGCGTCTGCTCGCCCGCCTCCGCGAGGGTGATCGTCGACGCCTTGATCTGATCGAGCAACCCCGACTTCGTGTGCATCGCGACGACGAACGGATCCATGGCCGCAAGTTCGTCCTCGCTCGCCGTGACCACGAGGTCGGGACCCTCGGCGACGATGTTCAACTCGTCGTCGGTGACCAGCGTGGCGATCTCGACGATCACGTCCGACGTGTGATCCAGGCCGGTCATTTCGAGGTCCATCCAGACGAGCATCGATTGCATCGTACGGCCCATCCCGTGTCAGACACCGTTTGGCCCATCCCGTGTCAGACACCGTTTGGCACAGGTGTGCGGGCTCGGGGCGACGGCGTCGGTCGACACGATGCATGATGGCGGGCATGGGCGACTTCGCAACGGTGCTGGGCAGGCCCGGAGTGGAGGAAGTCTGCGAGTTGCGCGGACCCGTCGGATTCATGGCGTACCACGGCGGTGATCTCGAGCTGATGACCGACGTGATCGCGAGGCGGGCGGCCGACGCTGCCGATGCATCGCTCTACGCCGTTCTCCAACCCGCCGGCATGCGTGCGCACTTTCCGTCCACGACCGTCGTGCCCGGGGAGTCCGCTGCGCTCGCCGAGTTCCTCGATCACGTGGACATCGTCGTGACGATCCACGGGTTCGGACGACGGGGCATGTTCGGGTCGCTGCTCCTCGGAGGCCAGAACCGCGGTTTCGCCGAACACGTCGGTGTGACGCTGCGCCGACACCTTCCGGCATACGACGTCGTCACCGAGCTCGATTCGATCCCCAAGCAGCTGCGCGGTCTCCACGACCTGAACCCCGTCAACGTGCCGAGACACGGCGGCGTCCAGATCGAACTCCCACCACGGGTACGGGGCACGAGCCCGCTGTGGTGGGATTGGGAAGGGCCCGAGCTCACACCGCACACCGAGTCGCTGATCGACGGCCTCGCGGCCGCCGCGATCGCATATCGACGGGGGTCAGACCCCGGCTGACATGCGGTCAGAGTGGAAGGCGGATCTCGACGATGCCGCCGGGGCCGTCGACGAGACCGACCGTGCCGGAATGGGCGGTCACGATTCCCTTGGCGATCGACAGTCCGAGACCGGCGGTGCCCGTTCGGAGGTCCCGCGCCTCGTCGACTCGCGTGAACGGCTCGAACGCACGGTCACGGAACTCCGCCGGGAAGCCGGCACCCTCGTCGATCACCCGGAGCACCGCCGACCCGTCGGAGCGCCCGATCTGGACCAGCACGACCGAGCCGGAGGGTGCGTGGCGGATCGCGTTGTCGAGCAGGTTGCGCACGACCCGCGCGAGCTGTGAGCCGTCGGCGTCGAGCATCACCCGCTCGTCGGCCTCGAGCAGCAGTTTCACCGTGCGCTGCTCGGCGAGTGGGCGCACGGTCTCCATCGCCTCGTCGGCCAGCTCGGTCAGATCGAGCCAGGTCCGGTTGAGCTCGAAGGTGCCGCTCACGATCCGGCTGTGCAACTGCAGATCGTCGACGAGCGCGGACAGGGCACGTACCTGACGTTCCATCCCCACCAGGTACATGTCGGGATCCGGCGCGACCCCATCGCGGATCGCCTCGACCGCCGCTCGCAGCGCAGCGAGCGGAGTGCGCAGGTCGTGCGAGATCGACGAGAGCATGAGCGAGCGCTCCTGCTCGACGGTTTCGAGCCGATCGACCATCACGTCGAACATCTC
>NZ_BAOL01000102.1 GCF_000350145.1 Ilumatobacter nonamiensis YM16-303 | reverse complement strand
GAAGTTGACCGTGCCGTCGATCGGGTCGATGTGCCACTCGTACTCCGACTCACCGCGATGATTCGCGCCCTCCTCACCGACGATCGAGTCGTCCGGGCGCGCCGCGCGGATGCGTTCGACCACGAGCGCCTCGGTCGCCCGATCGAACTCGGTGACCGGGTCGACTGCGCTCGACTTGGTGTCGTGCGTCGCACGCGCCCCGGGACCGAGGTCGCGGCGAGCGCGATGCGCGAACGACCCGGCCTCGCGGGCGATGTCGTCGCAGAGGGAGCGGAGTTCGTCGATCATCCGTTCACCCTCGCACTTCGCGTCCGACTCGGCCGCGCCCTCCGCACAGAATTCACCAGGACGTGTTCGAGGAGTGGCCCGCGCGTTCACGGTCGTTGACCTCGCGCCACTCGCCGAGCGCTCGCATCACGAGGACCGCGACGATCGCCATTCCACCGGCCGCGGTGACGGCACCGACGAGGAGACCGATGCCGGTGGGAATCGCGCAATCACCGTCGCACTGCAGTTCGACGAGCGAGTAGCCGATCAGGCCCCCTGCCAGTCCGCTGAGCAGGATCGCCGCGAACGCACCGATGCGGACGCCCACCGAGGGGATCGCCGAGAGCGGGCGGTCGGTTTCGGAGGAGGACATCGACGCGCAGGCTAACGCTGTGAAGAGGAGCCGGGCGGTCCGGCCAGCGATACTGGGCTGATGGAGTCGCCGCGTGCCAGGACGATCCTGCATGCGGACATGGACGCGTTCTTCGTGTCGGTCGAACTGCGCCGCCATCCCGAACTCGTCGGTCAGCCGGTCGTCGTCGGGGGAACCGGGAATCGCGGCGTGGTGGCCGCTGCGTCGTACGAGGCGCGTCGGTTCGGCGTGCACTCGGCGCTCCCGTCGGCGATCGCCCGCCGCCGGTGTCCGCACGCGGTGTTCCTGCCCGGCGATCACGATCACTACGGCGAGGTCAGTGGCGAGGTGCGCGAGATCTTCGACCGCTACACGCCGCTCGTCGAACCGTTGTCCCTCGACGAAGCGTTCCTCGACGTGACCGGATCGCTGCGGCTGTTCGGCGACGGTCGCACGATTGCGGAGCGAATCCGTGCCGAGATCTCCGACGAGCTCCGACTGGCGTGCAGCGTCGGCGTCGCCCCGAACAAGTTCCTGGCCAAGCTCGCGTCGGTGCAGGCGAAACCCGTGGCGCACGCGCAGCGGATCGACCCCGGAGAGGGGGTCACCGTGGTGGAACCGGGAACGGAGCAGGACTTCCTCGACCCGCTGCCGGTACAGCGGCTCTGGGGAGTCGGACCCGCGACCCTCGACAAGCTGACCCGCCTCGGCATCTCATCGGTGCGTGACCTGCGCCGGATCGACCTCCCGGTGCTCACCACTGCCCTCGGAGCCAACCAGGCGCAACACCTGGCGGCACTCGCGGTGGGTGCCGACGACCGCGAGGTCGAGCCGTTGCGCGAAGCGAAGTCCATCAGCCACGAGGAGACGTTCTCCGAGAACGTGCACGGCGCCGACGAACTCCGGCGCCACATCGTGCGGCTCGCCGACGCCGTCGCGCATCGCCTTCGTCGCGCCGATGTGGCCGCACGTACGGTCACGTTGAAGGTGCGCTTCGATGCCGGATTCCGGACGATTACCCGCTCGATCACGCCGCCCGATCCCGTCAACACCGGACCGGCGATCGTCGATGCGCTGTCGCCGCTGCTGGCCGGCATCGACCCATCTCCTGGCGTCCGGCTGATCGGGGTCGCCGGCTCCAACCTCGGCCCGATGTCCGCCCAGCTCTCGCTCCTCGACGATGCTCCGGCCGACGACGCCACGTCGGCGATCGACGCGATCCGCGAGCGGTTCGGGATCTCGTCGATCGCTCCCGCGTCCACCGTCGAGGGCGGCCGGGTGCGGGTGACGAAGAAGGGTGCCCAACAGTGGGGGCCCGATGTTCGGTCGAGTCGTTCGGGCGATTCCGAGGATCGAGATCGTCCGGGCGACGCGCGATGATCACCGGATGCCCGGCAGCTCGTTGATCGCACAGGCAGCGGCCGACGGGACCACCGAAGTCCTCGGCGTGCTGCAGGACGTGCTCGAGTACGCCGGCACGATCGCGTTCGCCATCTCCGGGGCGATGCTCGCCGCACGCAAGCGGATGGACATCGCCGGCGTGGTGGTGATGGGCTGCATCGTGGGCGTGGGCGGTGGAACCCTTCGCGATCTGCTCCTCGGAGAGGTGCCCGTGTTCTGGGTGGCCAGCCCGACGTTCATCCTCGTCGCCGCGCTCACCGCCATCGCGGCGATCCCGCTGCACCGGGCCGGGATGATCCAGTGGAGCGAGCGCTACAACCTGATCGTGCTCAGCGATGCCGCCGGAATGGCGTTGTTCGTGATCACGAGTGCCAACGTCGCCTTCCTGGCGGGCGCCTCGCCGATCTCCGCGGCGATTCTCGGGGTGATCGGCGGAGTCGGTGGTGGAATCATCCGCGACCTCCTCGCGAACGAGGTCCCCGACGTACTCCGGAACGGCGAGTACTACGCCACCGCCGCATTCGTCGGAGCACTGCTCTACGTGGCACTGGTGGAGCTCGATCTCGACCCGCGAGCCGTGTTCTGGATCCCCATCGCGGTGATCTTCGGGATCCGAGTCCTGTCGATCTCGCGGGGCTGGGGGGTGCCGGTGCTGTCCCTCGAGGGTGGTCGCGCCGATCGAACGCTCGATCATCCCGGTGAGGAACCTGACCGACCGCGTTGAGGAACGCTCGCCGACGTGCGATGATGATGTCGTGCCACTGTCCGAAGACGAGCAGCGCATCCTTCGTCAGATCGAAGAGGAGCTGGAGCAGGACCCCACGTTCGCTCAACGCGGCTATCGCGTGTCGCGGCGTCGGTCGGCGCTGCTGGTGCTCGGGCTCGTGCTCGGCCTCGCCGTCACGGTGGTCTGCCTTGCGGTCAGCTTCATCGCGGCGTTCGCCGCGTTCTTGTTCGTCGTGTTCATGGCGGTCAAGTTGGAGTCCGAGATCCGACTCCTGGGCCGTGAACAGCTCGGGCAACTGCCGATCTCGGCATGGTTGCACGCTCGTCGCCCCGACGAGCAGAGCGACGTCGCCGACTGATCAGCGCCGGCTTCAGCCGAGGTGCGTGAAGTACCGCCGGGCGCGGTCCGCCGGGCCGAGTGAGTCGGTGACGGCCCGTTCCACCTGACGGACCCACTGCGCACAGTTCTCGAGGAGGCTGACCCCGTACTGTCCGGGATCGTCGAGGTGATCGACTCCGTCCGGTGCGTAGTTGACGTACGTGATCACCTCGGCCAGCGCCTGCATCGGTCGCGCAGCGACCGGGAAGACGTGGGCGGTTTCGACCGCCGTCTCGGCGGGTGTCCGCCCGGCAGCGTCATCGAGGCCGGTTGTCTCCAGTGCGTCGATCGCGCGGGCCCACAGGTGCGCCACCTGTGACCGCGGTGATCGAACCGCCGATCGGCGGACCCGGCGAATCAGCGCCGGGAGCGCGATCACGAGCCCGACGAAGGCCACGGCCAGCAGCACCCGCCACGGGATTCCGCCGCTGTCGTCGGTGGTCGCAGCCGCGACGTCCGAACCGGTCGGCTGGTCGCCGAGGTCGGGGACGGCCGGCACGGTGGTCGCTGAGGGGTCGAGTTGACCGGGCACGATGGTGGTGGCCGGCGCCGGCGCCGAGGCCGGGGGAGCGGCCCCATCGGCGTCGGCAGCGTCGCCCGGACCTTCCGCCTGCTGCGGCTCGACACCGGTGTACTCGGTCGCCCCCGGTGCGCCCCGGGTGGGGGTCGGGTCGAAGGGCACCCAGCCGATTCCGTCGAACCAGACCTCCGACCACGCGTGGGCGTTTCGGCCCAGGACCGAGTACAGGCCATTGCCGTCGTCGTCGCCCTGCGTGAATCCGACGGCGACGCGAGACGGGATCCCGATCGATCGCAACATCGCCGAGTACGCCCCGGCGAACTGCTCGCAGTATCCGATCCGATTCTGGAGGAACGATTCCAGCGCGTTGTTGTTGTGCCCCTCCTGGACCTCGAGGCTGTACGTGAACTCGTCCGGGTCGCGCATCCAGTCGTGCAGCATCCGCGCGGCTTCGAAACTGGAGGTGGCGCCGGCCGTCACCTCGAGTGTGGTCTCGCGAATCGATTCCGGGAAATCGGCGGGGAGTGCGGTGTAGATCGCGTCGCCGGGATCGTTCGACGTGGCCGTCGAGAGCACTGCTGCGGAGAATTGCGGGGAGGCCGAGAGCACGGAGAACTGGTCCCCCGACTCCAGGTCGCCGCTGGTCTTCAGGATCGTCGCGTTGACCTCGCTGAACCGGAGGTCGGCGTCGCCTTGCGCAACGATCGGATCGGCGGCGGCGGGGAGCAACTGCCCGCCGAGCGCGGCAATCGTGATCTCCTGCTGGATGTCGGTGGAGTCGGGACGTTCGACCGCGATGGTGCCGTCTGCCCGGACGAGCGGACCATCCGGAAGCCGCCACGTCGTGCCGTCGAACTCCGACAGTGCCGATGATCGCCAATAGGAGGGCGCGTTCGCCTGGACGGTGAAGAGTTCGGTGGTCTCGCGATTGGTGAGTCGAGATCGGATGTCGACCAGCGGACTGGTCACCTCGGTGACGCTGCCGCTGCCGCCCCCACGCGTTTCGTAGATCGGCTCCGCGTCGGCTCCCGGGAGGCGCGGTCCGATGACACCGGCGATCAACCCGACCGACAGCGCGGACCCGAGTGCGACCGGAAGTGCGGTCGCGAGGCGGCCCCGAGCGCGACCGACGGTGGTCACCCGTTCCGGCGCATGGTGGTAGCGCAGCACGATCGTGGCGACCACGCCGGCCGCGACGAGGGCGGTCGTCGATGCGATCCGGTCGCGGTCGGTTCCGAGCGCGGCCACGAACACGAACAGCACGCCGCCGGGAACCAGCGCTTCCGCGCGTGCGTAGGCCCGGAACGCGAACGTGTCCGACAGCAGCACGGCCGCCGCGATCCCGATGGCAGCAAGTGCGTCCCAGCCACCGGCGAACGGGACCGGGGCCACTGCCGACCGGAAACTCTCGCCGACCACGTCGAGGTCGAATCGGAACAGTTCCCACGTGTCCGACGTGGGGAGCAACAGACTGTACGACTCTCGGTAGTAGGTGAACCCGATCAACCACACGAGCGCGAATCCGGTGATCGGAAACGCGATCCAGATCGGCACGCGCGTGCGGCGGAGAACCAGCGCGACCGCGTGGCCGACGAAGGCGACGGCGACCAGATTGTCGAACCAGTCCCATCCGCTGAACACACGAGCGAAACCCGCTGCGACGGCGACCGAGTACAGGAACAGCGCCGCTGACGCGCCGACATCGGCGGCGAGTGAATGCGTCTCCTCTCGATGTTCGGACGTCACCGCTTGCCTCCTGCACGGGCTCCTGCGCCGACCGGTCGCCGGACACCGGCGCGTCCGACGAGCGCATTCCAATTCGAGAGGAATTCTGCCTCGGTCCGCGCGGTCACACCGATCGCGGAGCGGGTTGTTTCGTCGGTTGTCACCATGACCGTGGCCTGCGTCGGATCGACCACGCTCCGGGCGCGCCGATGACCGGTGGCGTCACGCGAACCGGCGATCGAGACGAGCAGACCGACGCCTTCGCCCGACTCGTGATCGAACATCGGCAGCGGCGCTCCGTCCGGCTGGACCTCGGCGAGCACCCGCAGCGCGTCCGCCGCGACGTCGGGTCCGCGGAGGTCGACGTCACCGGAGACGAACCGTGTCACCAGGTCGGCGTGGACGGCGCTCAACGCGAGGCTTGCTGCCGCGGTGACCGCCCGCTCGAACGACATCGGGTCCGCATACGAATCCGGGTCGGTGTCGAGGACGATCAGCATTCGCCGCAGCCCTTCGACCTCGTGCTGTTTCACCAGGAGACCGTCGCTGCGCGCCGACGCGCGCCAATGGATCGTCCGCGGCTCGTCACCGTCGACGTACTCGCGCAGCCCGTGGAATTCGCCGGGGCCGAGTCGACGCGCCTGGGCCAGGAGATGACGCCCGAGCGGGCCGCTTCCGAGCTCGGGCATCGCGAGCTGATGCGAACGGGGAGCGACGGTGATCCGATCGGTGCCGGCGACCAGACGGGTTCGGCGGAGCAACCCGAGCGGGTCGGTGACGACGGCCTCCAACGGACCGAGGTCGATCGCTCCGCGTTGGGATGTCGGGAGTTGGTAGGTGGCCGTGACCGTTCCGCGAGCCGGCATCGGCTCGACCGAGAGTTCGGCGACGTGGTCGGCGACGTGCGCCCGGCGTACCCGCTCGCGGAGCGTGAACCGGGTGGAACGGAGCGCTCCGGTGTGGCGGAGTTCGAGGTCGACGTGGCCCACATCGCCGGCGACGAGAATCGATGGCCGGATCCGGCGCGCACCGGACACGTGGGGGGAGCGCAGACCGACGAAGGCGACCGCGGCCACGAAAGCGCCGGCGAATCCGGCGCCGATCACGAACAGTTCGACCACGCCGAATGCGCGTCCGATCGCGATCGCGATGAGAGCGGCGACGATGGCGAGCAGGCCGTATCGGGTCATCGACGACGGATCCTCACGTCGGCCTGGCTCACCGGGGTTCCGTCACGTCCGCGCCACCGGGACGGGAACCGCGGCGAACACCTCCCGGATCGCGTCGTCCGCGGACATCCGGGACGCGTGGTCCGGGCTGATGACGATGCGGTGCGCGAGCGCAGCCGTGCCGACGAACTTCACGTCATCGGGAGTCGCGTAATTGCGGCCCTTCGCCGCAGCCTGCGCCTTGGCGGCGGCCGCGAGCTGGAGGGTGGCGCGGGGCGACAGACCGAGTTCGATGGCCGGGTGGCGTCGACTGGCGTCGGCGAGGTCGACGAGATATGCCTTGAGGGCCGAGGCCATGTAGACCGATCGCACCGCCTCGATCATCGTGAGGACCTCCGCGGAACTCACCACCGGCTGCAGCGCAGCGATGGCGTCGCTCGACCCGCCGTCGTCGAGCATCTGCAACTCGGCCTCGCGACCCGGGTAGCCGATGGAGATCCTCAGCAGGAACCGGTCGA
>NZ_BAOL01000103.1 GCF_000350145.1 Ilumatobacter nonamiensis YM16-303 | reverse complement strand
CCATCCGGTGTCTGACACCCGATGGCACCGACCTGTGCATCGGGTCAGTCGGGGAGCATGGGGACGCCGAAGTCGGCGTTGCTTCCGACGGTGGCGGCGCGGGTGAGGCTCGCCGCGCCGAAACGATCACGCACCGCGTCGAGCGCGGTGTCGAGTACGTCGGATTGCGAACGTTCGAACGGCAGCGACAGCTGGATCCCGACACCGTCGCGAACGTCGACCAGATTCCCGATCGACAGCCCGATCAGGGTCAGCCCGCCGCGCTCGTCGATCATCTCCCAGGACTGGTCGAGAACGGCTCGTGCGGTCGCGAGCAGCGGTGTCGTCGCCGACGTCGGCTGGGGCAACGACGACGCACGCGTCGCCCGGGTGAAGTCGGCAAACCGGAAGCGCAAGGTGACGGTGCGACCCGCCCGGTCGGCGCGGCGCATCCGCCGGGTCACCCGATCGACCAGGCGGAGCAGGACGACGGCGATCTCGTCGCGAGTCCGCGGCCGCCGGCCGAGCGCCTGTTGCGACCCGATCGAACCGCGACGCCTGCCCGTCTCCACTCGCCGCGCATCGACGTTGTGGGCGAGCGCGTGCAGCTGTCGGCCCGAGGCCACGCCGACGATCGTGGTGAGTACCGCGAGGTCCATCGCGGCGACCTCACCGACGGTGCGGATGCCGCGCGCGTCCAGCTTCGCGGCGGTGATCGCACCCACACCCCACAGCTTGTCGACCGGCAGCGGGTGGAGAAAGTCGAGCTCCCCCTCGGGTTCGACCAACAGCAGTCCGTCGGGTTTGCCGACCCCGCTCGCCACCTTGGCGAGGAACTTGGTGCGCGCCACACCCACCGTGATCGGCAAGCCGATCTTGTCGCGGACGTCAGCCCGGAGTTTCGATGCGATCTCGACCGGGGTGCCGGAGATCGTGCGGAGTCCGGTGACGTCGAGGAACGCCTCGTCGATCGAGATGCCCTCGACCAGCGGAGACGTGTCGTGGAAGATCTCGAAGACGTCCTTGCTGGCCTGGGAGTACGCGTCGAACCGCGCGGGAACGACGATCAGGTCCGGACACAATCGCCGCGCCTTGTGCTCGGGCATCGCCGTGCGGACGCCGTACCGCTTCGCCTCGTAGCTCGCGGCGAGCACGACTCCGCCGCCCGCAACGACCGGCTTGCCTCGCAGGCTCGGGTCATCCCGCTGCTCGACCGACGCGTAGAACGAGTCGAGATCCGCATGCAGGATCGACGCCGTTGGTTTCACGAACACACGTTCGCACATGGGCGCCGAATCAGCAAGGTGCTACCGCTGGTGTCTGCCCCCGGAGGTGGCACGCTGCCCGATCCAGGCGGTGATGGCGTCGAGCGCGGCGGGGTCGGCAAGGGAGTCACGGGACGCAGCGTCGGCGGCCGGGGTACCGAGCAACATCGCCTTCACCGGGACCTCCAGCTTCTTGCCGGACAGCGTGCGCGGCACCGTCGGGATCTGGTCGATCGTGTCGGGAACATGGCGGGGTGACAGCTCGGTGCGCAGCTGACGCCGGATCTCGCCGATCAACTCGTTCGACAGCTCCGCGCCGTCGACGAGCGCGAGCAGCAGGATCAGCTCCCCGGGGCCGCCCTCGCGATCCTCGAGATGGACCACGATGCTGTCCGCCACGTCGGGAAGCGATTCGACCACCGTGTAGAAGTCGCTCGTCCCGAGCCGGACGCCCCCACGATTGAGCGTCGCATCCGACCGGCCCGTGATGATGCATCCGCCGGTGTCGGTGAACGTGATCCAGTCACCGTGCGTCCAGACCCCGTCGAAGTCCTCGAAGTAGGCCGAGCGCAGCCGCGAACCGTCGTCGTCGCCCCAGAAACCGACCGGCATCGACGGCATCGGCTGCGTGATCACCAGCTCTCCCGTCTCCCCCGGCGCACATCGCGAGCCGTCCGGACGGAAGGCTTGGACGTCGCATCCCAGCATCCGTGTGGAGATCTCGCCCACCCGCACGGGGACCGTCGGGGCCGGCCCGACGAAGCCGGTACAGACATCGGTCCCGCCGCTGAGCGATCCGATCTGCACATCGGCACCGACCTCGTCGTGGATCCATTCGAAGCCCTCGGCCGGAAGCGGTGCGCCGGTCGAGCCGAGATGCCGGAGGTGCGAGAGGTCGAACTCGGCTCCCGGATGGAGATCAGCCTTGCGACACGCCATCACGAACGGTGCGCTCACGCCGACGACGTCGACCTCCTCGTCCGCCGCGAGCCGCCAGAGCGTGCTCAGGTCCGGCGCGCCCGGATCGCCGTCGAACAGCACCGCGGTCGCCCCCACCAGCGCTGCCGACGTGAGGAAGTTCCACATCATCCAGCCGGTCGTGGTGAACCAGGTGAATCGGTCGCCGGGACCGAGGTCGTAGTGCAACGCGAGGGCCTTCGCGTGTTCGAGCGTGATCCCGCCGTGGCCGTGGACGATCGGCTTCGGCAGGCCTGTCGTCCCCGACGAGAACAGCACGTAGAGCGGGTGGTCGAACGGCACCGACTCGAACGCCATGGCCGCAGCCGCCGCGCCCGGATCATGGTCGAGCAGCGTCGACCACCCGTCGTCGCCGTCGGGATCGAGGTACGGCAACCGGACGACGTGTTCGAGCGACGGCAGCGCGTCGAGGATCTGTGCCACGTGCGACGACCGGTCGATGTGCTTCGATCCGTACCAGTAGCCATCGACGGTCAACAGCAGCGTCGGTTCGACCTGGGTCCACCGATCGGTCACGGCGCGCACACCGAACTCGGGGGCGCACGACGACCAGATCGCACCGAGGCTCGCGACCGCGAGGAACGCCACGGTGGTCTCGGCGATGTTCGGCAGGTAGGCGACGACGCGGTCGCCCCGCCCGACACCGCGTTCGACCAACCCCATCCGACACCGCGCGACCTGGTCGGTGAGTTCCGCCCACGAGAGTACGACGCGGGCACGGGACTGGCTGACCGACACGATGGCGGTCTCGTCGGGGGTCAGCGATGCCTGACGCAGGGCCAGTTCGGCGTGGTTGAGTGTCGCGCCGGGAAACCACCGGGTGCCCGGCATCTCGGACGACGCGCGGGTCTCGCTCGGCGGTGAGTGGAACCGCACGCCCGTCCAGTCGGCGACGGAGCGCCAGAACGCCCCGGGCTGCTCGAATGACCAGCGCAGCGTCTCCTCGTAGTCGGTCAGCGTCGGGCCGCCGGTCGACCCGACGTGACGGGCGAAGTCACCCAGCCGGCTCTGGTGCCACGCATCGGCCGCGGGCTCCCAGATCACCCGATGGTCCGACGGGACCTCCGCACGACTCTGACCCGGTGCGTCTGGCTCGGCACTGTCCGTCACCCACGCAATGGTGCCAGACTCGTCCGGTGACCGGACGACCACGACCCTCCATCGCCGCCCTGCCGGCGTACAAGCCCGGACGATCCGCAGCGGCCGCCGAAGCCGACCACGGTGTCGCCGACGCGATCAAGCTCGCTTCCAACGAAGCCCCGTTCGGGCCGCTGCCGTCCGTCGCGGAGGCGATCGCCCTGATCGCGGAGGAGGCCAATCTGTACCCCGACCACGGAGCGGCCGAGCTGCGTGCCGACCTCGCCCGGCATCTCGGCATCCGGGTCGACCAGGTCACCGTCGGCGCCGGGTCGGCCGGGATCCTCCAACAGATCCTGCTCGGCTTCGTCGAACCGGGCGACGAGGTCGCGATGTGCTGGCCATCGTTCGAGGCCTACCCGCTGTTCGCCCAGCTGGTGGAGGCGGAACAGGTCCGGGTGCCCCTGCGGGACGAGACCTTCGACCTCCCGGCCCTCGCCGAAGCGGTCACCGATCGAACGAAGGTCGCCTTCATCACGAACCCGAACAATCCGACCGGCACCGTCGTCGGGACCGACGAGATCGTGACGTTCCTCGACGCGGTTCCGGCGACGTGCATCGTCGTGCTCGACGAGGCGTACGACGAGTTCGTGACCGACGAACGCGTCACCGACTCCACCCGCCTGCTCGCCGAGTACCCGAATCTCGTCATCACCCGCACGTTCAGCAAGGCACATGGTCTCGCGGGCCTCCGCGTCGGCTATGCGCTCGGCCAGCCCGACGTGATCGGCATGATCGACCGCACGCTCGTGCCGTTCGCCGTCAACGCGCTGGCGCAAGCAGCGGCGCGAGCGAGTCTCGCCGCCGAGGACGAGATGCGCGAACGGGTCGCCGGTGTCGTCGCCGAACGGTCCCGGGTCGCGGCTGCACTTCGCTCCGCCGGCTGGGACGTTCCGGAGCCGCAGGGCAACTTCGTGTGGTTGCCGCTGATGGAGCGCTCGGCCGACCTCGGGCTCGCGCTCGAGCGTCGTGGCGTGGTCACCCGCGTGTTCGACGACGTCGGGATACGCGTCACCGTGTCGGACCAGGCAGCCAACGATCGGTTCCTCACCGCGCTGGTCGAGGCCGCCGCCGAGGAGACGTGACGCCGATGGACCGCACGAGTGCCGACACCTCAGTGGTGATGATCGTCAGCGGCGGTCATCGCACCGTCCTCGATCTCGATCACGCGGCCTCCGTACACCTCGCGTAGGGCTTCTGCTCGCAACGAAGTCCCCGGACTCAGATCACCAGCCGGTCGTGGCGGAGGGTCTCGTAGATCTCCATCGCCTCGGTGGCGATGTCGACGAGGTCGTCCGCCAGCGACGGCGCGTCGGCAGCTGGCGCGGGTCCGAACCCGGTGGATGCCTCGACCGACGAGTACCAGTGCGGCGCCCACACACCATCGCTGTCGCGCCGACCGGGGGGCCACGACATCATCGCCTCGTCGAACGGAACGTCGAATCGGCGACAGATCTCGACCTGGTAGGCACGGGGGTCGGTGAGGAAGTCGGCCGAGTCGACCACCACGTCGCAGTGCTCGGCGAGCTCGACCTGCTGGGGGATCCCGATGTCGTCGAGGGTGACGTCGCCGCGCACCTGTGTGTAGCTCGCCAGCACCCGTCGCGGGTCGCGGAGCAGCAGACAGTTCCGGAACTCTCCGATCCACGATCGATCGAGGCCGGGGTACAGGTGATGCGCCATGTGTTTCTGGTAGCTGATCTCCGCGTGCAGCGGCGCAGCCAGGCATGCCGCGATCGCCTCGTCCCCGTCGGTCGGGAGGGTCGCGAGGATCTCGTCGCGAGCGGGATGGTCGAGTCCGGTCGCCTGCAGATACGCGGCGTACAACGGCTCGTCCATCACCTCGGTGTCGGCCCGGTTCTCCCAGCTGCGCATCATCGCGGTCGACAGGTTGCGCGGCCCCGACCACATCGCGATCCGGGTCATCGGCACTCGCGATCGAGGAGGGCGACGTAGTGCTGCTGGAGCTGCTCGACCACGGGACCACGCTCCCCGGTTCCGACGGTGCGGCCGTCGATCTCCGTGACCGGCGCGATGCCGGCGAACGTCCCGGTCACGAACGCCTCGGTGGCGCCGTAGCACTCGGTCACGCTGAAGTTCTTCTCCCGCGCCGTGATCCCGTGCTCGCCGCACAGGCGCAACACGTTTCGACGGGTGATCCCCGGGATGCAGTAGTCACCGGTCGACGTCCACACCTCGGGCGCACCATCGGGTCCATCGGGATGGCGGACGATGAAGAAGTGCGTCGAATTGCACGTTGCGACGAAACCCTGCGGATCGAGCATCAACGCCTCGTCGGCACCCGCCTTCGCGGCCTGGATGCACGCCGAGATGCAGTTCAACTTCGAGTGCGAGTTCCATTTCGGGTCCTGCACGTCGGGCCGTCCACGCCGAATCGACACCGTGTACAGGCGCACCCCCTGGGTGAGCGTCTCGGGCCGCGCGGTCTTGTACTCGGGGATGACCACGATCGTCGGCGGCGTGATCGTGAAGCGCGGGTCCTGGTACGGCGTCGATTTGACGCCGCGCGTGATCATGAGGCGAATGTGGACGCCGTCGGTGTCGGGGCCCATCGCGTTCGCGTCGAGGGTCGCTTGGATCAGCTGGGCCAACTCGTCGGGCGTCCGGCCGATGTCCATGTCGATCCCCTTCGCGCCTTCGTACAGGCGGCGGAGGTGGTCGTCGAGGAAGGCCGGCTTTCCGTGGTGCACCCGGATGCCCTCCCAGACCCCGTCGCCGAGCATGAATCCGCTGTCGAAGACCGACACCATCGCCCGCTCGCGCGGGAGCAGTTCGTCGTTGATGCCGATGACGATCGACTCGTTGCGCGGGTCGATGTCGTAGTCGTGGGTGCCGTGGGCCATCGCCGCATCATCCCAAAATGTGCATCGGCGACTGGCACCAATCCACGTTTTCTACAGGACGGCGCGGAGGTCGGCGGCGGCGGACTCGGGTGTCAGGTCGCGTTGGAGGTTCGCGAGCAGTTCGTAACTCGCGGGAATCTTGGCGATGTCGGCGGACCGCAACAGCGGCGGGTAGTAGTGCGCGTGCAGTTGCGGTCCGTCGCCGCCGGAGCGCGGCGTTCCGTGCCACCCGGAGCAGTACGGGAACGGGACGCCGAAGAGCCGGTCGAAGGCGCGGAGCATCTGTCCGAGCACGTCGGCGAGCGCCTCGGAATCACCGTCGTCCACGTCGGCGAACGACGACAACGGCCGGCGCGGGAGCACGAGCGTCTCGTACGGCCAATACGCCCAGTAGGGCACCACTGCGACCCATTGCTCGTTCACCGCCACGACTCGGTCACGGACCGCCACCTCACGTTCCGCATAGTCGAGCAACATCGGCGATCGATGCGTCGACCAGTAGCCGGACTGTGCCGCCGTCTCGGTCGCGATCTCGTTCGGCAGGAAGTTCGAGGACCAGATCTGGCCGTGCGGATGCGGGTTCGATGCGCCCGAGATCGCTCCCCGTGTCTCGAACAATTGCACCCATTCCCAGCTCTCACCGAGCTCCTCGAACTGATCGCGCCACAGGTCGATCACCACGCCGAGTTCCGCCGGTGACATCTTCGCGAGCGTGAGATCGTGACGGGGCGAGAAACAGAGGACTCGACACTCGCCATCGGCGTGCGCCATGCCGAACAGGTCGTCGACGGCAGGGTTCACGTCGCCGTCCGCGAGCCCCGGAACGCTCGGCAGCAACGCAGCAAAGTCGTTCTCGAACACGAAGGTGTGCGTGTAGTCCGGATTCGTGACGCCGCCGGCGCGTACGTTTCCGGGACACAGGTAGCAGCTCGGGTCGAAGGTCGGAGCGGACGCATCGGCTCCGTCGTCGGTCTGGCCCTGCCACGGTCGTTTCGTGCGCTGCGGGGAGACCACGACCCACTCGCCGGTCAGCGGATTGCGGCGGCGGTGCGGGTGCGTTGCTGAGTCGAAACGTTCGGCCATGACCCCGCTGAACTGTAGCGATCATCACCGGGACGACAGATGGCGTCTCCCGTTCGGGCACAATGGCACGATGTGCCGTCGTCGAATGACGCTCGTCGCCGTGGTCGCGGTCGGCGGCGTGAGCTGCGGAGGAAGCGATACGGCGCACGATGCTCCACCGGGACCTTCCGAATCCGCCGCCCAGCCCACGACGACCGCCCCTCCGTCGGTCACCGCCGCACCCGTCGTTGCGACGTTCGACCCCGAGGGATGCCCGGAATCAACGCGGGCTGCGGTCGCGGACAAGGCGAAACAGCGCTACTGGCTCTGTCGGGACGGCCAGGCCGTCACCGACGAGATCCCGATGACGACCGCGTCGAGCAACTACGGCCTCCCACCCGTCGGCACCTACGACGTGTTCGCTCGGGACGAGACCGCTGTCGCCGTCAACGGCGAGCCACTCGAACGTTTCGTCGCGTTCTACACCACGGCCAGGGGCAACCGCATCGCGTTCCACGAGGTCGTCGATCAGGATCCGGCGACCGTCGGCGACCTGGATCAACGTGGCTCGTCGGCCGGCTGCTTCCGCGTTCGCGAGGCGGACTCCGTCCAGGTGTGGAACTTCCTCCAGGTCGGCGACCCGGTCGTGATCATCTCGAATTGATCGGACGACGGCCTGACGAGTCAGAGACCGAGCAACGAACGCCACTCGCCCGGGTACGCATCGCGAACCTGAGCCGGCGTCATCTTGAGCGTCTCGACGGGGACCTGGTCGACCACGCGTCGCGCCTCGGCGTAGTGGTGTCCCACGTGGCGGAGACCCTCGAACCGCGGAGCGCGGAAGTCGACCAGCTCGGCGGGCGGTTCGTCGTCGAGAAAGCCCCAGACGGTGAAGGCGATGGTCAGATCGTGGACGACCGGTGCTCGCGAGAACAGCGACGCTCGTCGAAGTGCCACGCCGAGGCAGCCGCGGATCGCATCGTCGATGTTCTCCCGCTCCCCGACGCGGAGTTCGGGTTTCAGCGAGTTGGCGATCTTGATCGCGTATCCCTGGTCGGGTCCGGGAGAACCCAGGCCGACGCCGCGTGGCTGGAAGCCCACGATCTCGCCCGGTCGGTCGGGTGCCCATGATCCGGGGACGAAGTCCGGCGATCCGTACGCACGTGGCGCATCGGTCGGGACCACCGGGGTGAACTTGGGAGCAGCCATCTCCCTGTAGTCAATACCATCAGCGCCCGGACCGCACGCAATTCGTCGAATCGAATCAGCGACGACGACGCGGTTCAGGGCACTCGAACCGGCGCCTTCCGATCGATCGGCATCGTGGACGGGCCGAGTCCGCGCAGTCGCTGCCGACCTCGCAGGTTCGGTGCGACGACCGCGGCGAGCACCAGCAGCGCGCCGAGGAATTGCACCGCCGACAGCCTCTCGTCGAGCGCGACCCACCCGATGACCGTGGCTACCAGCGGACTGAGGAGGGCGAGGAAGCTGACGACGTTCACGGGCAGGCGTTGGATCCCGCCGAACCAGTTGGCGTACGCGAGGCCGGTGCCGACGACGGCAAGCCACACGAACCCCATCGTGTTCGTCGCCGTGATCGTGCGGGGAACGCCCTCGGCGAGCAACATCACCGGGACGAGCATCACCCCACCCATCGTCAGCTGCCAACCGGTGAAGGTGAGGAGGTCGACCGGGCGCCCCCAGTGCTTCGTGAGCACGACGCCGGCCGCCATGCAGACGGTCCCTGCGATGGCGGCGACGACGCCGACCGGATCGAGGCCGGCGTCGGGTCCGAGCACGAGCATCGCCACTCCGACGACCCCGGCGAGACCGGCGATCGCGACTCGGCGAGTGAACGCTTCGCCGAGCACGACCGCGGCGATTCCGGCGGCGACGAGTGGCTGGATGGCTCCCGCCGTGGCGGCCACTCCTCCGGGAAGCCGGAACGCGGCAACGAACAGCAGCGCGAAGAACGCCCCGATGTTCAGCAGGCCGAGCAGCGCGGCACGCCACCACCATGATCCGGTGGGCAGCCGACGGGACCAGAGGACGAACGCAAGACCCACGGGCAGGGCGCGGACGGTCGCTGCGAGCATCGGTCGATCGGCGGGCAGGAACTCGGTGGCGACGACGTAGGTGGTGCCCCACACCATCGGGGTCAGTGCCGTCCTCGCAACGGCACCTGCGTCGGAGAGTTCTCTTGACATGAAGAGAACTCTACCTTGCGATTCTCTCGATGTCGAGAGAAACTCTCTCCATGTCGAGCGAACCCTCCAGCGCGCCAGCCTTCGATGCGGTCGACGGGATCGTCGAGCAGTGGAACCGTGAGCGTCCCGACGTCGACGTGTCCGGAATGGCGATCATCGGTCGGATCAGCCGACTCGAGCGGTCGATTCGCCCGCGGCTCGAAGCCACCTTCGCGACCCACGACCTCGAGTCGTGGGAGTTCGACGTGTTGGCGACACTCCGACGAACCGGCGACCCGCACCAACTCACGCCTGGCGAGCTGCTCGACTCGATGATGGTCACGTCAGGAGCGATGACGAACCGCATCGATCGCCTGGAACAGCGGGGGTTCGTCCGGCGCACGAGGAGTCCCCACGATGGTCGCCAGGTGCTCGTCACGCTGACCGCGAGCGGACGCAAAAAGGTCGACGCCGCACTCGTCGATCACGCCGCCAACGAACTTCGCATCATCGACGGGTTGACGACCGAACAGCGCGCGCAGCTGGTCGACCTCCTCCGCGCGTTGGACGCGACGGTCCGCGATTCGTCGGGCAGCTGAATCACTCGACGGGTCCGGCCCGAGTGAGGGTGCGTCAATCGCGGTGGTGGAGCAGGCCGAACACGACGCTGTCCTCGAGTGCCCGCCACGAGGCTTCGATGATGTTCGGGCTGACGCCGATGGTGGTCCAGTCGCGCTGCCCGTCGGTGGCCGTCAGGAGCACGCGTGTGGTCGCACCCGTCGCGCTGCCACCGTCGAGGATGCGCACCTTGTAGTCGGTCAGGTGGATGTCGCCGACGTGCGGCAGCGTCTTTCCGATCACCTTGCGCAGCGCGGTGTCGATCGCGTTCACGGGGCCGTTGCCCTCGGCGACCCACACATGGCGCTCGGCGCCTTCCCCATCGGGTCCGTTGGGACCGACCCAGGCTTTCACGGTGGCCTCGGTGTTGAACGCACCGTCGGGCAGCTCGTCGGTGATCACCCGCATCGACTCCACCCGGAAGAAGTCGGGCACCCCGCCGGCGGCACGGCGCATCAGGAGTTCGAGCGACGCATCGGCCGCCTCGAACTGGTAGCCCTCGTGCTCGAGTCGCTTGAGTTCGTCGATGATCTCGTTGATCTCGGCACCGTCGAGCTCGAGCCCGATCTCGTCGGCTTTGATCTGGATCGTCGCTCGCCCGGCCATCTCCGACACGACGAAGCGGGTGCCGTTGCCGACCGCTTCCGGGTCGACGTGTTCGTAGGCGTCCTTCGCCCGCACGATCGCCGACACGTGCAGCCCCGCCTTGTGCGCGAACGCCGACGAACCGACGAACGGCGCCTGCGGGTCGACCGCCCGGTTCAGCGTCTCGGCAACGTGATGACTCACCGACGTCAGCCGCTGGATCCGGCCCTCGGGCAGACACTGATATCCCATCTTGAGCTGGAGGTTCGGGATCACCGTCGACAGGTTGGTGTTGCCCGTCCGCTCCCCCAGCCCGTTGAGCGTTCCCTGGACATGGCCGGCGCCCGCCTCGACAGCCGCGATGGAGTTGGCGACCGCGCAGCCCGTGTCGTCGTGGCAGTGGATCCCGATCACTGCGTCGTCACCCACGTGCGACTTGACGTCGGCGACCACCTGGCCGACCTCGTGGGGCAGCGTTCCGCCGTTCGTGTCGCACAGCACGAGGTGCGTCGCCCCGTTGACGACGGCGGACTCGATCGCCCGCAACGAGAACTCGGGGTTCTGGCGATACCCGTCGAAGAAGTGCTCGAGGTCGACGAGCACCTGGCGGCCCTCACCGGTCAAGAACTTGACGGAGTCGGAGATCATCGCCGCCCCCTCGTCGAGTGTCGTCTGGAGCGCTTCCACGACCTGGTACTCGGAGCTCTTCGCGACGATGCACACGGCGCTCGTGTTCGCCTCGATCAGATTGCGCAGCGTGGAGTCCTCGTCGCTCTTGCCCCGCGGCCGCCGGGTCGATCCGAACGCGACGAGCGTCGATGTGGTCAGGTCCAGTTCGTTCTGGGCCCGTCGGAAGAACTCGATGTCCTTCGGGTTCGCGCCCGGCCATCCGCCCTCGATGTACTGCACGCCGAGCAGGTCGAGTTGCTGCGCGATGCGAATCTTGTCGTCCACGGTTGCGGTGACGCCTTCGACCTGGAGGCCGTCGCGGAGGGTGGTGTCGAACACTTCGACGAGTCGCATGGTGGGTGGATCCTGTCCGTGGGTGCTGCCATCCGTTCGCGTCGCGGATTCGCTCGGCGGGCGAGCACGAACGCGACGAGAACGGAGAACGGTCCAGTGAAGTCGGCGGAGTGACCGATTTCAACGCCGGAAACACCAACCGAGCGGCGCCCCGACCGAATCACACCCGTGCAAGATGTGGACGATCCTGTGCCCAGACGGTGACTTGCGACACGTGGACGGTGGACGAACGGTGGATGAACGGGGACGGTCTGGGGATGAACCGAGAAGTTCTGTGGAGAACCCTGTGACTTGAGAAATACCTCTTGACCAGGGGTTTTGCATCATTCAAAGTAGTCCTTGTTCCGAAGAGCGCACGCCCGAGCCGGGAACGGGGAGGGCGCAGCGGAGTCGGAGCACAGGACAGATCAACCGCCGGTGCGGGACGATCCACAGGCAACTGTGGGGAAGGCTCGGACCGGAGGGGGACGGACGAATCGGGGCCACCCCAACTGGCTTCGAGGAGGAAATCTCCCGATCGGCACCACTTCTGGTGATTCGGTTCGACCAATCACTTCGGTGACACGGGGAACCGGGTCAGCGTGAACGGTGGCGACGGACGATGGGCGGGGAGACTCGCTCAGGGTCCGAAAAGCGGCATCGCCCGCCACGCAGCCCCTTGGGGCGGCGAGACGGGCGATGTGAACAGGTCGAGACGAAGGCTAACGCCCGTAGATCGACCGATGGTGGATCTGTCCGCCTGAGAGCCCCGGAAGGGCGCTGCTGGCCTCGGTCAGCGGCCTCCGACCGGGGTTCTCCTCGTTTTCCGGCCACCCCACCCACACCGGCGTTCTCGTGATCTGTTCCGGCGCTCCGTGCGC
>NZ_BAOL01000104.1 GCF_000350145.1 Ilumatobacter nonamiensis YM16-303 | reverse complement strand
ACACGATCACCCCCGACGCGTGGACGGCCGAGTACCGCCAGGTGGCCGATGTCCGCTCCGCCGACTCCCCGGTCACGACGTGGAAGACCTTCCGCGTCGAACCGGGCAGCCCGTCGGTGACCGAGGTGTCGGTGTGACGTGACGGGTCTGACCCGTCACGTAACGGTCAGAGCTGGAGCGACTTGGTCTCGAGGAACTCCTCGATGCCGTACACGCCGTTCTCGCGGCCGTAGCCCGACTGCTTGTAGCCACCGAACGGAGCGGCGATGTTGAAGCTGCCACCGTTCACGTCGACGGCGCCAGTGCGCATCCGGCGGGCAACGGCGATCGCCCGGTCCTGGTCACCCGACCAGACGCCACCCGACAGGCCGTACAGGCTGTCGTTCGCGATCCGCACCGCGTCGTCGTCATCGTCGTAGCCGATGATCGACAGCACCGGGCCGAAGATCTCCTCCTGCGCGACCGTCATGTCGTTGGTGACACCTGCGAGCACGGTCGGCTTCACGAAGTAGCCGGTCTCGTGGCCCTCGGGCTTGCCGAGGCCACCGGCGGCAACCGTTGCGCCCTCGTCGATCCCCGTCTGGATGTAGCCCTGGACACGGTCCCACTGGGCCTGGCTGATCAGCGGACCGAGATGCATGCCCTCGTCGGTCGGGGATCCGACCTGCGTCTGCTCCGCAGCGGCCGCGGCGATTCCGACGGCCTCGTCGTAGCGGCTGTTCGGCACCAGCATCCGGGTGTGGGCGGTGCAGGTCTGGCCCGAGTTGAGGTAGCAGGCGAACAGACCCTTCGGGATCACGGTCTCGAAGTCGGCGTCGTCGAGGACGATGTTCGCCGACTTGCCACCGAGCTCGAGCGCAACGCGCTTCACGGTCTGCGACGCCACCTCGGCAACACGCTTGCCGGCGCGGGTCGATCCGGTGAAGCTCACCATGTCGACATCGGGATGCGCTGCGATCGCTTCACCCACGACCGGTCCGGTCCCGGTGACGAGGTTGAACACGCCGTTCGGGAGGCCGACGTCGTGGACGATCTCGGCGAGGATGAACGCGTTGAGCGGTGCCACCTCGGACGGCTTGAGCACGATCGTGCAACCGGCGGCCAACGCACCGCCGACCTTGCAGATGATCTGGTGCAGCGGGTAGTTCCACGGAGTGATCGCTCCGACCACACCGACCGGCTCCTTCACGACGAGGCTGTTGCCGATCTCCTCTTCGAACTGGAACGAGTCGAGCAGCGTGGCGAAGGTCTGCATGTTCCCGGTCGGCAAACCGGCCTGGATCATCGTCGCCCACGTGATCGGCATCCCCACCTCGCCGGCGATCGTGGCGGCGATGTCGGCCGAGCGCGCCTGCAGCGCCTCGTTCAGTCGGACCAGGTACTTCTGACGCTCCTCGACCGGCGTCGCAGACCACGATTCGAACGCGGCCTTCGCCGCCGCGACGGCCTTGTCGACGTCGCTCGCCGCACCGTTCGGGATCGATCCCATCACCTGTTCGGTACCGGCGTTGATGACCTCGATCGAGCCGTCGCCGTCGGAGGGAACCCAGGCACCGTCGATGTAGATGTTGCTGTAGTCAGACATGACCGCAGCCTCGCAGACGGTGACGCTGAGGACCGAACCGGCGAGTCGTTTCGTCCACCGATTCCGTTCCCGTCGCGATCTTGGTTCTCGTCGCGATCTGGCCCGCGTACCGGGTCGAATCGCGACGAGAACGATGGGTCAGCCGGCGAGGTGGGACTCGGAGAGTTCGACCGACGCGAGAATCCGCGAGAACAGGAGGTCCATGTCGACGCCCTCGGTCGACTTCATCCCGAGCTTGTAGCGGGCGTACACGCCGTGGATGATGCATGCGGTCTTGAACGAGTTGAAGCTGCGGTAGTAGCCGAGATCGGACAGATCGGCTCCGGTCCGGTCGGCGTAGTACCGGACGAGGTCGGCGCGTGACGAGAAGCCGGGGAGCGCGGTCGGAGCGGTCGCCGCGCTCGGTCCGTCGCCCGGTTCGACCCACGCGTTCAGCGCGTAGGCGAAGTCGGCGAGTGGATCCCCGAGCGTTCCGATCTCCCAGTCGAGCACCGCCACGACCGTGCCCGTGTCGTCGACCATCACGTTGTGCACGCCGTAGTCACCGTGGACGACGCGGGCGGGCCCCTGCTCGGGAATCTGCGCGGTCAACCGTTCGTGAAGGGCGTGCACCCGATCGTCGTCGTACTCGGCTGCCTCGGCCGATGCGGTCCACGATCCGTACCACGTGCGCAATTGCCGAGCGACGTAGCCCTCGTGACGACCGAGGTCGTCGAGGCCGACGTCCGCCGGAACGATCGAATGCAGGTGAGCGAGCACCCCCACGAACGACTCCCCCACCGCGGCCCGGGCTCGTTCGTCGAGACGCGGAGCGGTCTGCTCAGCCGTGTACAACGCCTCGCCGCCGACCTTGCCCATCACGTAGAAGTGCCGGTCGCACACATCTCGGTCGTCGCAGAACCCGATCGGCTCGGCCACGGGCACCCCGGCCGGATGCAGTGCGTCGATGACCCGGAACTCGCGCCACATGTCGTGAGCCTTGGGGAGCAGGTCTCCTTCGGGAGGTCGCCGGATCACGAACTCACGTCCGGCCGAGTCGGTCAGTTCGTACGTGAGGTTGGAATGCCCGCCTTCGAGTCGACGCCACGTGCACGGCGGCTCGACTCGCGTGGATTCAGCCATCCACCTCTCCACCCGGCCGACGTCGAACCCGATGACAGCGCTCATCTCCGGGAGTGTGTCAGGCGCGGTGCGATCGATACCAAGCGATCAACGCGTTGGTCGCCGAATCATGACGATCCGGCTGCGGCTCGTCGATCAGTTCTGGCGTGATCTGGTTCGCCAGTTCCTTGCCGAGTTCCACACCCCACTGGTCGTAGCTGTCGATCCCCCAGATCGTTCCCTGCACATGAACGATGTGTTCGTAGAGCGCGATCAGTTGACCGAGCACGGACGGCGTGAGTCGCTCGGCGAGGATCACCGTGTTCGGCCGGTTGCCCTCGAAGTTCCGGTGCGGCTCGGCGTCGTTCGAGCGGCCGAACGCCAGAGCCTCGGATTGCGCGAACAGGTTCGACATCAACAGGTCGTGGTGTTGCTGGTGCTCGTGATTGCCGTGCGCGAATCCGATGAAGTCGCACGGAACGATGCGCGTGCCCTGATGGAGCAGTTGGTAGAACGCGTGCTGACCGTTCGTCCCCGGCTCACCCCACACGATCGGACCGGTGTCGTTCTGCACCCGTGCGCCGGCCAGATCGACCGACTTGCCGTTCGATTCCATGTCCAGCTGCTGGAGGTAGGCGGGGAATCGGGCCAGGTCGTGTGCGTACGGCAGCACGGCTTTCGTGTCATGACCCAGGCCATTCGCGTACCAGACGCCGATCATCGCCAGGATCACCGGCACGTTGCGGTCGAGCGGAGCGGTGCGGAAGTGTTCGTCGACGAGATGGAATCCGGCGAGGAAGTCCGCGAACGCGTCGGGTCCGATCGCGATCATCACCGACAGCCCGATCGCCGAGTCGACGGAGTAGCGGCCGCCGACCCAGTCCCAGAACCCGAACATGTTGTCGGTGTCGATTCCGAACTCGGCGACGCGTTCGGCGTTCGTGGACACTGCGACGAAGTGATCGGCCACCGCCGCCTCACCCAGCTCGGCGACGAGCCAGTCGCGTGCGGTCCGAGCATTCGTGAGCGTCTCGATGGTGCCGAACGTCTTCGACGCGACGATGAACAGCGTCGAGGCGGGGTCCGAGTCGGCCAACACCGACGCGATGTCGGCACCGTCCACGTTCGACACGAACGAGCAACGGATGTCGGGGTGACGGTCGGCGCGCAACGCCCGGTACGCCATCGCCGGACCGAGGTCCGAGCCACCGATCCCGATGTTCACGACGTGACGGATCGTGCCGGCGGAACGCACCCGCTGAGCAAACGCACCCATCGCATCGAGCACCTCGTGAACAGCGGGAACCACGTTCTCCCCATCGATCGTGAACGTCGAGCCGCGCGGCATCCGCAGTGCGGCGTGGCCGACCGCACGATCCTCGGTGAGGTTGATGTGCTCGCCCGCGAACATCGCGTCACGGCGCTCCTCGACCCCCGAGGACGCCGCGAGGCCGAGCAGCGAGGACATGATCGAATCGTCGACCGCAGCCTTGGACCAGTCGATTCGCAAGTCGCCCGCTTCGGCGACGTACCGCTCGGCGCGCGTCGGATCCGCAGCGAACAAGTCGCGGAGATGGGCGGGTCGGTCGAGGTCGGACAGCGCGGCCAGATCGATGTTGTTCATCAGGTCCGACCGTAGCCATCGTCCGGGGCCACGTCGATCGCGTCGATCATGTCCGGGGTCAGTTCTCCGGCCGCGGCCGCGTCGAGGTACACAACGGTGTCCTCCGAGCGCACGGCAGCGATCGGGAGCGTCGGGTCGACCCAGGCGCCCCCGTGACGGTCGGCTCCCACGACCCACCGGGCGACCGCTTCGGCCTTCTCCTCTCCGGTCACCAGCACCACCCGCAGCCGTGCCGCGTTGACGACGCCCACACCCAGCGTCATCCGTCGGCGACCGTTGAACGGGCCGATCGTGAACACCGCCTCGGTCGACGTGATCGCCCGCTGCGCGTCCGGGTGGGGTTCAGGAGCCCACGACGCGGTGTGGCCGTCGTCCCCGAGGCCCAGGTGGACCACGTCGAAACGCGGAGGCAGCCGTGCCGCGTAGTCGGCGGCAGCAACGTCGACGTCTGCCGCGGTCACGGGCATCACATGAGCGGTTGCCGGGAGGATCGCGAGCTGGCCGGCATTCCTGTCGGCATCACCGTCGGGGGCGATCCGTTCGTCGACCTGCCACACCTCGATCGCGTCCCAGTTCAGATCGTTCGCCGACATCGCCCGGAACAGCCCCGGGGCGGTGCTCCCTCCGCTGACCGCGATCGCTGCGGTTCCCGTGTCGCCTTCGCTCTGACGGAGTCGGTCCGTGACGCTGCGGGCGGCATCCGTTGCAGGATCGGAGGAGATGCGGACGTCCATGATCCGAACGTACTGCGGGCCGACCGCGTCCCGATGGCGTGGGCGTAGGGTTCCGGCCAGTGAGTCTCGACCGCCCATCGTCTGCGTCGGCGACGCCGGCTCCGGCCACGCCGTCGTCGGAGCCGGGTTCGCCCGACGCGGTGAGGCGCGGCGTGCGCGTCGGTGTCGCGGCGTACACGATCTGGGGGCTGCTCACCATCTACTGGAAGCAGCTCGGCGCGTTCGACGCGTTCGAGCTGATCGCCTGGCGGATGCTGTGCGCAGCTTTGGTGATGGCGCTGATCGTCATCGTGCGAGGCTCGTGGCCCCGACTTCGGCGGGCGTTCTCCGATCGCGAGACGGTGCTCCGCCTCGTCGTCGCCGCGATGCTGCTCACCGGCAACTGGGGCAGCTACGTGTGGGCCGTCGTGAACGATCGCGTGATCGAGACCGCGCTCGGCTACTTCATCGCACCACTCGCGACGATGGCGATCGGCGTCCTGGTCCTGCGCGAGACGCCGACCGTCGCCCAGCGTGTCGCGTTCGGGTTGGCCGCGGTGGCCGTGGTCGTCCTGACGATCGCGAACGGAGCGCCTCCCTGGATCGCGCTGATCCTCGCGGGGACCTGGAGCCTGTACGGATTGTCCAAGCGACAGATCAGTCTCGATGCGATCGACAGTCTCGCGGGCGAGACGTTCGTCCTGCTCCTCCCGTCGATCTTGCTGCTCCTGGTGATGAGCGGCCACGACTCGAGCGTCATCTCGACCGCGAACGCGCCCGATTGGCTCTACGTGCTCGGAACCGGGGCGGTGACGGCGATCCCCCTGATGCTCTTCGCGTCGGCAGCGAAGGCCATCCCGTTCACCTTGCTCGGCCCGCTCAACCTGATCGTCCCGGTGATCAACTTCGGGCTCGGCTGGCTGCTCTACGACGAGGAAATGACGATGCTCCGAGTCGTCGGGTTCGCGTTCGTGTGGATCGCACTGGTCGTCGTCATGTACGACCGGATTCGGCACGCTCGCCGTACCCCGGATGGACCGAGACGTTCCAGGTCGAACGGCTAACCTCCACAGCCATGCGCCGCCTTCTCATCGCCACGCCCCTCGTCGCGCTCGTCGCTGTCGGTTGCACGGATACCCGCACCTACAAGGACGAGACGGAATCATTCATCAACGACGACTCGCAGATCTCCAATCGCGTCGGCGGTGAGGTCTCGAATGCAGAGTGTGAGGAACCGCCGAACACCGACGTCGGTACGACCTACACCTGCACCGCCGACGTGGAGGGCCAGGGCAGCCTCACGTTCGAGGTGCTGATCGACGGCGAGAAGTCGTTCCTCGTCGACATCCCACCTGCTGCGGAATCCTGATCGATCCACACCCGCCCTTCCCGGACGATCAGGAGGAACCCGACTCGGCCGTCCGGTAGTCGCCGAAGGTCTCGTCGCGGCTCGAGAGCGCCGTCGTCACGCCTTCGGCGAAGCGACGGTGGTACTCGATCGAACTCGGCTGGTGGAAGCCGATCGCATTGATGTCGGCGGTCGCACGCATCCCGTTGCGCATCCCCATCGACTCCATCGCTCGGTGGACGACCCGCTTGTTCAGTGCCTGGAGATCGGCCGGCACCTTGGCCACCCGCGCGGCAATGGCCAGCACCTCGTCGTCCAGGTCCTCGACGGCGAACGAGCGGTTGGCGAAACCGGCCTCGACGGCCTCGGTTCCCGACATCGAGTCACCCGTCAGCATCGCCTCCATCGCCCGGCGCATCCCCATCATCCACACGTGCCAGCCCATGTCGGGGCTGCTCATCGAACGAACGGGCGGGTACCCGATCTGGGCATCGTCGGCGACGTAGACGAGGTCGCACGCGGTCGCCAGTTCGGTGCCGCCGGCGAGGCAGAAGCCGTGGACCTGGGCGATGATCGGGACACTGAGGTCCATCATCTCGAACCACCCCTGCAGCACGTGACGCGCCCATCCACCGTCGGCGGGACTGATCGTCCACGGCGGCCGCTCGGTCGGATCCTGTGCCAGGTCGTAGCCCGCCGAGAAGCACGAGCCGGCACCACGGATGACGACCACGCGCACGTCCGGATCCCGGTCGGCGGCACGGAGTGCATCGAACAGTTCGCTGCGCAGCCCGTGGGACAGCGCGTTGCGTTTGGAAGGGCGGTTGAGCGTGAGTCTGCGGACATGGTCGGCAGGGTCGTCGATCAGCAGTACCGGTTCGTCGCTCATCGTCGGACCGTACCGAGACACCCACGGCCCCGACGATCCCAGCGTTCTCGTGAACAGTTCGCGCACGGAGC
>NZ_BAOL01000105.1 GCF_000350145.1 Ilumatobacter nonamiensis YM16-303 | reverse complement strand
CGGCAAGGCGGCGCAGAAGCAGGCTCCGAAACGCGCGAAGAAGCGCACCGGCAAGCCCGCGCAACCGAAGCAGAAGCGTCGTCAGGCACCGGCCAAAGGACGTCGGCGCTCTCTCACCCCGCCGCGCGGCACCAAGCGCCGGCCACAGACTCGCGCTCAACGACATGAGGCGGTGCGGCGCCGCATCAGCGCGCCACGGCCCGAGATCCGCGCCCGCGAACAGAAGTCCGGCAAGCCTCGCCGACGTCTGCTCGCGTCGCTCGCTGCGCTCTCCCTCCTGCTCGTCGTCATCGTCGGGCGCGTCGTGATGCTCAAGACGACCGATGCCGAATCGCTTCGCTCCGCCGGCGCGGAGCAGTGGGAGCGAACCGCCGATGTGGTGGCACAACGCGGCACGATCTTCGACCGGAACGGCAGCGAACTCGCGATGTCGGTCCCCGCAGCGGCGATCTCGATCAACCCGAAGCTGATCGAGAACGGACCGGCGACGATCCAGTTGCTCGATGACCTGCTCGATCTCCCGGACGACCAGGTCGACGATCTGCTCGGCGAGGTCGAGGCCAAAGACCGCGGCTTCGTGTACGTGAAGCGCCAAGTCGATGATGCCGTCGGCGACCAGATCGCCGCGCTCAACCGACCCGGCATCAACGTGGACGCAGAGACCCGCCGCGAGATGCCCGGTGGTGACACCGGCCAAACGGTGCTCGGTCGGACCAACATCGACGGGGAGGGAATCGCCGGCCTCGAGCTCCAGTACGACGACATCCTCACCGGTTCGGGAGGTGCGGTCACCCGCGAGATCGCGCCGGGTGGACGCACCGTTCCTGGCTCGGAGACCTACTCGGAGAAGCCGGTCGCCGGCGACGACCTGGTGCTCACGATCGACCGATCGATCCAGTTCGCGACCGAGCAGGTGCTCATCGATCGGGTCACCGAGATCAATGCCCGCGGCGGGTTCATCGTGGCGATGGACTCGAACACCGGAGAGATCTACGCCAATGCTTCCGTCCGGCGCGACGACGCCGGGCTGCCGGTCGTGACCAGCGGCAACTTCGTCGCGGTCGACAGCTACGAGCCGGGGTCGGTTGCGAAGGTGATCACCGTCGCCGGTGCGCTCAACGAAGGTGTGGTGACGCCGGAGACCTCGTTCCAGATCCCGGGTTGGAAGGAGTACTACGACGTCATCCTGCGCGATGCCCACCCGCACGGGCTGGAGGCGATGTCGGTCCACGACATCCTGGTGGAGTCGTCGAACCTCGGCACCATCCGGATCCAGGAGGAGATGGGCGAAGCCGTGCACTACGACTACATGACCGATTTCGGGCTCGGCGAGGTCACCGACCTCGACTTCCCGGGTGAATCGCCGGGCGTGTTCAAGCCGCTCGACGAGCTGTGGGGCAGCGAGCGGGTCACCGTCGCGTACGGCCAGGGCATGTCGAGCACGCCACTGCAGATGGTCGCGGCGATCAACACCATCGCCAACGACGGCGTGTACGTGGCACCGAGCCTCGTTCGGGAGACCGTTGCCTCCGATGGCACGAGTACACCGGTCGAGCCGGCCGCCACCCGTCGCGTCGTCTCCGAGGAGGCCGCTCGACAGACCGCCGCGATGATGGAAGACGTGGTCTGTTCCGGCACCGCGAGTCGGGCCGCGGTCGAGGGACTGGCGATCGCCGGCAAGACCGGCACCGCCTTCAAGGCCGCCGACAACGGCACCTACTACGACGAGAACGGCAACCGGATCTACTACTCGAGCTTCGCCGGGTTCTATCCCGCCGACGACCCGGAGGTGACCGTGCTGGTGGCGCTCGACGAGCCGGCGGCCGGAACCGACGACCGTTTCGGCGGCACCGCCGCCGCTCCCGTGTTCGCCGACCTCACTCCGACGATCATTCACGAGCTCGAGATCCAGCCATCGGCAACGGACGTGGGATGTGAAGAGCCGTGATCGCTCCCTCGGGCACGGTGACCGTCGATGTGATCGCCGAACGCTTGCGTGCGAGCGACATCGAGGCGCGCGTCGTCGGTGTCGGCGCGACGAGGGTCGCCGGCATCACCCACGATTCCCGTGCGGTCGAATCGGGGCAGGTCTTCGCGTGCCTGCGCGGTGAGTCGTTCGACGGGCACGAGTTCGCGGAGGGTGCGGTGGCCGACGGAGCGGTGGCGCTGCTCGTCGATCACGAAGTACCCCAACTCGAGACGATCCCTCAGATCGTCGTCGACGACACCCGGGTCGCGGTGGGTCCCGCTTCGGCGGCTGCGTGGGGCGACCCGTCCGAGCGCCTCATCACGATCGGGATCACCGGAACCAACGGGAAGACGACGACCGCGCAGCTGCTCCACGCGCTGCTGGAAGCCGCGGGTCATCCGACCGGAATCATCGGCACCTTGCACGGACCGCGCACCACGCCGGAGGCCCCGGATCTCCATTCGACGCTCTCGCGTTTCGTCGACGAGGGGAAGACCGCGGTCGTCATGGAGGTGTCGTCGCACGCGCTGGCGCTCCATCGCATCGACGGAACCGGGTTCGACGTGGTGGCGTTCACGAACTTCGGTCACGACCATCTCGATCTGCACGGCTCGCCGGAGGCGTACTTCCGAGCGAAGTCGGCGCTCTTCACCTCGACGTTCGCACCGGTCGCGGTGATCAACGTCGACGATGCACACGGCAGCCTGCTGGCCGACACACTTTCCGATCGAACCGGCGCCGAAGAGATGCGTGTCGTGACGATCGATTCCACCGATCTCCGCGACGTCGAGGTCGGGGTCGCTGCGCACGACTACCGCTGGCGCGACCGCGACGTTCACGTCGCGTTGGGAGGCGGCTTCAACGTGCTCAACTCGCAGATGGCGCTGTCGATCATCGACGAACTCGATGTCGACATGGATGCGGCGCTCGTGGGCCTGGAGGAGTTCGGATCGGTACCCGGACGGTTCGAACTGGTGGAGACCCCCGAGACGATCCGGCGCGGCTTCTCGGTCGTCGTCGACTACGCCCACACACCCGACGGACTCGAGCGGGTGCTCGCCGACGCGAGCGAGATCGCCGAGCGCCGGACGATCGCCGTCTTCGGGTGCGCCGGTCGGCGAGATCGCGAGAAGCGCCCGCTGATGGGTGCGATCGCGGCCCGGCTCGCCGACGTGGCGATCGCAACGTCCGACAACCCGCGTGGTGAGGATCCGGACGAGATCATCGGCGACGTGTTGAGCGGCGTCCCCGACGAGTACCGTGCCCGCGTGCTCCCGATCACCGATCGGCGCCGCGCGATCCACCACGCACTCACCGTTGCCGAGTCCGGCGACGTCGTGGTCATCGCCGGCAAGGGCCACGAAACCACGCAGGACCTCGGGTCGGAGACGATCGAATTCGACGACCGGCGCATCGTCTCCGAGGAACTGAACGACATCGTCCACGACGAACCGAAGGACACCCCGTGATCTCCATCCTCCTCGCTGCCGCCGTCTCGACGATCGCCTCGCTGTTCGGCACGCGTGCGCTGATCACCTTCTTCAGCAACCGCGGCCAGGGTCAACCGATCCTGGGCAAGGAGGACCTCGGTCCCGACCACCACATGGCGAAGCAGGGCACACCGACGATGGGCGGGATCGCGATCGTCGGGGCAGCGCTCCTCGGTTGGCTCGTCGCCCACGTGCGCCCCGACTTCCCGTTCGCGACGCAGTCGATGATCATGTGGGTCGGCGTCCTGTTCATGTCGGCGATGGGCTTCCTCGACGACTTCATCAAGGTCCTCAAGCGGCACAACCGCGGCATCTTCTGGAAACAGAAGAACTACATCACGATGCTCGCGAGCTTCGGGATGGCCTGGTGGCTCGTCGTCGGAACCGGGATCTCCGAGACGATCTCGGTGACCCGCGCCGAGGAGTTCGGCGTCGAGATCCCGACCTTCCTCTGGATCCTCTGGGCCGGAGTGATCATCTGGGCGACCACGAACGCGGTGAACGTCACCGATGGACTGGACGGCCTCGCGGCCGGATCCGCGCTGATGGGTTTCGGCGCCTACGTGATCATCTCCTACCTCGTGTTCCGCAACGGTTCGCTGTACCCATCGGTGGTCAACCCGCTCGACCTCGGAGTGTTCGCCGCCGCGTTCGCAGGTGGCTGTCTCGGGTTCCTCTGGTGGAACGCCGCGCCGGCTCGGATCTTCATGGGTGACGTGGGTGCGCTCGGGATCGGAGCCGCTCTCGCGTTCCTGGCGTTGACGACCAACACCAGCCTGCTGATCCTGCTGTTCTGCGCGATCAACGTGATGGAGGCCGGTTCGGTGGCCATCCAGATGGGCGTGTTCAAGCTCTCGGGGCGGACGCGGCGTCTGTTCCGGATGTCGCCGATCCACCATCACTTCGAACTGGTCGGTTGGCCCGAGACGACCGTCATCATCCGCTTCTGGCTGATCGCCGCGATCGCGACCGGTGTGGGCGTCGGAGTCTTCATCGCCGACTTCTCGAGCCTCTCCTTGTGATGCGCTCGCTGGTGTACGGACTCGCTGTCGCCGGAGCGGCGACGGCACGTGCGCTCTTGCGTCACGGGTACGAGGTGGTCGTCGGCGACGACGTGGTCGGACCGGAGCGCGTGGCGCTGGCGGAGGATCTCGGTGTCGAGTTGATCGAGGCACCCGACGAGGAACGCCTGCGTGAGCTGTTGTCGAGGTGCGATCTGCTCTGCCCGTCGCCGGGTGTCCCGGAAACGCATCGGGTGATCGACGCGGCCCGTGCGACCGGAACCGAGATCGTGTCGGAGATCGAACTGGCCTACCGCTGGGAGCAGGAACGCGAGGGCGGACCGAGGCCGATGGTCGCCGTCACCGGGACCGACGGGAAGACGACGACGACACTGATGACCGTCGCGATGCTGCGGGCCGCCGGGCTGTCCACCGTGGATGCCGGAAACACCGACACGCCACTCGTCGATGCGATCGAGCTCGACCGCGACGCATTCGTGGTCGAGTGCACCAGCTTCCGACTCGCGTGGACGCGGGATTTCCGCTGTGCCGCTGCAGCGTGGCTGAACCTCGCTCCCGACCATCTCAACTGGCACGCCACCATGGACACCTACTCCTCCGCCAAGGAGCGCATCTGGTCGGCACAGCACGCCGCCGACGCCGCGATCGCCTTCACGGGCGCACCGATCGTGCTGGAGCGGTTGAAGTGTGCGCCGGGCCGTCACGTGACGTTCGGGACCGACGGTGACTACCACGTCGCCGACGGTCAACTGGTCGGACCGCACGGCCCGATCGCGCCGATCGCGTCGATGCGACGGAGTCTGCCGCACGACATCACGAACGCTCTCGCGGCGTCGGCGCTCGTGCTCGAATCCGGGCTGGCCGACACCTCGGCGATCGAACGGGCACTCGGTGAGTTCACCGGTCCGCCTCACCGACTCGAACTGCTCGGCACCCACGACGGCGTGGAGTGGTACAACGATTCGAAGGCGACCACTCCGCACGCGGCGGCCGTGGCGATCCGGGCGTTCGACGACATCGTGCTGATCGCCGGTGGCAAGGACAAGTACGTCGACCTCGCGGAGATGGCGGTCGATCGTGATCACGTGAAGGCGGTCGTCGCGATCGGTGAGACCCGCGAAGCGGTGGCGCAGGTGTTCGCCGGGGTCCCGACCGTCGAGACGACCGAGTTCCTGCCCGAGGCGGTCGAGCGCGCCGCTTCGCTCGCGGTTCCGGGCGACACCGTGCTGCTGTCGCCGGGCTGCGCCAGCCTCGACCAGTACCGCTCGTTCGAAGCGCGTGGCGACCATTTCCGCGAGCTCGCACCCACCCGAGGAGGCCACTGATGGCTACCGCCACGTCCGTTCAGGACCGGCGTCGCGCGACGATCGAACGGATGACCGGCGAGCGGCCGATGCCGCGAGCCGAACGTCGTCAGCGACCCCGACCACCCCGCCGCACGGTCGGAATCCTGCACTGGCTGCGTCCGGCGCGGGCGACGCCGGTCGTGCGCCCGCCGCTCGGCCCTCCGAGTGGCGTGTGGTACGGAATCGTTGCCGTCGTCGTCGTCTTCGTGATGCTCGGCCTCGTGATGGTGCTCTCCGCGTCGGCGTACACGGAGGCAAACCTCGGGAACTCGCCCTACGGCGTGTTCCTCCGACAGGCGACCTGGGCGGCGATCGGACTCGTCGGAATGGTCCTGCTCGCTCGCATTCCCTTCGACGTGTGGCGGCGCTTCTCGTTACCGCTCGTCTTCCTGGCGATGCTGGCGATGCTGGTTCCGCTGGTGCCGGGAATCGGCGGCACCGTGAACGGCGCTCGGGCGTGGGTTCGGATCGGCCCGCTGAGCGTCCAGCCGTCGGAGTTCCTCAAGGTCGTCGTCGTGATCGCGACCGCCGACCTCCTGACCCGGCGCGCGTCGCTGATGAACCACCGCCGACGCACACTGCTGCCGCTGGCGTTGATCGGCGCGATCGGTGCCGGCCTGTGCCTCGCCCAGGGCGACCTCGGCTCGGCGATCGTGCTCGGTGCGATCGTGTTCTCGATCGGGTGGATCGCCGGCGTGCCGTTCGCGCCGCTCGCGCTGATGGGTTCGGTGTCGACGGCGGCCGGGGTGTTCTTCGTGATGTCGAGCCAGACCAGGATCGACCGGTTCACGGCGTTCCTCGACGTCACCGGGAACAAGGACCACCTCGCGTGGCAGACCTACCAGGGGTTCGTGAGCATGGCGTCGGGTGGGATCAGCGGCTCGGGTATCGGTGGGAGCAACACCAAGCTCGGCTACCTGCCGTACGCGCACAGCGACTTCATCTTCGCGATCATCGCCGACGAGCTCGGACTGCTCGGGGCAGCCGCGGTCATCGGTGGGTTCGTCCTCCTCGTCGGCTTCGGGATCCAGACGGCGCTCGCCTGCACCGATCGGTTCGGGATGCTGGTCGCCGGCGGCGTGGCGTCGTGGTTCGGTGTCCAGGCCATCGTGAACCTCGGTGGTGTGACCGGGTTGATGCCGGTCACCGGACTGACGCTGCCGTTCTTCTCGGCCGGAGGTACCTCGTTGTTCGTCTCGATGCTCGCTGCCGGACTGCTGCTCAGCGTCGCCCGCCGCGTCGGTGAACCGGCGCCGACGCGTCCACCGGCACGCGCGCCGTCGACCAAACGGTCCGTGAGTCGTCGGAGGACCCCCTGAGCACGTTCGCTGTCGTCACCGGCGGCGGAACGGCGGGCCACGTCCTGCCCGCGCTTGCGGTCGCCGATGCACTCGTGACCGTCGGCCATGCGGCTGGTGAGGTCCACTACGTCGGCTGCACACGGGGGATCGAGACCCGTCTCCTTCCCGACACGCCCTACCCGCACACGTTCTTCGACGTCGTCGGCTTCCAACGCGCGCTGACCCGCAGGAACCTCGCGTTCCTTCCCAAGCTGGTCCGGGCCCGCCGCGACGCCAGAGCGCTGCTGCGACGTCTGCAACCGGAGGTCGTCGTCAGCGTCGGCGGATACGCGAGCATGCCGGCCGTGCTCGCGGCACGTTCGCTGGGAATCCCGATCGTGGTCGTGTCGTACGACTTCGTGCCGGGGCGTGCGAGCCAGCTGTCGGCGCGGTCGGCCGCCGCCTGCGCCGTCGCCTTCGAGAACTCACCGCTGCCGAACGCAACCGTGACCGGGGCGCCGGTCCGTCACGACCTGGTGACCCTCGATCGGACGCGCGATCGAGCGAACGCTCGAGCACACCTCGGTGTCCCTGATGAACGGTTCCTCGTCGCGGTGATGGGAGGTTCGCTGGGCTCGGGCGTGTTGAACGGAGCCATCGCCGAGTACGCCGGCGAGCATCGCGATGACGCGGGGCTCGCGATCCGGCAGGTGGCAGGGGAGCGGTTCGTCGCCGATGTCGAGGAAGTGCATCCCATCGGCGACCAGGGCATTCTCCACCAGGTCGTCGGCTACGAGTCGGACATGCCCGCGATCTACGCGGCCGCGGATCTGCTGATCGGGCGCGGCGGCGCGAGCACCGTCCACGAGGTGGCGACCACGGGGATCGCCGCGATCCTGGTCCCGTGGGCCGATGCCGCCGATGATCACCAGACCGAGAACGTGCGCTGGCTCGCCGATGCCGGAGGAGCCGTGGCCATGACCGAAGCGGAACTGGCTCAGCCGCACCATCTCGCCGACACGATCGAACGGCTCCGCTCCGATGACGAGGCGCGTGAGGCGCTGTCGACCGCCGCGTACGCCCGTGGCGAGATCCATCGATCCGGTGCCTTGGCCGAGTTGATCGAGCAGGTCGCCCTAGCATCTTCGGGGCGATGACCGAACAGCTCCCCGTCCCCGAGGCTCCGCTCGACCTGTCGACCCCACACCGGCTCCACGTGGTCGGTGTCGGCGGTCCCGGCATGAGCGCGATCGCGATCGCGCTCGCCCAGATGGGCCACGACGTCTCGGGGAGCGACCTGCGCGAACACCCGGTGTTGGAGCGGGTCCGCGCAGCGGAAGCGACGGTCCACATCGGTCACGACCGAGCGGTCGTCCACGGCGTCGATGCGGTCACCGCGTCGACCGCGATTCCCCCGACCAACATCGAGCTCGACGAAGCGCGCACCGAGGGCATCGCGGTGCTCCGACGGGCCGGGATGCTCGCCTCGATCTGCGCGACGGCGAAGTCGATCGCCGTCGCCGGAACGCACGGCAAGACCACCACGACCTCGATGCTGATGCTGATGCTGGCCGAGGGCGGCCTCCGTCCGAGCTTCATCATCGGTGGCGATGTCACCGACCTCGGAACCGGCGCTCAGTGGACCGGGTCGGAGTACCTGATCGTCGAAGCCGACGAGAGCGACGGGACCCACCTGGAGCTTCCGCTGTACGGGACGATCCTCACCAACGTCGAGGTCGACCACCTGGACCACTACGGCTCCTTCGAAGCGATCGTGGAGAGCTTCGAGACGTACCTGGCACAGACGCCCGGACCGAAGGTCGTCTGCGGCGATGACGTCGTGGCCGCGCGGCTGGCTGCTGCGCACGACTCGGTCACCTACGGCCGCAGCGAGGGCGTCGATGTGCGCGCGGTCGACGTGCGCGCCGCGAACGGTGCGTTCGTGTTCGGTGTGGAACGCCGTGGCGACACGATCGGCACGATCGAGCTGCCGATGCGAGGGATCCACAACGTCGTGAACGCGACAGGGGCGATCGCGATGGCGCTCGAGCTCGGCGTGTCGTTCGAGGACATTCGCACGGCGCTGGCCAAGTTCGGCGGCGTGGCTCGACGGTTCGACGTCCGCGGCATCGACGGTGGCGCCACCTTCGTCGACGACTACGCCCATCTCCCGTCCGAGATCGCCGCGGTCCTCGCGGCGACCCGCCACAGCGGCGAGGCATGGAAGCGCGTGGTGGCGGTGTTCCAGCCGAACCGGTACAACCGGATCGCCGAGATCTGGGACCAGTACGGCGGTGCGTTCGCCGAAGCGGATCTCGTCGTGTTGACTGACATCTTCGGGTCGGGGACCACGCCGATCCCGGGGGTCACCGGCAAGTTGATCGTCAACGCCGTCACCGAGGCCGACCCCACGAAACGTGTCGTCTGGCTGCCCAAGCGCGACGACCTCGTCGCCTTCGTCGCGAAGGAAGCGCGAGACGGTGACATCGTCGTCTCGATGGGCTGTGGCGACATCGCGACGCTCCCCTCCGAGGTGCTCGATGCCCGTCGCTCCTCCTGATGCGGTCGAGCGGGCCATCGACGAGCTCGGTGACCTCGCACGGCGCGACGTGCCGCTGGCTCCGCTGACGACCTACAAGGTCGGTGGGCCGGCTGACGTCTTCGTCGAGGTCACGTCACCGGCGCAACTCCACCTCGTGGCCGCGGCGCACGCGGCCAGCGGTCTCTCGGTGCTCGTCGTCGGGCGTGGCTCGAACCTCCTGGTCGCCGACCGCGGATTCGGCGGCATCGCGGTGTCGCTCGCCGACCTGGCGACCGAGATCGAGATCGACCACGATCGATCGATCGTCCGTGCGGGCAGTGCCGTCGCGCTCCCGGTGCTCGCCCGCCGCGTCGCGTCGGCCGGGTTGACCGGATTCGAGTGGGCGGTCGGTGTCCCGGGGTCGATCGGTGGCGCCGTGCGGATGAACGCCGGCGGTCACGGTTCCGACATCGCTGAATCACTGATCGACGTGACGGTGTTCGACCTCGCGGCCTCGAGCGAGGTCGACATCCCCGCAGACCAACTCGGGTTGCGATTCCGCGGGAGCGCCTTGCCGTCGACGGCGATCGTCGTGTCGGCGCGCCTGCAACTCGCCAGTGGCGACGGGGAAGCGGCGCGTCGGGAGCTTGGTGAGATCGTCGCCTGGCGACGCGCGAACCAGCCTGGTGGGCAGAACGCCGGCTCGGTGTTCGTCAACCCGATCCCGCACGAGCTGAGCGCGGGCAAACTGATCGACGAGGTCGGCCTGCGGGGATTCCGGGTGGGCACGGCATTCGTGTCCGACAAGCACGCGAACTTCATCCAAGCGGATCCCGGCGGTTCTGCTGATGACGTTCATCGGCTGATGCAGATCGTGCGCGAGCGCGTCGCCGAGGCAACCGGCTACGAATTGCGCAGCGAGATCCGGCTGATCGGTTTCGATCGACGGTCCGAGCCCCACGGCGGGACCGTGGCCGATGTCGCGCCTCGATCGGGAGCGGCCGGATGAGTCGCTGGTGGAAACGGAAACGTGACGAAGCGTCCGATGAGACGAACGTGACGACGCCCGAGTTCTCCGACGTGAAGCTCGTCAGGAAGGAGCCCGTGGACTCGGGAACGGGCGACGGCGACGACCACGACGTGCTCGCGGAGCTGTCCGAAGCGTTCGCCGGCGACGAGGACGATCCGGGTGACGCCGGCGAGAACGCGGACGCGCACCCGTGGAACACCCCACAGTCCGATCCGCTGCTCGGGGCGGTCTCGGGCGGAGGTTCGGCGTCGGCGGACGACGACGAGAAGGTCGATCCCGAGGACGCCGACACGGAACCCACCATGCGCGGAGCCGGTCCGACCACCATCGCCATCGGTGGCGACGACGAGCTGCCGGACGCGGTGTATCTCGACGATGAGCTGGAAGCCGGTTCGGGTTCGGACTCGGCGCCGGTCTTCATCGACGATGACGGTGAGGGCGATGCGATCGCCCCGAAGGATGCGACGAGTCGTGGGGTGGAGCCCCGCCTGCGCCAGCGTCGGATCGGTGTCCGTCGTGCCGCGGGTCGGAGGCGTCTCAAGTGGGCCGCGATCGTCGGTGGCGTCCTGTTCGTGGTGATCGGCGGCCTCGCGGTGCTCGGCTCGTCGCTGTTCGCCGTGGACGAGGTCGATGTGACCGGACTCCGTCGTGCGGACCCCGACGCCGTCGAGGCGGTCGTCGACGATCTCGTCGGTGAACCGGTGTTGCTCGTCGACGTCGAAGCAGCCGAGGAACGACTCGAGGAGATTCCGTACATCGAGGCGGCCCGGGTCCGGACCGACTTCCCGAGCTCGGCGACGATCGAGATCCTCGAGCGCGTCCCCGTCGCCACGGCGCAAGGTGTGGACGGCCGTTTCCGGATCCTGGATCGCGACGGGCGCGTCCTCGACGTGATCGACGGCCAACCGATCGAATTCGTCGTCATCGAGGGGACGGCCACGCTCGATCAGGAAGCCGGCCAGTTCGCCGACGTCGGCTACTCGGCGGCCGCAGCGATGGTCACCAAGCTGACCCCCGAGATCCGCTCTCGGCTGATCTCGATGTCGGTCGTGCCGGACGGGACCGACCTGCGACTCACCCTGTCGAACGAGCCCGGACCGGAGATCGAGGCTCGCCTCGGCGACGCCGTCAGCGACAGCGATCAGATCGAACGCCTCGTTCGTCTGCAACGCCGCCTCGACGACGTAGTCGGGTCGGATACGACCTTGATCGACGTGTCGACGGTCGAGACGATCGATCAGTGAGCCGGCTCACGTCGCGGAACTGCACCTCGAAGCGGCTAGCGTCCCTGCGCGGCGACGCCGGACCTGGCAGAATGCCAAATAGTCCGCGTCCCGGGCACAGAACATGATGCACGCACTCATCACACATACGAACGACAACGATGCCGCGGTGAACGCGAGCGCATGGAGGACCCACTGATGGTCGGCACACCGCAGAACTATCTCGCTGTGATCAAGGTCATCGGCGTCGGTGGCGGCGGCGTCAACGCGGTCAACCGCATGATCGACGCCGGATTGAAAGGCGTTGAGTTCATCGCCGTCAACACCGACGCCCAGGCGCTCCTCATGAGTGACGCCGATGTCAAGCTCGACATCGGCCGCGATCTCACACGCGGACTCGGCGCGGGCAGCGATCCCGAGGTCGGCCGCGAAGCCGCAGAGTCGCACCGCGACGAGATCGAAGAGATGGTGCGCGGCGCCGACATGGTGTTCATCACCGCAGGTGAAGGCGGCGGTACCGGTACCGGCGCCGCCCCGGTCATCGCCGAGATCTCCCGTGAGGCGGGAGCGCTCACGATCGGCGTGGTCACCCGACCGTTCTCCTTCGAAGGTCGTCGCCGCTCGGTCCAGGCCGACAACGGCGTGCAGAAGCTGAAGGAGAAGGTCGACACCCTCATCGTCATCCCGAACGACCGCCTGCTCACCGTCGCCAACGACAAGACCAGCGTGCTCAACGCGTTCAAGATGGCCGACGAAGTGCTGCTCCAAGGTGTCTCCGGCATCACCGGTCTCATCACGACGCCCGGCCTCATCAACACCGACTTCGCCGACGTGAAGGCCGTGCTCAAGGACGCGGGAACCGCGCTCATGGGGATCGGACAGGCGAGTGGAGACGAGCGTGCCGTCTCGGCGGCGAAGGCCGCGATCTCGAGCCCGCTGCTCGAATCGGCGATCGACGGCGCACGCGGTGTGCTGCTCAACATCACCGGCCCGTCGAGCATGGGTCTGTTCGAGATGAACGCGGCAGCCGAGATCATCCACGGTGTGGCCCACCAGGACGCGTTGATCATCTTCGGTACCGTCGTCGACGACGAGATGGGCGACGAGGTCCGCGTCACGGTGATCTCGGCCGGATTCGATCGTGCGGACATGCCTCCGACCGTGGCGGCGCTCGAAGACCAGCCGCGGACGTCGCCGACGCGCATCACCGAACTGTTCGGCGACGTCGAGGACGCCGACCCGCTCGCGGACGACGACGACGACTTCGACGTACCGTCGTTCCTCAAGTGAGGGGTGCGGGTGCCGACCCCGCTGTATTCCACCACCGTCGCCGGACGTGACGTCCAGATCGTCGCGACCGACCGTTCCGACGGTGATGTCCACCCGGATCGGGTTCGGCCCGAGGACCTGCTCGACCGGCAACTGCGCTCGACCGGCCGGCGGTGGACGATGCTCGACGAGGTGCACGGAATCGACCTGGTCGATGTCGATGCCTCGACCACACTCCACGGTGCGGTGACCCGTGGGGTGGGCGATGTCGCGGTGACCGATCGTCCGGCGACCCACCTCGCGGTGTGGACCGCCGACTGCGCGCCGGTCTTCCTCCTCGCCGATGACGGAACGGTCGTCGGAGCGCACGGCGGATGGCGCGGGCTCGCCGACGGCGTGCTCGACGTGGCCGTGAGTGCGGTCCGTCGCTCCGGTGGGAACGTGGTCGGAGCGGTGCTCGGTCCTTCGATCGGACCCTGCTGCTACGCGTTCGGAGCCGACGACCTCGCCGCGGTCGCTGCCGGTGTCCACGCGCACGATGCCGAGATCGCCGGCACGACGTCGGTGGGCGAGCGGGCGCTCGACGTCCCCGCAGCGGTACAGGCGGCGCTTCGGCATCATGACATCGAACTCGACGCCGTCGGGCCGTGCACCGGGTGTGACGATCGGTGGTTCTCGCACCGGGTGCGCAATGAACCAGGGCGTCACGCGACTGTGGCGGTGATCGGCGGATGAATCACCACCCAGCCGAACAGGTCGCGGCTTCGCTTGCCGCCATGCGGTCCCGGATCGATGCCGTCGAACGGCCGTGGACGCATCCGGTCGACATCACGGCGGTCACCAAGGCGTTCGACCCGTCCGTGATCGCCGCCGCCACGACGGCCGGTTGTTCCGCGGTCGGCGAGAACTACGCGCAGGACCTCCTGTCGAAGCGATCTGCGATCGAGGAGCTCACGACTCGGCCGCGTGTCGACTTCATCGGGCACCTCCAATCCAACAAGGTGCGCCAGATCGCCGACCTCGTCGACCGCTGGTGCACGGTCGATCGACCCTCGATCGCGAAGGAGATCGCGAAGCGGGCGCCCGGTGCCGACGTGCTGATCCAGGTCAACGCGACGGGCGAGGACTCGAAGAGCGGATGTGTTCCCGATGACGTCGCCGGGCTGTTGGATCGCTGCACCGAGCGCGGCCTGAACGTGCTCGGCCTGATGACGATCGGACCGACCGATCAACCCCCGGAAGCGGCCGCTCCCGGGTTTCGCATCGTGCGCGAACTCGTCGACGATCTCGGTTTGAGTGTGTGCTCGATGGGAATGACCCAGGACGTGGACGTGGCCGTTGCGTGCGGTTCGACGAATGTCCGCGTCGGATCCGCGTTGTTCGGTGCCCGCCCGGGGGCGGTTACCCACAGCCCTGTCCACCATGATGAGGACGCACCGGGCTAACCTCCGGCGCTCAGGAGGAAAGATGTCACTCTGGAAGAAGACCATGGACTACCTGGGTCTTGGTCCCGACGAGGCCTACGACGATTACGACGATGACTACGGGCAGGAACCACCTGCCCGGCAGCAGCGCGCACCGCGGGAACCCGAGCCTCAACAGAGGCGAGATCCGCGCGGTGGGTGGGAGCCGGAACCGGAACCAACGGTTCGAACGGTGTCGCCACGTCCGAGCTTTCCGTCGCGTGACTTCGATCCGTCTGCCGCATCACGTCGGCCTCCCCAGGCCCAGAATCCCCGGGACCACGGCGTCTCACCGTCGAACGGTCGCGCAGACCCGACCGCACACGACCATCAGCCCCCGGACGAGACGTCCGGGGTCCAGCCACAGCTCAGGAGCGTTTCAGGAGGGGCCATGGAGCCACATACCGTTCGACCCCGCCGGTTCGACCAGGCACAAGAGGTGGCCGACGCCTTCAAGAGCGGCACACCGGTCATCATGAACCTCGAAGGGACCGAGCGCGACGTCGCACGGCGCCTGATCGACTTCGGCAGTGGCATCTGCTACGCGCTCGACGGGACGATGGAGAAGGTCGCCACGGGCGTCTACCTCCTGAAGCCTCCGCCGGCGCGTTCGCGCGGCTACGACGACTACGGCGACTGACCAGAGAGACTGGAGCACCACATGGACATCAGCCCGCATCAGGTACGCACCGCCGAGTTCAAGTCGGCCAAACGCGGTCTCGACCCCGACGAGGTTCGGCAGTTCCTCGACGACGTCGCCAGTGAGCTCGAACGCGCCCAGAACCAGTCGACCGCGATGGAGGCGCGTGCTCGCGCCGCGGTCGCCCG
>NZ_BAOL01000106.1 GCF_000350145.1 Ilumatobacter nonamiensis YM16-303 | reverse complement strand
AGGCCGGGAGTTCGAATCTCCCCACCCCGACCACGCTGATCTGGTGTTTTCCAGCTTGGTGATCGGCTTGACTCATCGATGTATCAGTGCGGGGGCGGCTGAGTATCGATTGGGAGCGCCGATGGCGTGGAAGGCAACCGGTCAGCCGACGGTCCGCAAGCAGCGCGGCAAGTGGGTCGTGCGCGTCGACGGGGTCGACACCGTCACGGGCAAGCACAAACCGAAACAGCTCGGCACCTACCAGTCCCAGCGGTCGGCGAACGCCGCGGCACGGGAGATGCGCGCTGAGGACATCGCTCTCACGAAGGGGACGGTGAGCTGGCTCGTGCGCCGCTACGTCGCAGGGCGGACCGACATCACGCCGAAGGCACAGGAGCAGTACGCCTGGGCGATTCCGCACATCGAGGCGGGGCCCGGAGCGATCCAGCTGTCGATGCTCGACCGTGACGACGTGGCCGGCTGGATCGAGGGACTGGCGAACGGCGGCAAGCTCTCGCGACGGTCGGTGCAGATCTGCCGGACGGTGCTGTGGGCCGCGTTGAGCGAGGCTGGTCGACGAGGGTCTGATCTCTCGGAGTCCGGCAGCTCGGGTCGGTCTCCCTCGGACGGTTGCGAAGCCGAAGCGGGAGAAGGAGGTCGAGACCTGGACGGTCGACGAGGTCGAAGCGTTACTCGAGGCAACATCGTGGCATCGCTGGGCGATTGCGTTCCGTCTGAACGTGCTCTACGGACTGCGGCGGAGCGAGCTGCTCGCGTTGAAGTGGGACGACTTCGACGACGAGGCCGGCACGCTCCGCATCGACGAGAGCCTCGTCGCCGTTCGGTTCGGAGCGTCGTGGAGCAACGCGAAGAACGAACGGTCACGCCGGACGATCCCGCTCGACGACGAGACGCTGCGCGTGCTCACTCGCCGGCGAGCCGAGCAAGCCGCCGAGCGGCTGGCCGCTGGCTCGGAGTGGGAGGACAACGACCTGATCATCGCGACCCGACAGGGCGGGCTCGTGCTGCCACGGTCGTACGACCGGGCGCTCGAACGGTTTGTTCAGCGGGCCGAGTTGCCGAGGCTGACATCGCACGGACTGCGCCACACGGCCGCCACGCACATGGTCCAGCAGTCGAAGGACCTCGGCGAGCTGCGAGCGATCGCCGACATCCTCGGCCACAGCCCCGAGATGCTCATGAACACCTACGCCCACGCGCTGCCGAACAGCCAACTCGCGGTCGTCGAGCGAATCGGTCGGCGTGGCTGATACCCGAACTCGGCTTGCGCCGCTCCCGTAGTCTTGTCCTTCGGATGACGGGCGACGGGGCAGGAGAACAAAGCGCAGACTGGCCACCCGCTACTCCGGGTTGGGACTACGAACAAGCCGACGGAGCGCACGTCTTCCGGGGCGGCGGCTCGCAGCCGCTCGATCTTGGTGAGGTTCCTGATCGAGCCACCGTCGCAGTCAAGCGTCCGAACGCACGAGTGAATCGGGCTGTCACGATCGAGGCGACTTCAGCGAGGTACGTCGAGTTGTCGGTCGACCCAGCGTGGAGCTCGTACGAGTTCGTCGGTCGCTTCAACCAGGTGAAGATCGGATCGACAGAGAAGTCCGGGCAGCGTCCGACGCTCAAGTTCTCTACCGCGCCGACGAGGCTGATTATCAGCGACGGCGATTTCACGCTTCATCAGGTCGACGATGGCTCGAACCTGAACATCCGCGTTGGTGCCGCAAAGAGTTGTGCGCTCAATGTCCAAGCGGCGGACGTTGCTGCGATCGAGGGCAACGGTGGCCAGCTGGTCGTCCTGTGTGGCTCCGAAGAGATTGGGTCGATCGCCTTTGCCGGCCGGGTCTTTCTGCGCGGGGCCTCCCGGGTTGCGTCTCTCCAGTGCGAGACCGCAACCATCGAGACGGGTCTGGTTGCGAAGTCGGTGATCCTCGGCGACGGCGGTCTTGGCGCGAACGGAAGGATGGGTTCGCTCAAGGCTGAGGAGGTCACCTCGTCAGGTCCGGTCTACGCGTCCTCGATCGATTGCGGTCGTCTCGTCGTCGAGGGGAGCAGCGTCGTGGCCTCCACGAATCATCAGAACGCAGTGGCTGTTGCGACACGGTTGCGCTCCGATGTGGGCGATGGACAGCTGGGCAACGTGAGCAGCGGCCTCGGCAGCATTGTTGTCGGCGAGCTCGAAGTGCGTCGCGGCTCGGTGTCCGCTTCCTCGGTCTCTGTAACATCGGGAGGCTGCGTGGTCGACGGGGACCTGGTCGTCGATCGGCTATCGGTTGGCGACGACCAGGTCGTGAAGGTCGGCGCTCTGTCTGCTGCGCAAGTAGCTGCGCCGACGTCGCCGGTCGAAGCGAGCGAGATCCGCCTCTCCAAGGAGATGTCGGTTCGCCACGTTTCCGCCGGTCGCTTTGAGCTGCAGGGCTCCGTGGTCGTGGCTGAGAGACTTGACGCTCACGAGTCCCTGCACAGTGCCTGCGAACTCGACGTTCCGGAGTCCGTGGTGGGCGGCGACTGCCACGTCACCGCCGGATCCATTGCAGGGTCTTGCGAGGTCCGCGGGAACCTGGAGGTCGCCGATGGAGTGCATCTCGAGGATGTCACCTGGTCGCCTGATGCGCCAGACGAGGGACGACCGCTTGCGACCATCGATGGCGCCGTCCGGAAGCTGGAGATCAGGCTGTCTGGAAGCGGTGAACTGGCTGGAGCGGGCATCGTGCCGGAATTCGGTCCGCTCAGAATTCTCGGAACGCTCGTTCTGAAACCTTCGGTGCGGGGTGGAACCCAGCGGCAGCGAGATGACCCGGTTGGCCTCGGCGAGATCAGTCTCGGGAGCGGAGCGTCGATTCGTTTGCCGAGCGACCTGCCGACCGAGATTCTTCGACTCCATGTCGAGGGCACCGAGTGTTCCGTCGTGGTGGACAATCAGCCGTGCACGATCACGGTTGGAGCGAACGCCGATTTCGAGCTGGTCGTAGGCGGGCCGACCTCCCTCAGATGCGGAGACCAGGCCGACGGTCATGCAGTCCAGCTCCGGGCGAGCGGTAGATCGCCGCTGATTCTCTCGGGCCACGTTCAAGTCTTGGATTGTTCGGACTCCACGCAACCACTGATTCGTCTTGAACCGACGGCTTCCGTTGCGCACGCAACCGGGCGGCTGCGGCTCGACAAGTGCCAGGGACGACTCACGTCCGCGTGGATCGATGACGCCCCACCGGCGCAGCTCATCGAGGTCGGGAAAGACCTCGGAGGCGGGCGCAGCCATCTGCTCGGTGTGGACGTCACAGAACTCTCGGCGCCTGAGCTGAGCAACCTGGGGCAGATCACGTCGGTCGAGCCCGATGCGGCAACTCTGAAGGCATTCGCGAAAGAGGACGGCCTCTCCGAATACGAGGTTAGACAGCGGGCTCAGTGGAGCGTGGATCTCAAGGCGGCGCTCGTCGGCAAGGTCTCCAGTGGTCGGACATCGTCGACGGCAAGCTGGGTCGCTGCCCGTCTACAACACCGGGCGATTCGGCGAGACCGCGGCCACCTGTGGGAACGGATCGGCCGTTGGCTTCATCGTCTGATGGGGTACGGGCACAGTGTTTGGCCGCCGTTGGTCTCATGGATCGTTGCGAGCTTCGCGCTCACGCTCATGAGCCTTGACAGGTGGAGCAACTCGGCATTCACAGTCGATATGTGCACCCTCCCCGACAGCAATGATCACCCTCCATGCGTCACGGGGTTGGGCGACTTCGGCCGGGAGTTCGTGCGCATCGCCCTCTTTCCGTTCCGGCTGCTTCGGCTCTCGGACGGAGAACTCGTCTTCTTCTTCCTTCCTGATTGGTTCCAGCCGCTGGCCGGTCTGCTCGTCGGCTTGCCCTTCATCTTCTTGCTCATCGCTCTGCGCCGCTACTTCAAGCTCGCCCACGACGAGTAGGTCGACGGGTCGGGCGCGGGTGCGCGCTGCATCTCACAGCGAGAGGCCGAGCCCGGCAGCCTCCGGCAGAGCTGCTCTTGGACCGATTGGGCGGAGTCAGAGCGTCATGTCGGTGTCGCAATGCCGGGACGTCGGCGCGGTCGCTGGCGAGCGTGAACTCGAGTGCGTCCCGTGCCGCTTCCAGCGTCGGCTCGTCGGTGACGACGAGGGAGAGGTTCTCGGCTCGGCCGCGGGTCATGCCGACGTAGAGGCCTCGGCAGGTCGTTGCCGACGTCGCGAGGGTCAGGCTGCGGTCGGCGGTGATGCCTTGGGCGCCGTACTCGCTGGTGGCGTAGGAGAGTTCAACGTGCTCTGCGACGTACGCGGCCGGGAGGGTCGTAGAGTCGTGTCCCTCCAGTCGGGAGACCGTGATGCCGCCGCCCGGGTGGGTGGCGGTGACGGTCCATCGTTCCTGGTTGCGGACGTGGTCGCCTCGGGAGGTGCGGAGGCGGCGGTCGTTGTGTCGGGTAGCGACGACGTCGCCGATCATCGCCCACTCGTCACCGATCGAGACGAGCGTGTCGGGGTCGAGCTGGCCGGCGGTCGCTCGCCTCAGCTGGATACGTTCGTTGATGGCTGCGACGTCCGCGTTGCGGGTGGTCGTGATGGCGAGCGTCTCGCCTCGGCGGTCGCAGTCGAGCCAGATGTCGGCGATGGTGTCGAGGTGTTGGTCGAGGCGTCCAGGCCGGAGGCGGCCGAACGCCTCGTAGAGGTCGAGTGACCGGGTCTCGCCTTGGCGGAGTGCGAGCGAGGCGCTCGCTTCCCAGTCCTCGGTGAAGCGGTGGAGTTGATCGAGCTCGACGGTGCGGACGGTGTCGCACAGTTCGGTGAACATGCCGCCTCGGCCGACGGGCGGAGCTGGTGTGGGTCGCCGACGAGGACGAGTCGCCATCGCTGCCGCTTTACGAGCTCGACGAGGCGGTGGAGGTCGGCGGTGTTGAGCATTCCGACCTCGTCGACAATAAGCGTTGTCCCGGCCGGGAGGCCGGCGGCGAACGAGTCGGGACCCGGGTCGTCGAGGTCCCGAAGCAGGATGGCGACGGTGTCGGCGTCGAGGTTCGTCTCCCAGTGCAGCACCTCGGCGCCCTTGGCGGTCGGGGCCACGCCGATCACCGGTCGACCACGGTCCTGAAGGTCGAAGATCGCGGCGTCGAGCATGCGGGTCTTGCCGGCGCCTGCCGGGCCGACGACGACCACCAGCTGATCCTCCCCGGCGACGGCTGAGGCGGCTGCGAGCTGGGCGTCGTCGAGGCCGAGCGGGTCGATGTCGACGGCGGGGCAGGGGTCGTCGACCTGGGTGCTCATCGCCCAGGTGAGGATGCGCTCCTCTTGGGCGAGGACGTGTTCGCTCGTGGCCTGGGCGGCGATCGGTTCGGTCCAGATCGATCGGCCGTCGGACGCTCGACGCTGGCCGGTGTCGCTGGCGGGGTCGAGGTCGATGCAGTCGGCGAGGACGGTGTCGACGGCGTGCTCGAGGGCGGCCGCCCACGTCGTTCCGTCGTGGCCTCGTTGGGGTGGGGTGAGGTCGCAGAGCGTGCGGAGGACGTCGAGGCGGTGCCAGACCGATCGGTGCTCTGCGAGTTCGGCGAGGATCGCCTCGACGCTCACGGGTTGGCGTGTTGGCGCTCGGCGGGCAGCGGTAGCGATCGAGGCCGTGAGCGAGCGGACGTCGATGCCGAGTTCGGCGGCCTCCGCGATCCAGCGGGCTCGGAGTTCGGCGGGGGAGCGGCCGGTCTTCGGTGCTCGGGTGTCTCGGGAGACCTCGCGCTCGATGGCGGCGCGTTCGAAGCGGGTCGGCTCCCGGCCGACCTCGTCGATGAACGCGCCGACTCGTTCGTCCATCTCGATGTCGATGTCGGCGGCCCGCTTGGAGAGCTGGGCGATCAGCTCGACGGGGACGCCGGCGATCTCGGCGAGGCCGTTGTCGATGTCGTCGAAGGCGACGCCGAACCGCTTCATCAGCTCGGCTCGGAGAACCGACTGGTAGCGGCCGCCGAAGGTTCGCTGGTGCTTCTTGAGGACGCGGGCGTCGAGTGCGTACCAGCGGCCGTCGGGTGTCTGGACCCTGGAGGAGATGATGACGTGGGAGTGGAGCTGGGGGTCGTCGGCTCGGCTGGTCGACTGTCGGAAGACGGCCATGGTGAGGCCGTTGGTGTCGATGTGCATGCGACGGCCGTTGGATCTGATGCGGGTGGTGGAGCCGTAGTGCTCGATGGCGGACGCAGCGGCACGGACCGCGATGTCGTGGCACTCGGCGAGTCGTTCGTCGCCGGTGAGGCCCCACCAGATCGAGAGCGACTTGGGTGCGGAGAAGGTGGCGTCGAAGCCGCCGACGGCGGGGATGGTCTTGCCGTTCGAGGTGATGCGGTCGAGCAGTGGGCGGCCGAGTGGTTGGCCGGTTCGTGGGTCGAGGCCGGCAAGGACGTCGGAGAGGGCGTCGACGGAGACGTCGCCGATGAGGTCGAGGTCGGGTGCCTGTCGGCCGGTCCAGCGGCCGGGGATCTCGTGGGCGTCCTTGGCCAGGTAGTTGCCGTAGTACTCGGCTGCGGCTCGTGCGCTGCGGGCGAAGAGGGTGCGGACGCGCATCATGACGGCTCCCGACCGCCGGCGGGCACCTGTCTCTTGGTGGTGAGTTGGTTGGGTTGGGTAGTGATTCGGTTCATTGGTGGGGGTGGGGTTCAGGCGGTGAAGAGTTGGGGGTTGATGTCGGTGGCGGGGTGTCGTCGGTTGGTTCGGGTTGGCGTCGCGGTCACGGGTGGGTCGGTGTCGTCGTGGTCGGCGAGGGTTGTCGTGATGGGTTCGCCGATGAGGTCCTCGATGGCGTGGCGGAGGAAGCGGATGGAGTCGCCGACCTTGATGCAGGGCAGGCCGTCCTCGCCGTTGGTGTCGAGGTAGAGGCGGGCCTGCTCGTAGGCCTTCGTGCGCCCGATGCGCAGGACGTCCATCACCTCGGCGATCGTCAGGACCGCCGGTCGGGGACGATGGGTCGGGATGGGTTGCACGGGGCCTCCTCGGTGTCGTGGACGTCGCAGGATGAACGTCTTTCCTTCCCGACATGCCGGTGAGAGGCGCGGGCGTTACGACATCAGTCCGACGGCTGTGCCGTAGAGAAGGCCCGATGAGGGCGCCCGGCGTTACATGATCGATCGGCGTGATATCATCTTTGGTGTCATGTGGTCCGTCGAGGTGGAGCCGGAGGTGGAGCAGTGGATCGACAACCGAACGAACAAGGAGTTCGCCGCCGTCCTGCCGCACATCGAGCGGCTGGCCGACCGGGGCAGTCAGCTCCGCATGCCCGCGTCGCGGTCGCTCGGCAGCGGTTTGCTCGAGTTGCGCTTCGACCTGCAGCGGGTGGCGTGGCGCATCACATACTTCTTCGCGTCCGATCGACGGATCGTGCTGCTCACGGTCTTCCGCAAGCAGCGACAGAACGAGCGCGCCGAAGTGCAGCGCGCGAGGCGAGCGATGGAGCGATGCATCGCCGAGGGCCACACGGCCGAGGAGGATGACTGATGGCGAAAACGACGATCGATGAAGTGAAGCGCCGACGCCTGGCGTCGATGAGTGACGAGGAGCGTGCCGAGTTCGACGAGACCTACGAGGCGACTCGCCTCGCACTCGAAGTCGGCGAGCGGGTTCGTGACGCCCGCGAGGCGGCTGGGCTCAGTCAGCGTGAGCTGGCGGCTCGGATGGGGACGAGTCAGGCGGCGGTTGCCCGCCTCGAGGCCGGCGGAACTGGGGCGACTCTGACGACTCTCCAGAAGGTGGCATCCGCGCTAGACCTTGCGGTCTCGATTGAACTGACGGCCGCCGTCGGGTGACTAGGCCGCAATGTCGACACGTACGGGCAGTGAATGAAGTCCGCCGGGCGGGGTGCTGCTTTGGCCGCAGCATTCGGTCTAGTCGGGGTGGCGGTTTTCGTCTCCGCACGCTGTCGACGACGCGGAAGCATCCCGGAAGAAGACACTCCCGATCAGCGATTGGTCTCGGAGCCCCGGGATAGCACTGTGCGGAACGACGTGCAGTCGTCGCAGGAGCCGAACGCCAGAACCGCGGCGAAGAGCCGACTCGCCTCGCCTGGGGCAAGTCCGGCAGTCGAAGACGCTGACGCTGTTCCCGACGAATCGGAGTCGCCCGCAGAGTTGGACGCTGAGGACGACTCCGGCTCGGGCCTGCTCAAGCGCTGGAAGCGTCGATGGAAGCATTGGCGCTGGCGGCGCAGTGAGCCGGTCGAGAGCCTCGAGTTCTTTCGGAAGCGCGACGCTCAGGAGAACGCCGAGGGACGGCTACCGGCTGACGACGACCTTCAGCAGGCGGGGCTATGGGTCGCCGAGATCTATGGGCCTGCCTCGGTCGCATCGCTCCAATCCAGGATCAGGCGCCTTGGATGGGGGGAGGGTCGTGCCACGCGAGACGTCGATAGCTGGATCGACCGTGCTCGAAGCGGGCCGGGCGGTTGGACCAGCCTCGGGCTGATTTCGTCGGAGTCGAATCGACACTTCATGGCGGATCAGACCGACGTGCTGCCCCCTGGCGTCCGAGCGGCGTGGCCGAGTCTTCACTCGCTGTCCGACGCCATCACGATCCTGACCGTCTTGTTCGTCTACGAGGAGGACGACCCGGAGCTGGCGGAGGCTATGCGACGAGACTACGAATCGACGTTCTCGGTCCTCCCTCCACGCCTTGCCGGACTGGGCCCTCTTCGGCGTACGTTGAAGCGCGCACTCAGGCCCCGGAAACCGCGGCGAGGCAGCGGCTACTCGATGCATCGGCCCAACGAACTGAGAAGGCAGGCGGCGCAAGACGTTCTCTCTCGTCGCCGACAGCAGTGCGTGGCGTGGGTGGCAGAACGCGTTCCGGGATCGTTCTCGACCGCCGGCGTGGTTGAGCTGCCGAGTATCCAGCTCGTCCTGACCGAGAAGGCGGACCCAACGAGCGAGCCCGGCCTGCGAGACAGATGGCTGGCAAACACTGGCGTTGACACGTTTGGTGGAGGGCCGTGGCGATCTGAGAGTTGGCCCGCGGTGCGACTATGGACTCCCGGAGCGTTCTCGGAGCCTGAATCCAGTGCTCTCTCGCTGATCGGCCGCAGGAGTGATGCGTTCCCCCAGCAAGACGGCTCTCCTGACGACTCCAACTTCGTCGTGGCTCAACGGGCGAACGACTACCTGCAGGGTTTGTTGGTCCGATGGGCGCACTCGCAAATGCTCGCGACTCATCGAAAGCAGCTGGCCGAGCTACGAGACGCTGCGGCTCGGCTGGACCGATCGACTTCGTGGCCGGTGAGAGATCTAAAGCAGCGTCGTCGGGCGATCCACGGGCTCGCCGGCGATGTCGCAATTAGTACCGCGGCGGCGAAGCGGCTGGCCTCCAACAAGCTTGGCTGGCACATGGACGTTCTTGACCTCGTCGAGGCCGAACCGTTCCGTGGGCGGGAAGCGGACCGCCTCACCGAACGGATGAGGCTGAATCAGATCGCCCTGGCACAGGACCTCGAAGAAGACCTTCCCCGAGTGATGACGATCCTGTCTACTGACAGCGAGTTGGCGGCCAACCTGTCCAACATCCGCCTCCAGCGCTTCGTCTTGCTTCTGACCGCAGTCGCCGTTTCGATCGCACTTTGGGCTGCGTCCGTCGCCTCCGACGAACCAGAGCCCGCACCGCCCTCAGTGGTCGAGGAAGTCTCCGACTAAGGGCCCGAGGGACGTCGGTGGGTATCGCGGATGTATCAGTCCGGCGTGCACCGGCTCGTGACGCTCCGTCAGGCCGTGCTCGGCCCGTCCGAACATCACCCCAGGTAGGCCGGCAGAAATCGGCGAAATCCGGCACGAAACGGCATTCGCCGAGAAACCCGTTTTCCAGATTTGGGAGCAGGAGGCCGGGAGTTCGAATCTCCC
>NZ_BAOL01000107.1 GCF_000350145.1 Ilumatobacter nonamiensis YM16-303 | reverse complement strand
TCTGGAACCTGAGCCTGCTGATCGCCACGTTCTCGCTGACGATCCTCGGCACCTTCCTCACGCGATCGGGCGTGATCCAGTCGGTCCACGCGTTCGGCAACGGACCGGTCGGTGCGTGGCTGCTCGGCGGTTTCATCGTCACCGTCGTGGTGTCGCTCGGGCTGATCGCATGGCGTGGAGATCGGCTCCGATCGCCCGGCACCATCGACTCCCCGCTCAGCCGTGAAGGAGCGTTCCTCGCGAACAACGTGCTGTTCACGGTGTTCGCGTTCGTCGTGCTCCTCGGCACGGTCTTCCCGCTGTTGATCGAAGCCGTACAGGATCGACGGACGGTCGTCGGTGCGCCGTACTTCGATCGACTCTCGCAGCCGATCGGCATCGTGCTGTTGTTCCTGATGGCCGTCGCCCCTGTGCTGCCGTGGCGCAAGGCGAGCCAGGAACTGCTCGCGACCCGTTTGTTCTGGCCGGCCTGGTGCGGCGTTGCGTCGTTGGCCGTCGCGGTGCTCGTCGGTGCCGACGGATGGGCGCCGCTCATCGCGTTCGGGCTCGCCGGGTTCGCGGCCGGGTCGGCGATGCGTCAGCTCGTGCTGGCGACGCGCCGCCAGGGGTGGCGCGGCCTCGTCGGACGCGCCAACGGCGGGATGGTCGTGCACATCGGCGTCATCCTGATCGCCGTCGCACTCGCGGCGTCGAACAGCTTCACCCACTCGGCCACACTGGAACTCGAGCAGGGCGAGGCCACCGAGTGGGGTGGCCACACCTTCGAACTGGAATCGGTCACGAGCGAGATCAACGACGCCGGGAGCGAGCGGGCGCTGAAGGCGAACGTGCTGCTCGACGGCGCACAGGTGTACAGCCCGGCGCTCACGACGTACCTGAACATCGGTCAGACCGTCGGGACCCCGTCCGTGCGCACCGGCGTGTCGAGCGACGTGTACCTGACGCTCGAACCGGGCGCGGAGCCGGGCGAGCCGACCGCGACGATCCGGGTGTTCGTGAAGCCGATGATCCTGTGGCTCTGGATCGGCGGGCTCGTCATGGCGATCGGTACCTTGCTCGCGGCGTTCCCCTCGGCTCGCCGCCGACGGGCGATCGATCCCGTGTCGGCGCCGATCGCCGACGACCGCGCCGAGGTCGGGGTGTCGAGCAGCGAGATCGGTGAATCCGATGAGTGAGGACTCCGTGGTGACGACCGAGGTCGATGCCGACCAGCAGGATGACGCGACGACCGGTCGGCGACGCTCGATCGTCGCGCCGTTCATCGCGCTCGGCATCGCCATCGTGTTGATCGGACTCGTCGTGCTCCTGATCGGAGCCGAACCCGACGACGGTGCGCAGACCGCCGAGACCCCGTGGATGAACCGCCCAGCCCCCGAGGCGGTCGGAGAACTCGGTGACGGCACGCCGTTCGACCTCGCCCGGCGGAAGGGCAGCTGGGTCGTGTTCAACTTCTTCCAGTCCGACTGCGTGCCGTGTCAGCAGGAGCATTCCGAGCTGATCGAGTTCGTCGACCAGCAACGCTCGCTCGGCGCCGACGGGGCGGAGTTCTACTCCGTGATCTTCGGCGACACCCAGCCTCGGGTCGAGGAGTTCTTCGAGGAGCGCGGCGGCGACTGGCCGGTCGTCTATTCCGACGGTGACGTGATCCCGGCGTCGTTCGGCGTCAACCTCGTGCCCGAGACCTGGATCATCGACCCTGACGGAGTCGTGCGTTTCCGGGCGATCTCCACGGTCACCGCGGAGGATTTGAGCGTCACGTTGCAGCAGCTGCGTGAGGGGCTGGGCTGATGGCGACGCTGAACCAGCGGCTGAAGTCGTGGCCGGGTTGGGTCCTGATGATCGTCGTGGCCACGACGTTCCTGGTGGTCGGGGCGACTCGCACCTCGGGCCCGCAGACACAGGCCGACCGTGTCGATGAACTCACGCAGCGGATCGCGTGCCCGGTCTGCGATGGCGAGAGCGTCTTCGAGTCGCAGAACAACGCGTCGCGGGCGCTGCGCAACCAGGTCGAGGACCTGGTGCGACAGAACGAGTTGTCCGATGCCGAGATCCTCAACCTGATCGACACCCGCAACGAGGGTGACCTGCTCCTCGTTCCCGAATCGTCCGGTCTGGAAGCGCTGGTCTGGGTGCTCCCCGCGCTCGTGTTCGTGGTGGGTGTGGCCGGACTGGCGTTCGCGTTCCGCCGGTGGAAGTTGGAAGCTGCGGGTCTCGGGGATCCCACCGAGGCTGACCGTGACCTCGTCGACGCCGCGCTCGCCGACGACGAGGACGACTCGTGACCGCCGTGGACGACGCGGAGACGGACAGCAACGACACCGCGAACAACGGGACGTCGGAGCCGGAAGCGGGCGGGACGGACGCGACGCCTGCGTCGCCGACCGCGCGGCAGTCGGGCGGGCATCTCGACAAGCTCGCAGAGCTCGAAGAAGAGCGGCGTTACCTGCTGCGGTCGCTGCGAGATCTCGAGCGCGAGCACGAGGCGGGTGACGTCGATGACGTCGACTACCAGGAACTGAAGGACGGGTACACGGTACGCACCGCCTCGGTGCTGCGTCAGCTCGACGAAGGTCGGCGCCGGCTGCCGCCGAAGCGGCCCCGCAACTGGAAGCGGATCGCTGCGGTGGTCGCTGTGTGCGCAGTTGCTGTGGTCGGGATCGGCGTCGCTCTCGCGGCCGCCTTCGGCGAGCGGGGTGTGAACGACGAGATCACCGGTTTCTCACCTGCCGACGAGATGCGCAGCACACTCGTCGATGCGCGATCAGCGCTCAACCGTGGCGACTTCGCTCTGGCGAACCAGCTCTACGTCGACGTCAGCCAGCAGGCGATCGAACGCGACGAGGACAACGCCGAGGCGCTCGCGTACGTCGGCTGGACCTTTGCTCTCCTCGCCCGGCAGGCGGCAGGTCCCGACGGCGTCGACGACGAGCAGTTGTCGATCGCTCGGCTGGCGCTCGACCAGGCCATCGAGATCGAGCCGACCTACGCGGACCCGTACTGCTTCAGCGCGATCATCGAGTTCAACTTCCGCGACGATGCCGATGCGGCACTGCCGTACGTCGAGGAGTGCGAGAACAACGATCCGCCCGCCGACGTCGCCGGGCTCATCGCCAGCTTCGCCGACGAGATCCGCGCCGCAGCGAGCTGATCCATCAGATCTTGGCGGGCCAGACCTTGCCCTTGGTGATCTTCTCGCCCTTGCGGCGCAGGACCCAGATGCTCGACTTGCCCCAGTCCACCGGGGTCTCGACGGTCATCCCGCGGCGGTGGAGTGCCTGGATCGTGGCCGGGATGATGTCGCCGTGGCTGCACAGCACCGCACCGTTCTCGACCTCGACGAGCAGGTCGAGGACCGGCTCGAACGGCTCGTCCTCGAAGAGGCGGGGTTCGATGCGCACCTTCTCTCCGGTGAGTTCGGCGAGCGGTTCGAGGGTCTGCACGCAGCGCACGTAGGCACTCGAGTACAGGCCGGTCGTGTGCTTGCCGGAGAGCCGCTTGGCGACCGCCGCGGACTGCTTCCACCCCTTCTTGCTCAACGGTCGGTCGGTGTCGTCACCGGTCCAGAGTCGGCGCTCGCCGGCCTTGGCGTGACGCACGAGATAGATCGTGTCGACCTGGCCCATCGTCAGGTCTCGCCGGTGAGTTCGACGTGGCGCTCGGTCAACCGCTTGACGACGAGCATCCAGCTTCCCGCGGCCACCAGCGTGGCCACACCGCTGAGGAGCAGAATCGGCACGCTCGTCGCCGAGGCGAATTCGGCCTGGCTCTCGGTGCTGGTGTCGAAGTTGAGCGCTGCGCTGACCATCGACGAGAAGCCGACGGCGAGAAGCAGGAGCGGGATCACCGCATAGAGGACGAACCAGACGTAGAGCAGCGGGTTCTCTCCGCTCGCCCGCCATCCCTCGGCGCCGGGTGCGGTGTCGGGGTCACTCGCCTGCCACAACTCCCGCAGGACGAGGAGCGGAATGACGTACAGCATCGGTGGCATGATCCAACCGACGATCGCGAACACCGGAGCGAAGGTCGTCGCCCGATCGAGGATCCGGACGTTCTTCGAGATCCTGAACATCCAGATCGCGCCGAAGACCGCAGCCGCGACCATCGCAGCGTTGCTGAGGATCGACGCGAGCGGGGCGACGCTGTTCGCGTCGAGGAACGCATCCTCGCTGATCTCGCCGTCGAGGAAGTCCTGGGCCTTTCCTGCGGCATACGCGGCGGCCACCGCACCGATGGCTGTGGTGACTCCGGCGATCCCGGCGAGGATCGTCGCCCACCGTGCCGTCGTCCGGACCGGACTCAGCTGATCGCGCATCCCCTGCGCAGCGGTGTACCCGACGTATCCGCTGGGCGCCCGGAGGTCCGACGGAGGTGGAGGTGGAGGAGGCGGTGGTGGTGGCGGCGGGACGGCGGCGGCGTGCGCGTCGGCCGAGGGGCGGTCGGGCGTCGAGCCGGACGGAGGAGGGGGGAGGTCGGCTCCGGTCATCCGCCATGACGCTACTGGTCTGGATCACCTCACCCGGGATGTACAGCGCTATTTCGCGTCGGCCCAACAGCCGATCACGCTCGTGTCGGCGACGAAGCGCACCGGGTCGCCGTCCTGCGGACCCCATCGTTGAGCGGTTTCGGCGAGGCACTCGGTGAACAGCAGCGCTGTCGCCTCAGCGTGTTCGTCGGCGACGTGCGCGATCAATTCATCGTGCAGACACAGAACGAACTCGACTCCGAGCTGTCGGCCGCGGGCCCGGATCAGTGCCGCCCAGGTCTTGAAGAACTCCGCTGCGGCTCCCTGCACCATCGCGTTGCGCCCGTACCGGCCGCGAGCCGCGGCTCTCGACCGGACGTCCCCGGCACTCATCGTCACGGCGGTCGCGCCCGACATCCTGATCCGCCGTCCGCCGTAGGTGCGCAGGTCGTGGCCACCCTGCGCAGCTTCGTCAGCTCGTCGGAGGTAGCCCATCGCCACCGGGTACTCGCGCTCGAGGCCGCGCAGGGCCTCGGCGCCGATGCCCGTCGTCTGTCCGTACATCGCGCCGAGCACGGCGACCTTCGCGACCGACCGTTCGACGCCGAGACGCGCGGCGACCGGGGCGTACATGTCGTCCTCGCGAGCGGCGCGGATGAGCTGTCGGTCCGCCGACACCGCGGCGAGCACGCGCGGTTCGATCTGACCGAGGTCGGCGCGAACGAAACGATGGCCGGGTTCGGCCAGGACGGCCGGACGCATCTCGGCGGGCATGTTGTGGAGGCCGGCGGTGGCGGTCATCCGTCCAGCTGCACCGTCGGAACCGTGCCACTCGCCGCGCAGCCGGCCATCGGCGTCGACATGCTCGTCGATCCAGTGGTACCCGAAGGTCGTCCGAATCCGTTCGGCGCGTCGCCATGCGAGCAGGGGTTCGACGATCGGGTGGGCATCGCGAAGCGCCTCGAGGCGCCAGGCGCGGGTGTCCGGGACCTCGATACCGACGCGGCGCAGGAGTGACTTCACCTGGTCGGGCCGGCGCAGGTCGAACGTGGTTCCCGGCGGAAGCTGGCCGAGCACGGTGGCGTCCAGTTCCTCCAGTCGAATCACTTCCTCGGCGGCGTCGCGCGGTCGCGGTCCGACGAACCCGGCGACGATCCGTTCGCCGACGGATCGGTCGAACGGCAGGCCGTCGTGCGCGAGTTCGGCGCACATCAACTCGGCCGCCGACTCCGAGAGTGCGGTCGAGCGCAGGTGCTCCCGCGTGCGTGCTGCGCCGGGGTGCGGTTCCGCGGCCACGTCGTCCAGCGCGACCTCCTGGAACTGTTGGACGTCGAGTGCCAGCTCCGCCCAGCGTGCCACCCGTGAAGTGCGCGATGCCCACGAGCCGCCGGACCAATCGGGATGCAGATAGCCATCGACTCGGATCGGCTCGTCGGGGTCGTGATCGTCGCTCTGATGGAAGAGATCGACCGGCTGGACGGTCGGGATGCCGTCGAGGTCGAGTCCGCGGGTGTGCGCCCACACGCGATCGGGCGTGCTGGTCCACCCGCCGACCAGCAGGCGGTGCACGGCCGACAGGTCCCAGCAGCGGGCGACGCGCACGTCGAGGTCCAGCAGCGATGCTGCGGTGTCGTTCGACCACCACACCCAGCGCGGGCCCACGACCTCCCCTCGGCTCACGACGCCGGCCAGGTCGCCCACGGGAACCGAGATCCCGCCGTGGCCGAGCACGGCGATCGAAGCGGCGTGCTCGCCGATCGCGAGCGCGACCGGACGGTTCGCCTCGATCAGTCCATCGAGGCGGTCGTTCGACTCGGCGGCGTCCTGGGCGCCCGGGTCATCCCCAGCCGAGCTCATGGAGCCGGGCATCGTCGATCCCGGCAGCGTGGGCCACCTCGTGGATCACCGTCACGTACACCTCGTCGGCCAGATCGTCGAGGTCCTCGCACATCTCGCACAGCGCACGACGATAGATCGACACGACGTCGGGGCCTTCCTGCCCGGTGCGTTCGGTGTGGGGGACGCCTTCGTAGAGACCGAGCAGCGTCGGTTCGTCGGGGTTCCGGTCGACGACCTGGACGACCACGTTGTCGAGCACGTGGTGGAGTTCGTCGGGAAGGTCGTCGAGCGCTTCGCGCACCATCCGTTCGAAGCGGTACTTCGGAACCAGCTCCATGCCGGGTGTGACCGGGTCAGATCACCTTGAGGGCGTCGGAGTAGACCTTCTTCGGCTTCATGTCGACCGCGATCTGCTGGGCGATCCGGTGGAACGCCTTGGCGGTTTCCGACTCGGGGTCGACCGCCGTGATCGGCTTGCCCTCGTCGCCGCCCTCGCGCAATGCGTTGGTGAGCGGGAGCTTGCCGAGCAGCGGCACGCCGAGGTCGTCGGCGAGTTCCTGGCCGCCACCGGACCCGAAGATCTCGTAGCGCTTGCCGTCGTCGCCGGTGAACCACGACATGTTCTCGATGATGCCCCGGACCGGAAGGTTGACCTTCTCGGCCATCGCCGCCGACATGGCGGCGACCTTCTGGGCGGCCGGCTGTGGGGTGGTGACCACGAAGACCTCACCCCGCGGCAGGTACTGCGCGAGCGACAACGCGATGTCGCCGGTGCCGGGCGGCATGTCGATGAGGAGGAAGTCGGGCTCGTCCCAGAACACGTCGGTGAGGAACTGCTCGAGTGCCTTGTGGAGCATCGGACCACGCCAGATGACGGCCTGGCCCTGCGGCACGAAGTAGCCGATCGAGATGCACCGCACGCCCCACTGTTCCGGCGGCACGAGCATCTCGTCGATCACGACCGGCTCGCGGTCGGTGCCCAGCATCCGAGGGATCGAGTAGCCGTAGATGTCGGCGTCGACCACGCCGACGGAGTAGCCCTGTTCGGCGAGTGCGACGGCGAGGTTGGTGGTGACCGACGACTTGCCGACGCCGCCCTTGCCCGAGGAGATCAGCAGCGGACGGGTCTTGGACCCGGTCTTCGCAAACGGGATCTCGCGGCCTTCGGCGTGGCCGTGGGCCTGGTTCGCGCCGGCCGAGGCCGCGCCGCCACCGCCGTGCACCATCTTGCGGACGTTCTCGCGTTCCTCGTCCGTCATCACGGTGAACTCGAGATCGATCGACTCGACCCCGTCGAGCTCGGTTGCCGCTTCCGAGACCCGCTTGGTGATCTCGCCCTTGAGCGGACAGCCGGGAACGGTGAGTGCCACGAGCACGCCGACCACCCCGTTGTCACGGATCTGTACGGCCTTGAGCATCCCGAGGTCGACGATCGAGCGGTGGAGCTCGGGATCCTCGACCGGTCGGAGCGCATCGATGACCTGGTCCTCGGTGACCGCAGTGGTTGCCATCCCTCCAGTGTGGCGACGCACCATCGGAAAGCCACGCGTCGAAGATGTTCGTCGGTGACTGGCACCAGGGAACATTTTCCGAGCCGGTAGCGTGCAACAGGTGGACGTACGTATCGGAGTGACGCAGGCCCCTCGTGAGATCAACATCGAACTCGCGGACGATGCGGATCGTGACGATCTGAAGAAGCGCATCGAGGCGGCGCTCGCCGGCGCGAGCGATGTGTTGGCCATCATCGACAAGCGCGGCAACGAGTCCTTCGTCCCTGCCGCGAAGATCGCGTACGTCGAACTCGGCTCGCCCGAGGGTTCGCGCAGCATCGGTTTCGGCGGCTGACTTCCGGGTCGGCATCGACCGACCGGAACGCATCTCCCATGGCTCACCTCCTCGATCTCGACTTGGTCTTCGTGACCGGGAAAGGCGGCGTGGGAAAGACGACGACCGCTGCGGCGCTCGCGTCCGTGGCCGCCGTACGCGGCCAGCGGGTTCTCGTCTGCGAGATGGATGCCAAGGGTGCCCTCGCCACCGCCTTCGAGGTCGGCGCGCTGGAGTTCGAACCGACCGAGGTGGCTCCGGGTCTCCACGCGATGTCGATGAACACCGAGGACTCGCTGCGCGAGTACTTGCGCCTGTTCGTGAAGATCCCCCTGATCGGTCGGCTCGGGCTCCTGGCCTCGACGTTCGACTTCGTCGCCGACGCAGCGCCCGGGGTCAAGGAGATCCTCGCCGTCGGCAAGTTGTGCTGGGAGGTCAAGGAGCGCAACTACGACCTCGTCGTGGTCGATGCGGAAGCGAGCGGCCACGTCGTGAGCCAGATCGGCGCGCCACGCGTCATCGCCGACCTGGTCCAGGTGGGCCTCGTTCGTGATCAGACGCAGTGGATGCTCGACATCCTCGAGGACCCGCAGCGAACGGGCGTCGTGGTCGTCACCACGCCCGAGGAGATGCCGGTCACCGAGTCGATCGAACTCCTGACACGACTCCGTGCCGAAACCGGGAGCCACCCCGCCGCAGTGATCGCGAATCGGGTGCTCCCGGCGATCTTCGACCGCGCCGAACAACCGGTGGCGCGTCACATCGGCGACGCCGTGCCCGAGTTGGTCGCAGCCGTCGGACCCGGAGCCGGTGCCGTCGTCGAGGCGGCGTCGATCATCGAATCGCGCCGGGCGATCGGCGCCGAACATCTCGGCCGCCTCCGCACCGCGGTCGCCGAGATGGATCCGTCGGGATCGACCGGTGAGGTGTCGACCCCACTCCCGATCGTCACCGTGTCCGAGCTCTTCTCCCGTGCCCACGGGCATCGGGTCGTGACGCTCGTGGCCGAAGCACTCGACGAGGAGCTCGGCTGATGGCCGCGAAGAAGGCGAAGAAGACCGCGGCGAAGAAGGCGGCCGCGACGCGGTCGAAGCCGCGCCGACAGGCGCAGACCGCACCGCTCCCGTCACTCGACCCCCTGCTCGCGAGTCGCGAGATGATCCTCGTCGCGGGTTCCGGTGGGGTCGGCAAGACGACCGTGGCGGCCGCGCTCGGTCTCGCGGCGGTGCAGCGGCAGCCCGGCCGCGTCCTGGTGCTCACGGTCGATCCCGCCAGGCGCCTGGCGACTGCGCTCGGAATCGAGTCGTTCGGGAACACGCCACACCGGATCCCGACCGAGGCGTTCGAGGAGGCCGGAGTCACCATCCGGGGTGAACTCCACGTCGCGATGCTCGACACGAAAGCAGGCTGGGACGAGCTGATCCGGCGCCACGCTCCCGATGCGGCAACCCGTGAAGCGGTGCTGGAGAACCCGCTGTACGAGAACATCACGGGTCGTTTCGTACACAGCCACGACTACCTCGCCATGGAGCAGTTGCACGACCTGCACGCGACCGGCGAGTACGACCTCGTGATCGTCGACACCCCGCCCTCGCGGAACGCGCTCACGATCCTCGACGCACCGCGGCGGATGGCCGACTTCTTCGGGAGCAGGCTCCTGCGGTGGTTGACCGTGCCCTACCGGTCGCGGCTGTTCACGTTCGCGTCGAAACCCTTCTACCAAGTGGCCGATCGGGTGCTGGGCTCGCGGTTCCTCCAGGACATCGCCGACTTCTTCGTGCTGTTCCAGAAGATGGAGTCGGGTTTCATCAAACGTGCGAAGGAGGTCGAGGCGCTGCTCGTCGACCCACGCACGGCATTCGTCGTCGTGTCGACCCTGGAGACCGCTCCAGCCCACGAGGCCCGCTTCCTCGCCGAGTCGCTCGAGGAACGCAAGATGGCCGTCGGTGCGATCGTGGCGAACCGTGTCCTCCCGGCCGACCTGGCCTCGACCGAGGCGAGCGCTGCAGCGCGGGACCTCGGGGAACGAACCGGGTCCGACGGTGTGTCCGACGTCGCCGATGCGGTCGCCACCGTGACCGGCGACGATGCCGCAACCGTCGATCGGGTTCTGCACCAGATGGCAACGCGATTCGACGATCTCGCCATGGTCGCCGCTCGCGAAGCTGATCGCCGCAAGGAACTGGCCGCGCTCGCGACGACCACGGTGTCCGTCCCGTGGCTTCACGGCGACATTCACGACCTGAATGGGCTCGCATCGCTGGCCTGTTACCTCCGAGGGGTGCCCGATGGGGCAGACTCGAAGCAATGACGTCGCTCGTAGCTCTCTGCCGCGCTCACTCGTCGCTCGACCGGAGCGACATCGATCACCTCCACCGGCTCACCGCCGAATGGACCTTCCTCGCGGACCTCTGTTTCTCCGACCTGCTGTTGCACGTCCGGTCCGACGACGGCCGGTGGATGATCATCGACCAGGTCCGTCCTGCCACGAATCAGACGATGTACCCCATCGACTTCGTGGGGAGTTGGGCATCCCAGGCCGAGGTGCTGATGGATCGCGCCGTCGAAGGCGGCGAGAGCGTCGAAGGCGACATCGCGCTCAACGTTCCCGTCGTCGGAACCGAGGAATCAACCGCGCGGGTGGTCGCGGTTCCGGTGCGTCACGACGGGCGGGTGATCGCCGTGCTCACGAAGGAATGGGTCGTGCGTGCCGGCCGCAGCCTCGGTGAACTGGAGCGCGGGTACGCCTACATCTTCGACCAGTTCACGCACATGATCGAATGTGGCACCTTCCCGTTCGCCGGTCGGGTCGCCGACTCGAGCGCCGCGCCGCGCGTCGGTGACGGGGTGATGATGCTCGACCGTGACGCGGCGGTCGCCTACGTGTCGCCGAACGCGAACTCGGCATTGCACCGAGTCGGAATCCAGGCCAACCCGGTGGGCATGCGCCTCGCCGAACTCGGGTTCCACGACGGACCGGCGCGTCAGGCGTTCGAGCAGCGACAGCCGGTCGTCGAGGAGTTCGAACAGGGTGCCGACGTCACGCTGCTCGCCCGGTGTGTCCCGCTCATGCGCGGGGCGGGGGACGACGCCGAGATCGTCGGCGGGCTCCTCCTGGTGCGCGACGTCACGGAGCTCCGCAAACGGGACCGCCTCCTGCTGTCGAAGGATGCGACGATCCGCGAGATCCACCATCGTGTCAAGAACAACCTCCAGACGATCTCATCGCTGCTCCGCCTCCAGTCGCGGCGGCTCGAGAGCGACGAGGCCAAAGCGGCGGTCGGTGAATCGGTCCGACGGATTCGCACGATCGCGCTGGTGCACGAGTCGCTCTCGCGTGAACCGGGCGACGACATCGCGTTCATCGAGATCGTGCGACCCCTCCTCCGTCTGGCCGAGGAAGGTCTGCAATCACCCGATCGTCCGGTCCGGTTCTCGGTGAGTGGTTCCGGTGGGCGCGTTCCGGCTCACGCCGCGTCACCGCTCTCCGTCGTGATGACCGAACTGCTCCAGAACGCTGTCGATCATGGTTTTCCGGAGGGATCCGGTGGCGGAGACGTGGCCGTGGTCCTCGATCATCAGGGGGCCGACCTGGCGCTGCGGGTGATCGACAACGGGCGCGGTGTCGAGCCGGGATTCGATCTCGAAGCGGCGACGGGTCTCGGGCTGTCGATCGTGCGCACGCTGGTGACGACCGAACTCAACGGCACCATCGAGATGCGCCCGGCCACCGCGAAGGACCTCGACGGGGTCGGTCTCGGCGACGGAACCGTACGCGGCCGTGGAACCGTGGTGGAACTCCACGTCACCACCGCCGACTGAGAATCTCGTGCCGACGGCCGGTCAGGAGCGGCCGAACAGGCGCTTCATGATCCGGTCGATGAGCAGCGGTTTGTCGGACTTCTCGCCGTCCTCGAGGTGCTGATCGCAGTAGAACTGGTACGGCGGACGCGGCGCACCGCACGTCTGGCACGTGTATGCCTGCTTCTGCGGATTCGGATTACCCATGTGGCCACCGATCATGCAGCCCACGGTAGCGGCCGGCGATGTGCCGGGGGGATCAGGCGCTGGCGGTGGCCTGGCGCTTCGCCCGAGCGGCGGCGACGCGCTGGCGACGGATGACCCGACGCTCCTCTTCGGTCAGGCCGCCCCAGATCCCGGAGTCCTGATTCGTGTCGAGCGCGAAGTCGAGGCATTCCTGCGACACGACACACTCGCCACAGGTGTTCTTGGCGTGATCGATCTGGACGAGTGCGTTGCCGGTGGTCCCGACGGGGAAGAACAGTGCCGGATCCGTGTCACGGCAGACGGCGTCATCGCGCCAGTCGTAGTCGGCGGCCCCGAGAGCCAGGCTGGACGCAAGAATCGACACGTTCGAATTCCCCTTGTATTGGTCGGGACGCGGTGGAGGTACCGCGTCGATGAGGTCAGGACGAGTGTCGTCAATGACCCCTCGCCGGGCGAAAAAGTAGGCGCGACGGAACGTGGCCGCAAGAGGAACTTCGTGTGACGTGTGACCGTTGACGCGGCGCGATCGGTGATACTGCCCCTCATGCAGGTCGTCGGTCACCGCGGGGCATCGTTCGCACTTCCCGAAAACACGCCGGAGGCGTTCGCCGCGGCTGACGCGATGGGAGCCGACGGGGTCGAACTCGATGTTCGCATCACCGGCGACGGGCAGGGCGGCAGCCGCCTGGTGGTGTTCCACAATCCGCTTCCGGATTCGCAGAGCGAGGTCGACTCGATCGTGGGCCTCGACGACGTCCTGGATGCGTGCGGAGACCGCATGCTCGTGAACGTCGAGATCAAGAACAGCGCGGATGACGGTGGATTCGACCCGACGATGGCCGTCGTCGCCCCGACGATCGAGGCGCTCCGACGACGTGGGCCGAAATGGTCTCACCGCTGGCTGATCTCGTCGTTCTCGCTCCGGACGATCGATCACTGCCGGTCGGCTGCGCCCGAGATCCCGACCGCTCTCCTCACCCACGCGCCGACCGACCGGGCGATCAGCCTCGCCGCCGACCGAGGGCACGTCGCGATCCACCCGTGGGTGGCCGCGCTCGACGAGGAGCGGGTCGGCGCATGTCATCGCGCCGGACTCGCGGTGAACACGTGGACGTGCAACGACGCCGACCGAATCTCGGAACTCGCGGCGATCGGCGTCGACGGCGTCTGTACCGATGTTCCCGATGTGGCGCTCACGGCCCTGGGTCGGGACGTGGCGGTGGACGGACCGGAGATCAGTCCCGCGTGGGGAAGACGAGCTTGACGGCGTCGGGGACGTGGCGAATGTCGAGGCACGTCGACTCCCCGAGCGCGTCGCCGTCGAGTTGATACGGGAACGGTGTGTCGTGCTCGATCCGCAGTCGTTCCACGTCGGTACGGATGTCGAGGTGACCCGCGGGCTTGACCCCTCCACCGCGGAGCGCGCCGGCCAGCGACGTGAGGATCGCACGGGCGCTCATCGTGGTGAACGTGATCGCCACGAGGCCCTTGTCCAGGCCGGCGTGCGGTGACAGGTCGAGTGGTCGATTCCCCAGGTAGGTGTACGGATTCGTGTTCAACACGATCGTGAAGTAGCCGTCCTCCAAGTCATCCCCGCCGTCACCGGTCACCCGGAAGTGGGGCTCTTTCCGGTCGTAACCCCGCGCCCACGTGGACAGCCCTGATGAGATGAACAGTGGATGGCCGAGCCACCGTTTCAACGATCCGTGCCGTTCGACCCGCTGGACGACCGCCGCGTCGTACCCGATGCCGGTGTGGAAACAGAAGTAGCGGCCGTTGACCTGGCCGAGTCCGATCGAATCGACGCGCTCGGCGTCGATGCCGCGCACGAGGTCCTCGACCGCCGCGACCGGATCGTTGGGCATCCCGAGCGTGCGTGCGAACACGTTGGTCGACCCGCCCGGAAGGACGCCGAGCGCGCTGTCGGTTCCGGCGATCCCCGTCGCGACCTCGTTGAGCGTGCCGTCGCCGCCGTACCCGATCACCACGTCGACGCCGCGCCGCGCCGCGTCGTGCGCGAAGCGCGTCGCATGCCCGCGGCGGTTGGTCTCGACGATCTCGACGTCGTGGCGTCGCGGCGTGGCTCCATCCGGTGTGCGGATGCCCTCACCCAGCCGTCGATGCACCACGACGGTGTTGCGAGCCGTCACCGACGACGCAAACGAGTTGACGATCAACAGAATCCGCAAGGGGTGAACGGTAGTGGCTCGGGCGGACGGTCGCGGCGGGGCCGGGACCCGGACGGGGAGCGTCGGTGGAGGCGTCCGGCGCAAACGTCACATCGTGGCGATTTGGGGGACGGACTTGACCCGCCGGTAACTTGGTCGCCTTATGAACGTGATCGTGTGTGTGAAACAGATCCCTGATCCGGCGCTGCCGGGTGAGTTGGATGCCGACAACACGCTGAAGCGCGACGGCAAGCTCATCCTCGATGAGTCAGACAGCTATGGCGTCGAAATGGCGCTCCAGCTTGTCACTGCTGCGGGCGGCGGCGCGGTGAGCCTCGTTTCGATGGCCCCCAACGAGGAAGTGTCGGGTCTCCGCACTGCTCTCGCGATGGGCGCCGAGAAAGCGGTGCTCGTCTCCGACCCCTCCCTCGCCGGTGCTGATGCGCTGACGACGGCGAAGGTCCTGGCCGGAGCGGTCGGCAAGGCGGGCGACTACGACCTCGTCATCGCCGGAACCGAGTCCTCCGACGGGTACACCGGCACCGTGCCCGAGCAGATCGCCGAAGTCCTCGGACTTCCGTCGGTCACGTTCGCCAAGTCGATCGCCGTCGACGGCGACACCGTCAAGGTGGAGCGCCAGACCGAAGCCGGATACGACGAGGTCACCTGTCCGCTGCCGGCCGTCGTGTCGGTCACCGCCGGTGTCGTCGAGCCCCGCTACCCGAGCTTCAAGGGCATCATGGCCGCGAAGTCGAAGCCGGTCGAGAACGTCACCGCTGCCGACCTCGGCATCGAGTCCGTCAGCTGGGCCCAGTCCATCACGGCCGTCGAAGACGCTCCCGCCCGCGAGGCCGGCGAGATCATCGAAGACGACGGCGAAACGTTCAACAAGATCGTCGAGTACCTCGACAATCTGAAGGTCATCTGAGGAGTCTGATCATGGCTATCGACAACATCTGGGTCTTCGCAGAGACCAACGCAACCGGCGGCGCCTCCAGCGCGACGCTCGAGCTGCTCACCAAGGCCAACTCGCTCGGCGGTTCCGTGACGGCGTTCGTCGCCGGCACCGCCGGTGACGCAGCCGCCGCGTTCGCCGACCACGGCGCCGCCAAGATCTACGAGACCGGTGACCTCGCCGGCGCCCTCCCGGGTGCCGCCGTGTCGGCCGCGATGAAGGCCGTCATCGACGGTGGTGACTCGCCCGACCTCATCATGTTCCCGCAGAACTACGAAGGTCGTGACGTCATGTCGCGCCTGTCGGTCAAGCTCGACCGCACCGTGCTCACCAACTCGACCGACATCTCGGTCGACGGCGACTCGGTCAGCGTCAAGACGCCGATCTTCGGTGGCGTCAAGATCGTCACCTCCACCTTCACCGGTGAGGGCCCGTTCCTGGCCGCCTTCCGGCCGAAGAGCTTCGAGCCCGCCGGCGGCGCCGGTGGAGCCGGCGAGGTCGCTTCCGCTCCCGTGCCCGATCTGGGCTCGACCGGTGGCGCGACCGTCACCGAGGTTCACGTCGAGGAGACCTCCGGTCCGAAGCTCGACGAGGCCGCCGTGGTCGTGTCGGGTGGTCGTGGACTCGGCGAGGCCGACAAGTTCGACATGATCGAAGAGCTCGCCAAGAAGCTCAAGGGTGCGCCCGGCGCATCGCGTGCGATCGTCGACGCCGGCTGGGTGCCGTACAGCTACCAGGTCGGCCAGACCGGCAAGGTCGTCAAGCCGACGGTCTACATCGCCGCGGGCATCTCCGGTGCGACACAGCACATGGTCGGCATGAAGGGCTCCAAGAACATCATCGCGATCAACAAGGACAAGGAGGCACCGATCTTCGGTGTCGCCGACCTCGGCATCGTCGGTGACGTCCACAAGGTGCTTCCTCAGCTGCTGGAAGCGTTGAACGCACGCAGCTGATCCTTCGGATCAATCGAATCGATCGACGGCCGGGCCTGCGGGTCCGGCCGTCGACGTTTTCCGGGCGATCAGGACGCGTCCTGAGCGGTGATCGCCCAGGCCACATCCTCGGCGGGATCGGAGATCGCGAGTTGCAGCGACCAGCCGATCTCGGGTTCGAACGCATTCCACCGGAACCACCGCAACTCGGTGGCGAGTGATCCCAGTTCCTCGGGATCGAGCGGCCAGTCGTCGAGCAGGTCGCCGAGTGCCGCCAACAACCACCACGCTCCGAAGCGACCGGATGCCGCACCGCGACGCCGGCCGTGTGCACCGCCACTTGCTCCCGCCCACGCCATCCACGCGATCGCGTCCGTCGGCTCGAGCTCGCAGATCCGGGCGCGGCGCAGCCCGAGTGCACCGAGTGCTGCATCGACATCGCCCGTCACACACACCGATTCAGCCCGTCCGTTCGACGCGGTGACCCACGGTTCCACGAGCTGGCGGAGTGCGAGGTCCACTTCGTCGTCGAGCACCTCGGCTCCGGCGACGGGAGCGGCATCGGTCCAGTCGTCGGGCAGTTCCGGTGCGGGGAACTCGGCGCCACCGTCGGTGTAGGTGGCCAATGCGTACTCGGGCTCCCACGGCTGCAGCCGGGTCGGGATGTCGAGCACATCGGCGAGGTCCGTGTCGTCGATCGGCTCACCGCGAATCGCCCGTTCGTGCGCGACCAGCGATCCTCGCGGTCCGTGGTCGAGGTGCGCCGAGAGATCGCCCCACGAGTGATGCTGCGCGGCGACTTCCGTCAGCGGTCCGATCGTGAATCGTCCGGACAGTCCGTCGCGCTCGTCGAGGACGGCGGCCACGAACTCCGGATCGGCGCGCAGCGCAAGGCGATACTCGGCGAGTGTCGCCGCGGGCCACAGCTGGCGGCCGGTCTCGACCGCCTGCCGGCTCCGGTCCCGCACCCGGAGCAGGCCGGCCCAGTCGTGGGCCGACGAGCGATCGTCGATCATCCGCACCAGACCGTCGAGGTCGGCACGGTGGATCAACCCATCGAGCGTTTCGTCGTCGACTCGATCCTGCAACATGCGTGGCAGTGTGCCACGTTCGTCGATCCCGGCCGATCGTCGGGACGGCTCAGTGCAGAACGATCGAGATCCAGCCGTCGTGCTCCAGCGACCGCACCGGCGCGAGCGGTCGGAGCGCCGCGAGCACGTGATCATGGCGATCGGTGAGAATGCCGCTGATGACCAGCGATCCCCCTGGTCGGAGGACCCGCTTCAGGTCGGCAGCCATCGAGACGAGCACGGGCGCGAGGATGTTCGCCATCACGATGTCGTAGGTGCCGTCGACATCGGCGACCGGCGTGGTGTCGACCTCGATCCGGCCGACGACGTCGTTCAGTTCCATGTTGTGACGGGTCGCCGTGACCGCCGCATCGGCGATGTCGATCGCGCGGATGGTCGGCACGCCGAGTTGCGCGGCGAGAACGGCGAGCGCTCCGGTCCCACACCCGACGTCGAGCAACCGATCGGCCGATGTCGGTTCGTGGCGTAGGAGATGGGCCAGCAGCGCCATGGAGGTGCGGGTCGTCGGATGATCGCCGAGTCCGAACGCGCTCCCCGGGTCGATCACGGTCACGACGGTGTCGGGATCGTCCGGTGTGAACGGCAGGAGCGATTCCGGAACCGACACCATTCCCGGGGCGTACCAGGTGGGCGAGAGGTATTCGGGAGCGACCTGCGCAACCGCGTCGTCCACCTCGCGAATCTCGACGGACCACTGCGGGTCGAGTGTGGCGACGGCCCGATCGATCGCGTCGTCGTCGCTGCCGACGGAGGTGGCCACCTCCACCATGCCGGTGCCGGTGCCGGTGCCGGTGCCGGTACCGGTCTCACTCACGGCCTGGACGCCCCACTGCCACATCCGATCGGTGACCACGTCGGCGAACTCGTCGCTCACCGTCACCACGATCGTGCGGGTGGACATCGCTACACCAGCGGCCAGGGATAGCGGCGACCGGTCGGGTCGGTCGGAAAGCGCCGTTCCTCGACCATCCACGCCGCGCGGCCTCGGATCGCCTCGACCTCGTCGTCGCCGAGGAGCGCGGCGAGGTCGAGCGGGACCCGATCGACGAGGCGGTTGGCGGCGTCGATCACCTGGTCGGGGAGTGGCTCGTCGCCGAACTCCCAGATCACGGTCCGCAGTTTGAACTCCGGCGCGAAACAGAGGCCGTGGTCGATTCCCCACACGCTCGCCGGCGCCTCGTCGGTGGCGGGAACGAGCAGGCAGTGGCCGCTCTTGCGGTCGGTGTTGTTGGCGACGAGGTCGAGCGCAGCCATGTCACGCAGCCGGTCGTGCAACTCGGGCATCGACTCGTAGATCGAGAAGTAGTGCTCCCGATGGTCGGCGACCACGAACCATTGGAACGAACCTTCACCCACCGGTCCGTCGCGCAGCACGGTGGGTGGCACCACGTGAAGGCCCATTGCTTCACTCAGCCGGTACGCGGCCACCTCGCGGCGGTGCAAGCCGGGCTCGAAGTCCCACAGCGGCCGTTCCCCACGCATCGGCTTGTAGATCGCCGGGTGCGTCTTGCCGTCGTGGACCACGTGGACCAGGAACGTCGCGTTCGAACTGTGCGGCATCCGGCCCTCGACCTCGACCTCGCCGTGCAACAGGTGCTCGATCGGATCGTCGATGTCATCGACTCGGAGCTCGACGCCTTCCGGTTCGTCGTGAAGCGCGTCGGTCACGCCTCAGTTCATCCTCGGGCAGGCGTGACCGTCGGGATCCATCGGGTTCGAGCACCACTGGCACTCGGCCCGCCCCGACTCGATGACGTTGCTCGCGTGCTTCGCGAACGCCGCCGCCTGGCCGCGCGTGATGTAGATGCGTACGTGGCCGCGGTTCTCGTCCTCGAGCATCTCGCCCTCCTCGTCGACCTCACCGACCTCTTCGAGCTGCAGGAGCACCTTGTCGTTCGATCGGTCGTAGCCGAGCCCGATCGGTCCGAGCACGAACACGGGCTCGACCGGTGGGGTCAGCTCCATCGCCCCGGTGATCGGACGGTCCTCGACCGGTGGGAGGTCGGCGAGGACCTTGTCGAGGTACTGCGCGATCGCGGCGGCCTGCTGTTTCTCGCACTTGAGCGCGAGGCGGGTGTTGTCGGCGCGGATCTGCAGGAAGAACGTGCGGTCTCCGGGGCGGCCGACGGTCCCGACGGTGAACTTGTCGACGTTGTCGAACTCGTGGAAAATGCTCATGCGATGTTCAGGGTGCTCCGATCAGGACGGCCGCAGCTCGGTCAGCGGGCGTCCGGTCGAGTTGACGGCGAGCACGATCGGGCCGCCGGCATGCCAGGTGAGCGCGCTCACCGAGGCCGGGCTGATCACGATGCGCTGGAACAGATCGATGTGGGTGCCGAGCGCGTGCGCGACCGCGGCCTTGATCGTGTCGGCGTGTGACACGCAGACGATCGTCTCACCCGGGTGCTGCAGGCGCAGGCGATCGAGCGTCGACACCATCCGGGTCTGCATCTCCGTGAAGCTCTCACCGTTCGGGAACCGGAACGTGGACGGCGCGCTCTGCACCGTCTTCCACTCGGGCAGCTTGTTGAGCTTCGAGAGTTCCTTTCCCGTCCAGTCCCCGAAGTCGCACTCGAACAGGCCGCGTTCGACCTTGGTGCGCAGGCCGAGAGCTTTCGAGATCGGGGCTGCGGTCTCCTTTGCCCGCTCGAGCGGCGACGAGTACACCGCGGCGACCGACCCGAGTTCGGCGATTCGTTCGGCGGCGATCTCGGCCTGGCGCTGCCCCTCGTCGGCGAGGTGCAGGCCCTTCGCGCGACCGGGGAGCACCTTGCCCGTCGTCGGCGTCTGACCGTGGCGGACGAGCAGGATCGTCGTCGGTTTCGGTCCGGCGGGCTGTTTCGCTCGCTTCTTGGCGGCACGCTTCGCGGGCGTGCGCGTGCCGTTGGATGCAGGGGTCGTCTTGGTCATGGCCGAGGTCGAATCTACTGTCGAACCCGTGGAGGCGCTCGTCGAGCTCGGAGCGGAGATCATCCAGTGCCGCGAATGTCCCCGGCTGGTGGCCTGGCGGGAGCAGGTCGCGACCGAGAAGCGGGCGGCGTTCCGGGACCAGGAGTACTGGGGTCGACCGATCACCGGGTTCGGTGATCCCACGGCGCGGATCGTGGTGCTCGGGCTGGCTCCGGCGGCGCATGGTGCCAACCGGACCGGGCGCATGTTCACCGGCGACCGCAGTGGTGACTGGCTGTTCCGGGCGATGCATCGGGCAGGTCTGGCGAACCAGGCCGAGTCGGTGTCCGCCGACGACGGCTTGGAGCTGACCGACGCCTGGGTGACCTCCGCGGTGAAGTGCGCGCCGCCCGAGAACAAGCCGACACCGGCGGAACGAGATGCGTGTGCTGGGTTCCTCCGCCGTGAACTCGCCGCGTTGTCGTCGATGCGCGTGGTCATCTGCCTGGGGACGTTCGGCTTCGACGCCGCACTGCGCCACTTCGGGGTGCGCCCCAAGCCGAAGTTCGGCCACGGTGTCGAAGTCCCGGTCGACGGGGGCCCGCTGCTGCTCGGCTGCTACCACGTGAGCCAGCAGAACACCTTCACGGGCCGCCTCACCGAACCCATGCTGGACGCCGTCTTCACCCGGGCCCGCGCCCTCGCCACGACCGATGGCGGCGGCGGTCACGGGGGCATCGAGGGATCTCGCCAGTAGCCTCATTGGACTGTGAAGGCGAACACGATGACGATCCCCACCCCCGACGCGGACACCGTCGAGCCGCGTCGGTCGCGCACTCGTCGTGGTGTCGCTGCGGCCGTGATCGGCCTCCTCGCCCTCACCGCGTGCACATCCGATCCGGGCCCGAAGCGGGTGGCGCAGGACATCATCAAGGCCGAGTCGGTCGACAACCCCGATCTCGACGAGGAATGTCTCCTCGAGCAACTCGACGAGTACAGCGATGACGAGCTGAGCGCGATCTCCGATGGCTTGGAGCAGACCGGTCCCACCCAGGACGAGGCCGAGGCGCAACTCGCGGAGTACCAGGCCAGCCTCGAGAGCTGTCTCTGACCTCGACCACCTGAGCGGCGTCAGCTCGACGTCGCCGCGGCGGCTTTCTTCTTCTTGGGCGGCGGCACGCCGACCGACGGCGCCTCGTTCGCACCCTTCGGCCAACGTCGACGGCTGACGATCGACAACAGGCGCAGCAACCGCATCGCCGTTTCGTCCTCCTGGGCCGGTTTGGCCTCGATCACGCCGTCGGCGATCATCCGCTCGATCACTTCCTCGCCCAGTTCGGTGCGGGCGATCGTGAGCGTCCAGTCGTTGTTCTCGCCGATTCCGCCCGTCGCGATGTCGGAGTGCTCGGCGGCGAAGTCGGGGCACGTGGTGCATCCCTGACGGGTCCAGGCGTGGCATTCCTTGAGGTTGATCTCGTGGTACGAGCCGTCCTTCATCCAGATCTGGAACACCCCCTTGATGTTCATCTTGAGCATGTCCTGTTTCTTCAGCCCGTACTTGGCTTCGAACAGCTCCTCGAAGATCGCGTCGTCGAACGTCTTCGAGCAGAGCAGGCCGATGTTGAACAGGAACGGCTTGGACACCTTGCCGGCCTTGCGGTCCCACATGACCGGCGGGGACGACGTCTGACAGCCCATGCCGACGAGCGCGAGCCGCTCGAAGCCGCGTTCGCGGGCCTCGGGGAGTGCGAGCGGGTTGGCGCAGTACGTGTACCGGGAGCCCGCAGTGGCGAGGATCTCCTCCTTCGTCTCGACCACGACCGGCTTGGCCTTCCACGCGTCGTCGTCCTCCACGCCCGACACGAGCGCGGCGTCGATGTAGTCGTTCTCGCGCAGCCAGATCAGCAGCGCCGAGACCAGTCCGCCGTCCTGGCCGTTCTCGTGGACGGTCTTGTCGGTGGCGCGGGTGAGGTAGAGCTGGCGCCAGATGCCGGCCATCTCGTCGGGCTCACGCACGCGACCGAACAGGTGCATGTCGGCCGCCGGCTCCCAGGCGCGGAACCGCGGGCAGGCGCGGGTGCACGTCGTGCAGCCACCCTCTTCACCGAAGCCGTGGATGCAGTTGTCGAGACCGAGCGAGTCCTCGAGGTGGAACGGGATGTACTTGCCCTCCTCGTGCTCGTAGCCGATCACATCGTGCGGACACGTCACGACACAGCCGGCGCAGCCCGTGCAGAGGTCGTTGGTGATGACCTCTGCGTACAGCTCCCGCCACTGCGCTGTCCACCGACCGTCCTTGTCGGCGAGCAGCGAGGCTGGGGGTTCGGATTCGACGGTCGTCATGGTTCGACTGTAAACGAGCGGTCGCGAACAGCCTCAACCCGCGGGTCCATTCGCGGAATCGGGTCGTTGTACGTTGCAGCGATGGACGAACGACGCCTCGATTCCATGACCGCTCAAACGGTCGATCTCCTGCAGACCCTGATTCGCAACGAGTGTGTCAACGACGGAACCACCGAGTCGGGCCACGAGTCACGCAACGCCGACGTGCTCGATCAGGTCATCGCCGGGTCGGGTGTCGATGTCGAGCGTTTCGAGCCGGTTCCCGGTCGCGCCTCGATCGTCGGTCGGATCGCGGGTTCCGATCCCTCCGCTCCGACGCTGTGCCTGATGGGCCACACCGACGTGGTTCCCGTCCATGCCGACGGATGGAGCAACGATCCGTTCGGCGGTGAGCTGATCGAGGGAGAGGTCTGGGGTCGGGGAGCGGTCGACATGTTGAACCTCACCGCATCGATGGCCGTGGCGTTCCGCCGGTTGGCCGACGATGCCGCCACCGGTCGCTTCCGACCGAAGGGCGACCTGATCTACTTCGGTGTCGCCGACGAGGAGTCGGGCAGCGCGCACGGCGCGCGCTGGATGGCCGAGCATCACCTCGAAGCGATTCGGGCCGACTTCGTGCTCACGGAGAACGGCGGCCTGCACTCCGGTCCGACCGACGCACCGTTCGTCGGGGTGAACGTGGCGGAGAAGGGAGTCGCATGGCGCAAGCTCACGGTGCGCGGCACCCCGGGGCACGGCTCGATGCCGTTCCGCAGTGACAACGCACTGGTCAAAGCGGCCGGCGTGGTGCAGCGCCTTGCCGACTACCGCCCGGCACCGAGATTCACGGAGCTCTGGAGAACCCGCGTGGACACCCTCGGGCTTCCTGACGACATCAAGGACGCGCTCCTCGACGAGGGCTCGATCGACGCGCTGCTCGACGAACTGCCGTCGGTTGCCGCGGCGGCGCATCTCCATGCCTGCACCCACACGACGTTCTCGGCGAACCTGGTCGACGGCCCGGGGATGAAGACGAACGTCATCCCGGACCATGTCGAGATCAACGTCGACATCCGCACGCTGCCGGGCGACGGTCCCGCCGAGGTCGATGCGCACCTGCGTGCAGCGCTCGGCGACCTCGCCGATCACGTCGAGGTGGAGATCATCATGAACGACCAGGCGTCGATCTCGCCGGTCGACACGCGGTTGTGGGATTCCCTGGCGCGGGCCGTGAACGAACCGTTCCCGACCGCCCGACTCACGCCGCAACTGGTCGTCGGGTTCACCGACGCCCGGATCTACCGGGAGATGGGTGCGGTGGCCTACGGCGCCGGCCTGTTCAGCCCCGAGTTGGATGCCGGCGAGTTCGGGTCCCGGTTCCACGGCCACGACGAACGCATCGATGTCGAGTCGCTCGCGCTCACCACTCGGCTGTGGGACCACGTGTGTCGCGACCTGCTCACCTGAACCCAGTTCTCGTGAACAGCTCTCGCGCTCCGTGCGCGAACTGTTCACGAG
>NZ_BAOL01000108.1 GCF_000350145.1 Ilumatobacter nonamiensis YM16-303 | reverse complement strand
CGCTCCGTGCGCGAACTGTTCACGAGAACGACCGAAGTCGGTGGTCCGGCAGCTCCCGGTTCAGGACTGAGTCATGCGATCGACGACGTGCTCGGCGATCGCGAGGCTCGACGTGGCCGCCGGCGACGGAGCATTGCGGACACTCACGACGCCGTTCGTCTCGTTGATCCGAAAGTCGTCGACCAGCGATCCATCGCGGTCGAGTGCCTGTGCGCGAATCCCGACGCCGCCGCGCTCCACATCAGCAGCACCGATCTCGGGGACATAGCGCGATGCCTCCTGCATGTAGCTGCGGATCGACAGTGAGCCGCGCACCTCCTTGATGCCGGTTCGCCAATGCGTCCGCGCCATCCTCCAGAAACCGGGCCACGTCGCATAGTTCGCGACGTCCGCGAGTCGGACGTCGCTCCGTCGATACCCCTCGCGATCGAGAGCGAGCACCGCGTTCGGCCCGACATCGACGACACCCGACACGCGCCGCGTGAAATGCACCCCGAGAAACGGATACCGGGGATCGGGAACCGGATAGATCAACCCCCGTACCAAGTCGCGTTTGGCCGGGGAGATGTCCATGTATTCGCCGCGAAACGGAACGATTCGCGGACTCGGTTCGCCGTCGACCGGGGCAGAGACTCGGTCGGCCTGGAGCCCGGCACAGATGACGAGACGGCCGACACGGTGGGTTGCGGCACCCGTTGTGAGTTCAATCGACCCGGCAGACACGTTGATCCGAGTGACCTCCGTCGAAAGTCGGATCGTGCCGCCGGCCGCCTCGATGTCACTCGCATAGGCACGAGCGACCGCCGCGAAATCGGTGATCGCGGTCGCGGGCGAATGCAACGCCGCGATCCCCTCGGCGTGGGGCTCGATCTCGTTGATCTCCCGGCCGTCGACGCGCCGCAGTCCGGGTACCTGGTTCTCGCGGGCGGTACGTTCGAGTGCGTCGAGTCGGCCCATCTCCGACGGATCGACGGCGACGACGAGTTTGCCGACCTCGTCGTAGGGAAGGTCCCGTTCCAGGCAGAACTCCCGCAGCAACACGCGGCCGCGGGTACACAGCTGGGCCTTCAGACTGCCCGGCTGGTAGTAGATCCCAGCATGGACGACACCCGAGTTGTTCCCGGTCTGGTGCGAGGCGAGTTCATCCTCCTTCTCGAAGACCTGGACCTCGACACCGGGATACCGCAACGTCAGTTCGCGACCGACCGCGAGCCCGACGATGCCTCCACCGACGATCCCGATCGGCGAGTCGCTCATCGGGAACTCTTCGACCCACGGATCGACCTGCCGCGCTGCGCTCGTCCCACCATGGGACGAATACTGATCCTTCGAGCGCGGCGACTCCAACTCAACGTACGGCGCCGAGCGCCGATCAACTCGCGACGCCGTGGTCCTGGTCTGGCCGGGTTCGGTGGAGCTGCTCGGCGTCGACGACGTGGTCGACGTCCGAGGCGCGTGGGCGCGGAGTCGGTCGTCAGTTGGGGAGGACCGAGTCGTCGACCCAGCTGCCGTGGAAACCGAACGGCACGCGTTGCGGGAGATGGATCCGGGCGACCGGATCGCTGCCGGGCGCCGATGCATCGAGGATGACGAGGTCGGAGGAGTCCTCGGACGCGTTGTACACGAACCCGATCGCCCAGCCCTCGTCTTCGCCCGCAGCATCATCGTCTTGCACGAAGACGAACTCACTCGGGAATGCATCGGGCCCGAGGTCGTAGGTGTCCTGCGTGCCGTTGACGACATCCCACCTCACGACGACTCCGGGTTCACGAAGTGTGGTTTCGCTGCCGTCGCGGTGGCTCACTCCCCAGCCGTACCGGTGCGGAAGGCCGACGACGCGGTCATCGACACGCGAGAAGGCATGCGTCCGCTCGTCGATCCGCTCCTCGTTGACGGCACCCGATGCCAGGTCGAAGGTCCACCGGTGCAGATGTGCCGGAGGGGTGTAGACCTCCGGTTCCATCGACATCGACGCGTGACGGCCGACATCGCAGACGACCAGGTTGCCGTCGACGTAGGCGTTGAGGGGGTGGAACACGTAGCACGGGTCGATCTCGAACCAGCGGATGTCTGCGTTCGTTCCCATGCGCGGCATGATGCCGATGCGGGCGCCGTAGGTGTCGTCCCACCCGATCGGCGACTCCAGGTTCGACAGATCGAACACGATCGGAAGGTCCATGAAGATGGCGTGGTCTCGGGTGATCATGAAGTCGTGCATCATCGTGCCCTTCGGCACGTCGATCTCGGTGGAATGGACGAGCGCTCCGCTCGCATCGAGAACGTGGTACGTCAGGAACGGAGGCAACGGGGAGTAACCGAAGAAGTGCAGCTCTCCGGTCTCGGGGCACAGCTTCGGGTGTGCGGTGAACGCCGTCGTGAGCCTGCCGCCGAAGTCGTCACTGCCGATCGTGTCGAGTTCCGGGCTCATCTCGTACGGAAGGTGGAGCTCCTCCAGCGCCCAGATCCGTCCGGCATGGGCCTGCACGCTCGTGTTCCCCGAGCCGGCCGTCGGGTCGGCGAACACGTCCGGGTCGGTCGCATCGAGGCCCCTCAGGAACTTGGTGGTCCGGACGTACCGGTTGCGGTACCAGACCGCGTTGCCGGCGTCGAGGCGCACGCCGTGCACCATCCCGTCACCGGCGAACCAGTGGCTCGACACCCCCGAGGGCGGATTGGACCCGGTGCGCAGGTAGCGGCCCGACAGCGACGGCGGGATGGAACCCGTCACCCGCAAATCGAGGTCGGTGACCTCGTCGAATACGGGCCCGAAGTTCCCTTCGAGGTACCACGGAGTACGAGCTGCGTCGGCACGGGCGTCGGTGTCGAGATCTGTCATACCGCAAACCTGACAGAAAACACCCAGAGCGAGCGGGCTGGAACGGTCGCGGCGGTCCGACGGGTCGGACGACCAGCCGCTGCTCCACCCGGCGACCAGGTCGTGGCGGGCCCTATGGAGCCGTGACTTCCGCCAGCTCCTCGCCAGCTTCCGCCAACTCGCGCCGCGCGTCGCGGATCACGTCGCGAGCGGTCCGAAGGAAGAGCACCGCGATCGCGACGCCGACGATCACATCGGGCCAGACGCTGTCGAGTTGCCAGACCGCCGCAGCCGCAGCGAGCACCGCAGCGTTGGCGATCAGGTCATTTCGCGAGCACAGCCACGTCGAAGTCATGTTGATGTCGTCGGAACGGTGCCGCCACAGGAGCGCGAACGCCCACGTGTTCCCGGCGAGCGCGACGAGCCCCATGATTGCCATCGCGTCGGCGACCGGCGGCGTGCCGTCGACAGCGCGCCACGCGGCCTGACCCAGCACCATGAGACCGAACACGAGCTGCACGACACCTTTGGAGAGCGCCGCTCGCGCCCGCCACCGGGTCCCCCGATGCAGCACCCACAGGCTGAACGCATACACGAACGCATCGCCGAGCATGTCGAGCGAATCGGCGAGGAGCGCCGAGGATCCCGCCCACCAGCCGACGCCGAACTCGGCGACGAAGAGCACGGCATTGATCCCGAGCACCATCCACAGCACCGTCCGCTGGCGATCGCGCAGCACGACGAGTGCTTCGTCGTCCGCATCGCAGCACCCAGCACTCATGACGATCAGTCTCACACCTTCGGGGCTTTCCGACCACCTCGACGGTCGCGCTCGGACCCGACGCCCGCCGACATCCCGAACGGTTCGGGGACGGTCGGAGGCTCATGAGCGGAGCGATGACATCCGGGTAGGGTCGGCCCCCATGGGTCGTTCGGCGCGAGTGCTGCTGCTGGCGTTTGCAGTGGTGGTGTTGAGCGCGGTGTCCGGTGGGGATACGGGTGGACACTTCGGCGGGGTTCAGTCCGAGGCCGCGGTGTCGGATCCATCGCACCAGTTGTTCTCGGCCACTCCGGTTGTCCGTCGGGATCTCACGAAGACGTCGGCGGTCGATGTCGGGGGTCGGTTCGATCGCATCGACTCGAAAGCGCTGCACTTGACCGCGGCGGTGATGCCGGTCGTGGAGGTGGCGACTCGGACGGCACTGTCTGAGCGCGTCGACGACGTCGACCGGTTGCGTGTGGGCGAGGTCGCGACCTGTGCGTGTGGACGTGGTCCGCCCCTGAACTTCGTGCTGACGTCGATCTGACCCTGATCTGACGTTGATCTGTACGGCCGCGGCTCGTGCCCGGTCGTACCTATTCCCGGTAGTCGCACTCGCAACGGGCCGACGGTGATCCTGTCCGCCCGCGAGATCGAGAGACGGGCAACATGCACGAAACGAAGTCTGATTTCGACATCCATCTGATCGCGCGCGCCTGGTCGGCTCGGGTGCCCCGGCGCTGGGTTCTCGATGGAGAGAGGGCGACGAGACGCGGCGCGCTCGTCGCCGCTGGCGGTCGTCCATCCGGTTGCGATCGTCGCGCCGGTGACGCCGTGGATCGGTCGGTGACATGAGGCTCACGACACGCAACCGGGACCTCGATGTGTCGAGTCGGTCGGGCGCCGCTGTGGATTGGTGGAGCCTGATCGTCGCCGTCGTGGTGACGGTCTCGATCGGGTTGATGTTGCCGGCCGAGCCGGATCGGGTCACGGTGACGATCGACAACCCGAGCGATCATCGGTTGTACATCAACGCGTCGACACCCGACGACGCCAGTTTGAGCTTCGTGACGATCGTCGGTCCGAGGGCGACCAAGTCGATGCCCGACGTCATCGATCGAGGCTCCACGTGGGTATTGCACCTCCGGACGGCCGGCGCGCCCGCCGGCACGGTCGAAGTGTCGAGGGCCGACCTGGTGAATGGTTCGGCAGTGATCCCGTCGACCATCGATGACGACCTTGCAGCGGCGGGTGTCCCCGCCGACGTGAACGACCCGGAGGACGTTCCATGAACTCGATCGTCACCGTCTGATCGTGGACGGACACGACCAACTGGGTAGCTCACCCGGCGCCCAGACCCCATCTCAACAGGAAGCCGATTCGATGAACTCGATCAATGTCTACGAACAACCACTTCCGGGCCTCGGACAACGCTTCGAGTTGCAACTCGATGAGAACCACGTGCTGGGCATGGTGGCGTTGCGCAACGGCCGGCGTCAACTCACGCGCCGCTCGGTCGGCGACGACGACGCCGCCACGCTCATCGACCTCGACCGCGACCAAGCGGTGACGATCGGCGCGCTGCTGCTCGGTGCCCAGTTCTCGGTCACGTCACCGGACGACACGGTTCCCGCCGATCAGGTGATCGTCCAGACGATCACCGTCGCCGACGGTGCACCGGCGATCGGAAGGTCCGCTCGTGAGACTCTCGGCGAATTCGGGTCCGACGTCGCGGTGTTGGCGGTCATCCGTGATCAGACCGCCGAGATCGTGGAGCACGATCCAGATCTCGCCTTGTGCGCCGGGGACCGGGTGGCGATCGCCGCACACCGAGGACGACACGTCTCCGTCATCCGTGCCCTGAACGGGGCCGATCGTCCGGCAGTCGGGACCACATGAACGCCGGCGAATACGGGATCGACGGTACGGCGACCAGTCAGCCGTCACGGGGGTGCCCGCGTGGAACATGAAGTCACGCTGATCGCGACGGTGGCGATGGGGGTCCTGGCGGCGCTGGTGTGCGGCTACGCAGCCCGTCGGATCGGCGTGCCGGTGATCGTCGGCTACCTGCTCGGCGGAGTGCTCGTCGGACCGTCGACGCCAGGCTTCACCGCGGATGACCACGCCGCAGTCCAACTCGGCGAGTTCGGCGTGATCTTCATGATGTTCGGTGTCGGCCTCCACTTCTCGCTCCGCGACCTCGCCCGAGTGAAACGTGTCGCCGTACCGGGGGCGCTCGCACAGATGGGATTGTCGACGGCGCTTGGATGGCTCGTCGCCCACTACGTGTGGGGTTGGTCGATCGGTGCATCGCTCGTGCTCGGCCTCGCGATGTCGATCGCGAGTACCGTCGTGTTGCTTCGCGGGCTCACCGACCGGGGCCTGCTCAACACCTCCGGCGGCACCACCGCCGTCGGATGGCTGATCCTCGAAGACCTCGCGACGGTCGCGATCCTCGTGTTGCTGCCTGCGATCGTCGGCGACCCGGGGGCCGACAGTGGGGGCACTGACGTCGGCGGGATCGTCGCGGCGCTCGCCAAAGCAGCCGGCTTCATCGTCCTGGTGCTGGTCGTCGGCGTCCGCGTCCTGCCCTGGGTGCTCGTTCGGATCGCCCGCACTCGATCGCGGGAGTTGTTCCTGTTGGCCGTGTTCTCGCTCGCTGCGAGCACTGCATATGTCGCGTACGAGTTGTTCGGCGTGTCGTTCGCGCTCGGTGCCTTCCTCGCCGGCATCGTGATGGGCGGCACCAGCATCCACCACCAGATCGAAGCTGAGGTGCTCCCGTTCCGAGACCTGTTCGCGGTGCTGTTCTTCGTCTCGGTCGGCATGGCCGTCGACATCGACGTGGTCATCGACCATCTCGACGAGGTGATCGTGCTCACCATCCTCGTCGTGGTTGGCAAGACCATGATCACACTGGGCTTGGCGTTCCTCATACCAAGGGCAGGGCGTGAACTCGTCGTCGTCGCCGCCGGGCTCAGCCAGATCGGTGAGTTCAGCTTCATCGTCGGACAAGCCGGGCTGGCCCTCGACCTGCTCGACCTGGACCAGTACGCGATCATCCTCGCGGCCGCGGTGCTGTCGATCATGGTCAACCCGATCATGTACCGCCTCATGCCGGCCACCGAACGCACACTGCTACGAACGCCATTCGTCGGCCGGCGCATGCGCGACTCCGAACCGGGCATCACGATCGCCGACGAGACCCTCCACGACCACGTCGTCGTCGTCGGCCACGGCCGGGTCGGACATCAAACCGCGCGAGCGCTGCGCGAACTCGACACGCCCCTCCTGATCGTCGACATCGCTGCCCCCAGCGTCGAGAGTGCCGAAGCCGACGGACTGACGGCGCTCTTCGGCGACGCATCGAACTCCAACATCTTGGACCACGCCGGCCTCAACAGGGCCAAGGCGCTCGTCGTCACCCTGCCCAACCAAACCGCCGCCGAACTCGTCGTCACCGCCGCCCACGACCTTGCGCCCGACCTCGCGATCATCGCCCGCGCCGGCACCCTCAACGGAGTGCGCCGCCTCCACCAACTTGGCGCTCGCCACGTCATCAACCCCGAACTCGAAGGCGGACTCGAGATCGTGCGCCACACACTGTTCGAGCTGCAGTATCCGATGAGCCGGCTGCAGCCGTACACCGATGCGATCCGACGCGACGCCTACCAGAGCCACGACGACAGCGACGACAACACGCCGCAATCCGCGCCGGCGCTCGACCAACTCCTCACCACCGTGCGGGGCGTCGACATCGCCTGGCACACCCTGCCCGACCAGACCCGATTCGCCGGATCAACGCTCGGCGACACCCATCTGCGACACCGCACGGGAGCCTCGGTCGTTGCGATCATGCACGACGGACAGATCGTTGCCAATCCGTCGCCGACGACAGTTCTCGCCGACGGCGACCTGCTCGGACTCATCGGCACCAGCGACGAACTCGCGGCCGCCGAGGACCTCCTCGCCGGTACCGCTGGTTCGGCGTCCTGATCCACAGAAACCCTGACGGCAGAGCCGGTCCGAGGCGAGGGCTCGATGCTTCTGAGCACTCACCCTCATCTCCCGCATGGGAACGAGTGTCAGGGATCAACCGGAACGGATGGGGATTCCTTGAGGGTTGGTGAAGAGGTCAGTCGGGTCGTAGTCGGTCTTGATGTCGATGAGGCGGTCGAGGTTCTCCGCGTAGTACTCCTCCAGCGGGTCGACGATGTCGCGGTTCGGGAAATTCTGGTAGCTCTCTGGCGGGGTGTGCGGTGCGAGGACCCCGATCATCGCCGCCGTCCACTCGTTCAGGTCGCGACCGACACTCGGGTTTGCGTCATTGGGCCACACGGTCGTGGGACGCCACAGCGTGTTCATACCGCGGTGGACATAGGCAGTCTCGGTGCGGTCGAACTTGTCGATGACGTCACCGCCGATCCACCCCAGCGACCACAGCGACCCGTTCGCGTCAGCGCTGCGGTGTGGACACTCGACCAGCAGGTCGACGAGCTCGTCGACCGCCGATGCTGGAATTGGTTGAGCCGCGTATCGGGAGATGTCGCCCCAGGAGTGGTTCGCGCTCGCACCGCTCGCGAAGCCTTCTTGGGCGTCCCAGAACGCGAGCGTCTTCAGTGTGGTCGAATCGGGTTCGTCGACGGCGAGCAGCGGTGCGACCAGATCGCCGAGCTCCTCGATCGGGCCGATGTACTGTCCACGCGACATCACCGAGATGGCGTCACGGGGACTTCCCCCGTCGATGCTCGTCGCCTCGGCCATCGCCACGGCGTTCAGCGCCGCAGGGGCGTCGACCAGCATCTGATCGAAGGTGGCGAGCACCTGCGCCGCGCGTTCGGCCCCGGTCCACTCGAACCGGTAGAAGCTGATGTCGTCGCGCGGTGCGTCGGTGAGCGCGAACGTGAACTGGGTGTTGACGCCGAAGTTGCCGCCGGCGCCGCCGCGGCACGCCCAGAACAAGTCATCGTGTTCGGAAGCGCTCAGGGTCCGCACCTCGCCGTCGGCGGTGACAATCGTCGAGGCGACCATGAGATCGCTGGTCAGGCCCGCCCAGTGGGCGTTGTAGCCGATTCCCCCGCCGAGTGCGAGACCGCCGACGCCGACGCCGCGGCATGTCCCCCCGGGCAGGAACACCGGGCCGCCGGTTGTGAAGTCGAGGATGTCGCCGTTGAGCGCTGACCCACCCGTGGTGATCGTGCCGGCCGCCATGTCGACCGTCACTGAGTTCATCGACGACACGTCGAGGATGAGGTCGGGGCTCGTCGAGAATCCCGAGTAGCTGTGGCCACCGCCACGCACGGTCGGGGCAAGTCCGTTGTCGGCCGACCAAGTGACCGCCGCCGCCACATCTGCGGCGTTGTTGCACCGAGCGATCGCCGCCGGGCGGATCGAGCGGAAGCGTCCGTTCGCAGGCAACGACGTCGGCCCGTACCCGGCGTCACCCGGCCGCAGCACGCCACCAGAGATCTGCTTGGCAAGGTCGTCGAGCGCGGCGCTGCCGGGCGACTGAGTCGGCCACCACGTGCTGGTGGACGAGACGGTGTCATCGCCACACCCGGCGAGCGGTCCCGCGAGCCCGATCCCGAGCGCGGCGATCGAGGCGTCCCTCAAGAGTTGGCGGCGTGTTCGAGATGTCATCGATCCCTTTCGAGGTGAGTCCGTTCCAGGTGCGGCGGTGCGAGATCGTCGAGGTGGCGTCCGGCGGTTCGACGGGTTGTGGCGATCAGTGCTCGTGCCCGTCGCTGGACGCGTCGGTCGTCTCCACATCGGGCGGCGGCAGTGCGTCTGGGTCGACGACTTCGATTGCCTCCATCATCCCGAGGTCTTCGTGGGACAGGACGTGACAGTGCTCGACGAACGTGCCCGGGAAGTCGTCGAAGTTGGTCTCGAAGGTGAACGAGTCACCGTTCTTGCCGGTGAGCACGAACGAGTCCCGCCACAGTGGCTCGTCGAGGCGTTCTCCATTGATCCAGGTGACCTTGAACGGGTTCACGTGGATGTGGAACACGTGGGCGTGGTTGTCGAGTTTCTCGTCGAGGTCGTTGACGATCGTCCACTCCTCTGCCGTTCCGAGCTGGGGTCGGTACGGGATCCGAGAAGGGTCGAACGGGTCGCCATCGATGCCGAACGACATGAACTCGAGATCACCGTCACGTTTCACGGTGTAGCGGACCGTACGCCGCCGGGCGATCGGCAGGATCGGTGGGTCGTAGGCCGGAAGCGACGTCGGCAACGCCATCTCTTCGCCCTCACCCAGCACTTCGAGGGTGAGGATCGAACGGGGGACGAGTTCGGCATTGCTCGTGTCGCCACCGTGGGGTGGCGCGATGTACCGATTCCCGGGCATGCCCGGGATGTTCGGCTTCTGACTCGAACCCGGTGTCAGGATCAACTCGTACGTGCCCGGCTCGCCTGCCTGGACCAGCACATCGACTCGGTTGGACGCCGACATCATTGCCACATCGGTCGGATCGGGAGCGGCGAGAGTGAGTCCGTCCCAGGCGAGGACGTGGAGGTCGTGGTTTTCGAGCTGCAGCGACATGAACTTGCCCTCCGCCGCGTTGAGGAGACGCCACCGCTGCACTTCTCCGGGATACATGTGGATGACGGGATTCATCAGACCGTTGACCGTGTAGAGGATCTGCTGACGGGGGAAGAACGCCTCCTCCTTGGTGGGATCGGGGATCGGGTCCATCAGTGCGAGATCGTCGTCGAGTTCGATCGCCTGCAGCACCATCACCTGTTCAGCCGCCACCGCGACCTCGGGAACCTCGTCGAGTTCACCGCGGATGATGAGGGCACCTGCCATGCCGGCGCGCACCTGATGACAGACTCCGCCGTGTCGGTGGGGGTGATACCAGAAGAGACCACCAGTGTGATCGTCGGGAATCTCGATCTCGTAGTCCTGGTCCCCGCCGGCTGAAACCGCGAGAAACACGTTGTCGCTGTTGCCGATCGGCGACACGTGCAGACCATGGGTGTGCAAGTTGGTGGTGGACCAATCGTGTGGCCGGGTCATGTCGACCGGCGGCGGATCGACGAGTTCGGGAAGGTCGTTGACGAGGTCGACGCGCAACACATCGCCGGGTTGCAGTTCCCAGGTCGATGCGGGGATCAACCCGTTGTATGCCCACGTGCTGATCACACCGGCACCGGGGACGGCGACACGAGCAGGAGCACAACGCAGTTCGACTGCCAGGTCACCGCCTGCGCTCGACAGCACCTCCGGTTGAGAGAAGCCGGGACGACCTGCCGGAGCGGTTGTGGTCGAGGCGCTCGACGAGATGTCCGGTTGCGACACCGAGGACGGCTCGTCGTCGCTGTCGCAACCATTGAGCCAGGTGGGGAACGCAGCCAGGGCACCCACCCCGGCACCGACCCGGAGCACCGCTCGACGGCTCAGCCTCGAGCTCGATGAGCCGTCCTGCGTCATGACGCTGCCTCGCTCGCTCGACCGTTTCGTCCACCGCATCCATGATCCCGGCGAACGCCTGACTGGGAGCCGGCAGCCGGAAGGCGCTCACCTCGGCAGGAGGTGATCCTCTTCATGATCATGATCTCCTCCGGTGGCCGTCGCTCGCCTCGCAGCGGGTGATGTAGTGTAAGTTGCACTATATACCCCCGGAACCTGACGATCGGTACCATGGAAACCATGGTTCTCTCGACCTCACGGAATGGCGGGTCGCCGGGCGACGATGTGGGAGGGTCTCAGTGGCACAGGGTGATCTCAACCCGACGTCGTACCTGATCCTCGGGATGCTCACATCCGCCGATCGGTCCGCGTACGAGATCGCCGTGCTGGTCGGTCGGGGCCTCGACGATGTCTGGGCGAGAGCTGACCGCCAGCGGTACAACGCTCCGAAGCGGCTCCTCAAGAAGGGCCTGGTGACGGCTCGGACCGAAGCCACCGGCAAGCGCAAACGCACGGTGTACTCGATCACGTCGGCCGGGCGTCGCGCCCTTCGCGACTGGCTCGCCACCGAGTCGCTCCCGCCCGCGCTCGAGTTCGAGGGCATGATCCGCGTCATCCTCGCCGACGCGGGGACCACCGAGGATCTGCGCACCAATCTCGAGACCATGCGTGATCACGCGATCAGAAAGCAGGCGCTCTACCTGGCCCACGCCGCCACCATGTTGGACGAGGACGGCGGCACCTTCCCCGAGCGCCATCACGTCCTGGTACTGGCCAACCGGTTCATGCTCGACCACTTCGCCCACATCGCCGAATGGGCCGACTGGGCCCTCGATCAGACCGAGACGTGGCCCGATACCGTCACCCCGGCGACGACCCATCGGTCACGATCCCAGGCGATCCTCGAGGAGTCGATCGAGCGCGGCAACGACCGCGTCGAGGGAGCCCCTGACGACACCTGACCGCGAGACCAGCTCATCGTCACGTGGCCAGGGCCTGTTGGAACGCCGCGGCGACCATGCCGACGTCATCCCCGACTTGGAAAACGCCACGCGGCAGGTCGGGAAACACAGCGCCACTCACGCCGACGACGAACAGGAACTGCTTGCCGTCCCCGGTGTCGAGGTAGCCGGACAGGCCCTGCATGCTGATGATCAGACGACCAGTGTCGGGCTCGACGTCGGCGGATGTGCCGGTCTTGGCGACCACCTTGCCCTTGGCCAGGCTGTCGACGCCGACGCCGGAGAGCGAACCGCGCTCGCCGAGCACCGGCTGCCCGGCCCAGAAGGTGGAGGCCCAGGGTTGCGTGTTCACCCACTCGAACCACTTGATGACGGCTTCAGGGGTCGCCGATGCGGGATCGCCACCCTGCCCGTCGACCAAGACGAGATCGGACGATGAGATGCCGGCTTCTGCGGCAAGGGTCCGCACGGCGGGAAGTCCCTCGGAACACTGATCCGTGCCCGCTTCGACAGCGAGTTGGCACAGGAACGAGTTGGCGCCGGTGTTGTAGCTCGTCGCGAGGATCATCGCGCCCGCTTCGCCGAGCGGCGCCGACTCCAGGCTGGCCACCTTCAGGTCGTCCTCGTAGCTGCCCTCCGCGGGCAAACTCGTCTCGTCGTTCGCTTCGGCCGTCGAGGTCACCGTGATGCCCGCGCGCTGTAGCGCATCGATGAACAACGCGCGAGCCCACGACGAGGCGTCGGGGACGCGATAGATCGTGAGCGAGGTCGTGCCTGCGGGCGCCGAACCAGTGACGTGAATGATCCGCGGGTCGGCTTCGTCGGCTTCGACCTGCAGATCCGCGTCGCTGTCAGCGGCCCCCGTGATCACCTGGGAGTCGATGGTGAAGAAGCTGTTGACCGGCAGCATCTCGATCGTGGCCGGTTGCCCGGGCTCACCGGGCGTGACCTGGAGGTCGACGAGGTTGTCATTGACGAAGATCGGGGGCACGAGGCCCTCGACCGTCGAGTAGGTCTCCCACAGGCGGGGGTCGATGAGCACGTCGCCGTCGATGTGACTGACCCCCGAGTCCGCCACCTGTGCGGCGATGTCATCGAGCCCGGCGAGGGGGTCACCCGGCGCGAGGACGGCACCAGGGAGGGCATCGGCGTAGACGTGGTCGATGCCCTCCGTGGCGAAGTCGAACTCGCCGTCTGCTGCGTTGCGGCCACCGAGTGCGAGGTCGCCGGAGGCGACGAGCACCAGATCACCGTCGAGCGTTCCGCCTGACGGCGCGGCCGTGGCATACACCGGAGTGGTGAGCATCGTGTCGGCGCCGAGGTCGTTGTAGACCGAGCCGACCACGAAGTGCTTCGTCTGCGAGGCCAACAGCATCAGCTGGTCGGCCAGGTTGGTGTAGACGACCTCACCGGATTCGGGATCGATCACCAGATACGGCCACTGCGCCGCGAGGTAGGGCTCGGAGTCCATGATCGCGACGGCATCGGCCGGGAGGTCACGACCCGCCGGTGTCGATGCGCTTCCCGGCGCGGGGGAGGTGTCCGAATCGTCGCTGCAGGCGGCCACGAGCAGGAGACCTGCTGCGAGGACGGCGGCGAGCACCGTCCGAACACCGGGGCCGGGCCTAGTTCGCATCCGCGATCTCGCCGACGTCGTCGGTCTCTTCCGGGGCCGGCATGTTGTAGACGTAGGGGATGAGATTCTCGGCCATCCGTGCCGCCGGCGCTGCGCCGAGCGGGGTGGGCGCCAGGTTCCCCCAGATCACGATGGTCACGTCGTTCGCCGGGTCATACCCCATGAACGAGTTGTAGCCGGGCAGCGCTCCGGTGTGTCCGAAGAGAGGACCCATCTGCGCCAAGCCGTAGCCGTAGCCGGCGGCGTTCGGATTGGTCGGGTCGGTGGGGAGCACGCTGTCCATCCGCAGCTGCTGGGTCGCGGGGTCGAGCAGGTCTCCCTTCACCATGGCCTCGACCCAGGTGGCCAGGTCGGTGGCGGTCGAGATGCCCTGACCGGCCGACCACGTCCACGAGGGGTTGTCATTGGTGTGGTTCGGGGGCTCGATCTCGCCGGCGTCGATCGCTGCGACCCGGTCGGCCGGGAGCTCCTCGTCGCCGTCCATGGTTTCGACGTTGCCGTTGAAGGTGTAGCCGTCTGCGTACGGGTCCGGGATGGATGTGTCGGTGTCGTCGGGGAACGATGACCCGGACATGCCCAGTGGAGTGAAGAAGCGGTCCTCGAAGATCTGGGCGATCGGCTTGGCGTCGAGTTCCTCGGCGATGAGCCCGAGCAGGATGGTGTTGGTGTTGGAGTAGTGCCAGTCCTCTCCCGGGGCGAAGTACGGCTCGTGGGCGAAGGCCAGCGCCAGCAGTTCCTCCGGCGTCCAGACTCGCTCGGGTGCCTCATCGAGGGCGGTGTTGAGCTCGAGGGTTTCGGTGTAGTTGTAGAGGCCGCTGCGCATGTCGAGCAGCTGGCCGATGGTGATGTTGTCACCGTTGGGGACGTCTGGCCGGTAGGTGCTGACCGCATCGTCGATGCTCAGCTTGCCCTCCTCGACCATCTGGAGGATGGCGGTTCCGGTCCAGGTCTTGGTGTTCGACCCGATGCGGACCCTGGTGTCGAGCGTCGGGACCTCGGTCGAGTCGACCGCGTCGGTTCCCCATGTGTTGACGTACTCGCCGTCGGGTGTTCGGATGAACACGACCATGCCCGTCTGGTGGAGCTCGGTCGCCAGGTCGTCGACGACCGCGTCGATGGCCGTGGCGTCGAGGGCGACGAGCGCATCGTTCGGCGCCGTGTCCGAAGCCTTCGGGTCCGGGACACTCGTGGAAACTGGCGCCGCGCTCCCCGGCGCCGATGAGTCGCCGGACGAGGAGCACGCCGAGGCGATGGCGGCCGAGGCGACCACCAGGACGACCGCAGCGGTCCGTCCGGGGTGGCGGGCGGGGCGCTGTTCGGCGGGCTGCCCGCCTGCCGTGATGGTGTGGGGTCGTGATCGCATGGGGTGTGTTCCTTTGGTGGTTGCGGTGAGATGTGGTGAGTTCGGGCGCCGAAATCGAGCTGCGCTCCTGCGTGGAGCGCCCGAGTGGGTCAGCTTCGGGTGAACGTGCCGAGACCGAGCGTGTCCAGGTACTCGACGGTGAAGGCCGTCGAGGCTCCGGCGGTGACGTCGAAGGTGATGCCGGTGGGACCGACGGCGTTTTCTCCGGATGTGTGGAACCAGAAGGTGTCGCTGTCGAAATGTGTCAACGGGTAGCGCAACTGCATGTCCTTGCCCAGCACCAGCACCAGCTCCTCGCCCTCGGCGACGACCTCGGCCGCCCCGTACAGCGGGCTGGCGTAGACGCCGGCGTAGCTGCTCGCCGGCTGCGGGTCGTCGGCGCCTGGCAGCGGGTTCGCGTAGTCGACCGGCGACTCCGCGTGCTCGAGCATGAGACGGAACCGCTCGGCGATGAACGGTGCCCAGTCGACGGTCAGCGTGCCGTGCTTGACGTAGTCGAGGAACTGGGCGGTGATGGTCTCGGCCACGCCGACCGGCGCGGAGTTGGCGAGCACGACGATGCCGAGGCCCTCGCTGGGCAGCAGGGTCACGTCGGTGCTGGCGCCGAGGGCGAAGGCGCCTGCGTGAGCGACCTGGACCCGGCCCTCGTCATCGGTGTCGATGGTGAACCCGGTGCCGTAGAACGAGTCTCGAGCGCCCGGGATCGTGGCCGGATGCGAGAAGGCGTGGGCTTGGTGTGTGAACTGCAGGGCCTCCGGTGCGACGATCTGGCGGCCCTCGAACTGACCGCCGGCCAGTTCCATCCGCATCCATCGGGCCATGTCATCGACAGACGAACTGGCCCCGCCGGCAGGCGACTGCGCCTCGGGGTTGCTCGTGTCGTCCACGCGCCAGCTCGTGGAATCCGGCTCGGCGAGCACGTGGGTGGAGGCGCGGTTCGCCGCGTTGAGCCACTCGTCGACCGACGACGTGGTGTTGGCCATTCCGAGTGGCTCGTAGATGGTCTGCTCGGACAGCTCGGCCCACGTCAACCCCTCGGCCTTGGCCGCAGCCATCCCGGCGACCGAGAACCCGTAGTTGCTGTACGCGTAGCTGTCTCGGAATCGGGTCAGCGGATACTGGTCGAGCTTGGAGACGATGTCGTCGTAGTCGTAGCCGAGGTCCTCGAGAAGGTCGCCGCCGTGGTCGGGCAGTCCCGACCGATGCGACATCAGATCGGTGAACGTGGCGTGCTCGGTGACGTACGGATCGGCCACAGCGAAGTTCGGCTCGTGCGTCCGGACCGGGTCGTCCCAGGCGATCCTGCCAGAGCCGACCTGCGCGGCCACGACGCTCGAGGCCAGCGACTTCGACACGGACGCCAGTTGGAACATGGTGCTGGTGTCGACCTCTGCCGGTTCGCCCGTCTTCCGGACTCCGAACCCTCGGGCGTAGACGACCTCGTCCTGGTAGACGACCGCCACCGCGACCCCGGGAACACCGGTGCGCGACATCGTGTCGTGCACGAAACCGTCGAGCTCCTCGACGGCGGCGTCGACGTCGGCGCGGTCGATCTGCTGCGCGACCTCGCGGGGCGGCGTCGCGGCCAGCCCCGCGGGAGGCGCAGACGCCGGCGCCGCTTCACCGGCACCGTCGTCGATCGAGGTGCACGCCGAAACCACCAGAAGCACCGCCAGCCCCGTCGCGAAGGTGGGGATGACCGAAGAAAGGCCCGGGGGTTCCTTCCGTTCGGGTCGGCGGCGGATGATCTTCTGTTTCTTCATGATCCCTCCGTTGGTCGTCATCGGAAACACTGAACGACACATCAGGTCATTCGGGGTCGGAAGTCTCGGTGACGTCGAGGTCGGCCGTCGGCGGGGTGTCGTCCTCACCGACGTCGGGCT
>NZ_BAOL01000109.1 GCF_000350145.1 Ilumatobacter nonamiensis YM16-303 | reverse complement strand
GCCTGTTCGTGCTCGGCATGGTTCCGCTCCCGTTCCTGCTCGTCGGCGGATGGGGCGTCGCCGGTCTCGCGATCGGACTCTGCTACGGAATGCAACTCGTGCCGGCCGTGGTCGCGGCCTGCCGCAGTCGCGAACTCGACGGCCTCGCTCCGAGCACGTGGATCATGGCGTGGATCGAAGCCGTCATCTGGCTCGTCTACGGGCTGTCGGTCTCCGACGCCGCCTTGCTCGCGGGTGGTGCGAGCGGAACCTTGATGGCGGCGATCATCCTCGCTCGCCTTGCGATCACGGGGCATCAACCGTTCCGATTCGCGTTCCAACCCCGTCCCGCGAGCTAATTCGGGTCGTCCGCCAGTACAGTGACAGCGCACACGTGAGTCGTTTTCAAGGCTCTCTGAACACAAGGAGCCGAAATGGCTACAGGCATTGTGAAGTTCTTCAACGACGAGAAGGGCTTCGGATTCATCACACCGGACGAGGGCGGCAATGACGTCTTCGTCCACTACTCCAACATCGTTGGCACGGGACGTCGGTCGCTGAACAACGACGCGAAGGTCGAGTTCGACGTCGCCCCCGGCCGCAAGGGACCGGAAGCAGTCGACGTCAAAGAGATCTGATCCAGCAATCCAAGAAGGAGGCGGTTCTGCATGGCATCAAGCCCGCAGAGTTACCAGAAGCGGCAGCGTGAACTTCGCAAGAAGGAACGCAAGGCCGAGAAGCAGGCAATTCGACACGGTCGCAGTGCGGCCAAGGCCGAAGCGGCTGACGACGGTCCTGACGAGGACGCTTTGCTCGAGGAATTCCGCATCCTCAACGAGAAGTTCGCAGCGGGCGAAGTCGAAGAAGACGACTTCGAGTTCCGCAAGGCGGAGATCTTCCACAAGATGGGATTGGGCGAAGCGCCCGAACCACGCGAGGAAGAGCCGGCGCAAGCCGAAGCCTGAGCGAGTCTGATGCGAGGCCCCCGGAGCAATCCGGGGGCCTTCGTCGTTTTCGCGTACGGTGCCGACATGGCGGTGCGGTGGCCGGACGAGGACCACGACACGATCGTCGCGGCGGACACCGACGAGTTGCGCGCCTGGTTCGAGGTCAACAACGAGGCGGCCGACGGCGCCTGGGTCCAGTACTGGCGCGCCGGAACGGGGCGTCCGTCGGTGCGCTGGACGGAGGTCGTCGACGTGCTGCTCTGTTTCGGATGGATCGACACCAAGGTCCAACCGATCGACGACACCACCTACGTGCAGTACGTCACGCCGCGCCGGGCGGGCAGCGTGTGGTCGCGCGTGAACAAGGCGAAGGTGGAAGCGCTCGAGGAACAGGGGTTGATGACCGATGCGGGGCGAGCGGTGATCGACCGTGCCCGAGCCGACGGATCGTGGGATCTGCTCACCGCGTCCGACGACGGAGTCGTGCCGGATGATCTCGCGCTGGCGCTCGCCGAGGTGCCGTCGGCGCAGGCGTTCTACGACGGCCTGACGGGGCCACAGCAGAGCGCGGTCCTACGGAAGATCTACATGTGTAAACGGCCGGTGACCCGGGCGAAGTGGGTGGCGACGTCCGTGGATCGTCTCGCCGCGGGAGTCAAACCGCCGTACTGATCGTTCGGACGGCGCGGCGACTCAGCCCGGGGTCGTGGTCGTTGTCGTCGTGGACGTCGATGTCGTGGTGGTGGTCGTGATGTCGAGGCGTTGGACGAACAGCACGGTCACCGATGCATCGTCGGGAAGTTCCGCCTCGATGTCGGCGACGAGATCGGATGCGTCGGGTGGATCTTCACCCGCAACCTGAACGCGAGCGGCGAGCTCGGCGTACTCGACGTCGATCACCGCCACGTCGTTCTCCTCGGCCCACTCGGTTGCGAGCACCGCGACCTGTTCGGCCAGCAGTTCATCGGCGGACGGCTCGACCGGGGCGGTGACGTTCTGGCGTTCGACCCAGGTGAGTTGCACCTCGAGTGTCTCGTCGAGCGCTTCGTCCAGTCGCGCCGTGAGGTCGTCGAGTGGGGGAGTCTCGCCCACGCCGCTCGCATCGACGCGCACCACGCCGTC
>NZ_BAOL01000110.1 GCF_000350145.1 Ilumatobacter nonamiensis YM16-303 | reverse complement strand
AGCGTGTGCCATCGGGTGTCAGACACCGGATGGCCTGACACCGGATGGCACGGTCATTTCTGGCGGATCTGGACGATCTTCTCTTCGGCGTGGTTGGCGTCGTCGCCCTGCTCTTCGAGCAGCTTCGCCCGGTCCTTCTCGGCTTCGCGGCGGGCCTTGTCGAGGTCGGCCCGTTCGAGGGCGGCGTCGATGCCGTTCGCGTCGATGAACTCGGCCCACTCGACGAGCTGACCGACCATCTCGTCCTCGGGAACCACCGCGACGTTCTGTCCCTTGATGAAGAGGTGGCCGCGCTTGTTGCCGGCGGCGATTCCGATGTCGGCGTCACGCGCCTCTCCCGGACCGTTGACCACGCAGCCCATGACCGCCACCTGGAGTGGGATCTCGCGTTCGCCGAACGCTTCCATCGCGTCGTTGGCCACCTTGATCACGTCGACCTCGGCGCGGCCGCACGAGGGGCAGGCGATGAGGTCGACGTTCTTGCGCTCACGCAGCCCCAGGGCTTCGAGCAACTGGCGACCGGCCTTCGCCTCCTCGACCGGATCGGCCGTGAGCGAGTAGCGGATCGTGTCACCGATCCCTTCCATCAGGAGGGTGGCGATCCCGGCGGTCGCCTTGATCAGACCGGCCGGAGGTGGTCCGGCCTCGGTGACCCCCAGGTGCAACGGATGATCGGTCACCTCGCTCAACGCGCGATACGACTCGACCATCAGTGGAACCGATGACGCCTTCACCGAGATCTTGATCAGATCGAACCCGACCTCGTCGAAGTACTGCATCTCGGTCTGCGCCGACTCGACCATCGCCTCGGGCGTCGCTCCCCCGTACTTCTCGTAGAGCTTCGGATCGAGCGAGCCGGCGTTCACTCCGATCCGGATCGGCAGGTTCCGATCCTTCGCCTCCCGAGCGACCGTCTTGATGTGCTCGGGCTTGCGGATGTTGCCGGGATTGAGCCGGAGCCCGTCGACACCTGCTTCCATCGCCGCCATCGCCATCTTGTACTGGTGATGGATGTCGGCGATGATCGGCACGGGCGAGCGCGGCACGATCCGGGCGAGACCCTCGGCGGCCTCGATCTCGTTGCAGGTACAGCGCACGATGTCGGCGCCCGCTGCCGCGAGTGCGTAGATCTGCTGGAGCGTCCCCTCGACGTCGGCCGTCTTGGTGATCGTCATCGACTGCACCGTGATCGGCGCATCGCCCCCGACCGCCACGTCCCCCACCGTGATCTGCCGGGTCTGGCGACGTGACGCTGCAGCGGTGACTTCCATGGGTCCTAGTCAACCATCATCTCAGCGTTACGTAACGGGTCAGACCCGTCGTGTAACGC
>NZ_BAOL01000111.1 GCF_000350145.1 Ilumatobacter nonamiensis YM16-303 | reverse complement strand
CGATGTGCTGCTCGAGACGGCGACGCACTCGATCGAGGAACTCGGCGGGTACCTCGCTGAGGTCGGTGACCACGCTCCGGTCAACGCCCAGCCCGCGACCACCGGCACTTCGCCGGTGCGCTCATCTGCGACCCCAATAGCCATCGCACAAAGACGCACTGTCCACCGACGTCGGCCGATCGCCGGACGTGTTCATCTGCTGTTCATCCAACAGGTACCGAGATCGTGAGAAGGTTTCGGTGGGCGCCGAACTCGAGAGGTTTGTGATGGAAGCGCACGCGAGTCGCGGGCCCGTGATCGCCTTGGTGTTGGGCGGTGGCTGGAAGCTCGGAGCCTCGTTCCACGCCGGCGTGCTCCTCGCACTCCGCGACATCTGGGGCGTCGACGCGCGATCGGTCGACTCGATCACGGGGACATCTGCCGGTGCCGTCACTGCTGGGTTCGTCGGGGCCGGCATCGATGCTGACGACCTGTTCCGACGCGAGACCGGAGCCGGCCAGAGTGGCTCGGCACGCGAGCTGATGTCGCGCATCGGTTCGCCCCGGCGTTCGAACGGCTCTGGCACCGCGAGCGACGCGGCCGCACCACCGTCGGTCGGAACATACTTCGATGACCTCACACACGCGACGTGGCCGAGCGGCGTGCAACTGCGGTTCTGTGCCGTCGATACACGCAACGGGCGCGTCGCCGCCCTCGATGCTGACAGCGGAGCAACTCCGGGCGAGGCAATCGCAGCGTCGTGCTCGGTTCCCGGGCTGGCGCGGCCGGTTCGCATTGGAGACCGCACGTATGTCGACGGCGCCGTGCGATCTGTCAACAACGCCGACACCGTCGCCGCATCGGAGCCAGACATCGTGATCGTCAGCGCACCCATGTCGGTCGACCGACCGCTGTACCAGCTCGGCCCAATGGCTGCGCTCCGGAACTCAGTACGCGTCCAGAACGCCCGCGAGTGCAAGCGACTCGCCACGATCTGCGACGTGATCACGATCGAACCGACCAGAAGCGACATCGCAGCAATGGGCTCGAACCTCAATGCGGCCAAGCGCCGAGAACGCGTCGCGCGCCACGCCTACGCAACCGCCTGCGAAATCCTCGAACACGAACGACCCCCAGCATCGGTGAGCAAGCCAGCCGTTGCACCAAATGGCCGCTGACCGACGCCGCGCAATCCAGCGCCGCCGTGTGTGCCCCTCTGACAGATCCAGAATGTCGACGAACGGAGTGCCTCCCGACCAGACCGCCATCGCTGATCGTCGCCTTCGCGGGAACGCTCTCAGCGGCGCCGCTCCTCGGCTACGCATATCGCCTACGCCATACCGTCCCTGCACCGTCCGGGTACGGCACGATGGTGCTCGACAGCTCGGACGAGAACTCTCCGCCCCTTCCAGCTCGTCACGCAAGTGTCGGCACGACTGCAGTTCTTCACCTACGTTGTTCTCGATGGCAAATCGGCTTCGTCGAGGTTCGACCGTCGTCGTGGTTCTTTCCACTGCAGCTCTCCTCGCTGCCTGTGGCAGTGACAATGCGGTAGACGGCCAGGGTGCCGCTCCGTCCTGTGATGATGTCGACGCGGCCGTTTGCGTCGCGAGAATCGCTTCGCTGAACTCTGACGGAGCAGAGGCCCTGGATCGTGCTGTCGAATTCGACGGAGGATCTTCGGTCGAGCTGGAAGCGGGCGTGTGCGGAACGGGCGGCGACGGACCTGACGAGCTGACCTGGTCGCTGTGTCGACTGTCGCTCGACGATGGTCGCCAGATCGTGGTGGGCCGATCCACACAGGCAGACACGACGGTTCGGGCAACCGTTTCGGGTGAGGCGATCGAGTTTCCGCTCGCGACGTCTCCTGGTGATGCGACCGTGTTGGACTCTCCAGCAGCGGCGTTCGTGATCGTGGACGCTGACGGCAACGAGGTCGGGTCCACCGAAGGGGCCTGACGGAGGCCCGACCAGATCGGTCCGATCGAAGGAGAGTCATGGAACCAGCAGCAGTGATCTTCGTCATCGCCATCGCGATCGTTGGCGCGATCGCCTGGCGGACTTTCGCCAAGCGCTGACCGGGCCGCACTCCCGTCCACCATCGACACGACCAGCGTCGACGAGTCGAGATCGCGGCCGCCGCCGTTTGACCGCGACGCCCGACAATCGTCCAAACTTGACCAGGCATCGTGACGATGGACCTCCACATGACCTCGCTCAACGGACCAGGCGATCCCCACTCCCGACTCGACGCGCTGCGCACAGTGACCATGCAGCGCGCAGCGAGTCTCGTGCGCGGCTTCGATTCCATCGTGAAGGCCACGAGCGACGTCGCCACCGATGACGAACACGATCCAGAAGGCAACACGATCGCCTGGGAACGCCAGCAGATCGCAGCACTCCTCGACGAAACGAGAACCACGCTCACCGACATCGACGCCGCCGAACAGCGCCTCGACGACGGGGTGTACGGAACCTGCACGATCTGCGGTCTCAAGATCACGAGCGAGCGTCTGGATGCACTGCCAGCCACGCCGAGCTGCGTCGGCTGTGCCAGCTGAACATCTGGCCACTCAGCGGACTGCCACGCATATCGCCAGCCAACCGCGACATAGCAAGCCGCTCGTACCGGCACCTCGGTGCTCGGCCAGGCGCGCAGGATCACCGGTGAGATTCGATCGCATCGCTCGTGCGTGGGAACCTCTCGTCATGCGAACCGGTCGCGTTCATCACATCGAGATCTGGGTCCCGGACGTGCTGCGAGCAACATCGAGTTGGGGTTGGTTGCTCGAGACACTCGGCTATCTGCCGTTCCAAGACTGGAAGGATGGCAAGAGCTGGAAGCTTGCCGACACCTACATCGTGGTCGAGGAATCGCCTGACGGAACCGGACCGCACGACCGGACATCGAGCGGCCTCAACCACCTTGCGTTCTTCGCTGGGTCGCGCAGTGATGTGGACACGATCACCGAAGCCGCCGCTGAACACGGCTGGACTCTGCTCTTCTCAGACAAGCACCCGCATGCAGGTGGACCCGACCACTACGCGTCATACATGGAGAACAGCGACGGTTTCGAGGTCGAACTCGTCGCCGACGAGCCGTAGACCTCTGATCCGTCGGCACAGGACACCACTCGATATCGATCAGCGGACCGCCGGCATCACACCACTCAGGTACGGCACGACCGCGAGCGGGTCGGTGTCCGAGATTGTTCGTCGATTCGCCGGTGGTTTGGAGCAATCGTGTAACACCTGGTCTTTCGGACGGAAGTCGTGGTTGTGGATGCGGTGGCGTTGTCCGAGAGAGTGGAGTCGATGACATCGGAGCAGTTCGATGACCTGGAGGTCATGTACGTCGAGAACGCGCCGGATGTCTTTCGGTATCTGGCTCGTCGGGTCGGGCGCCATCTGGCCGAGGACCTGACGGCGGAAACGTTCCGCAATGCGATCGAGTCGGCGTCCTCGTTCGACGCGTCGCGGGGTTCGTATGGGGGTTGGTTGTTCGGCATCGCAACGAATCTGGTGCGTCGTCACTGGGAGGCCGAGTCGATCCATCTGCGAGCGCTCGTCGACACGCGCACCGAGTGGGTATCAGGGATCGACCACACTGGGGATATCGGCGAGGGCGTGTCACAGCGCGTTGACGCCGAGCTCGACGCAGCGGCCCTCCTCGAAGCGGTCGGCTCACTCGGGGACGGCGATCGGGATCTGTTGTTCCTTGCAGGGTGGGAACGTTTGTCGAGTCGCGAGATCGCGGAGGCGCTCGGAATCAAGTCGGGAACAGTTCGTGTCCGCCTGCATCGGATCCGCCAACAGCTCCACGACGAACTCAACCAAGAACCCGACGGTCCCGCGACACAGGGAGAAGCGCAATGAACGAGCTCGACGCGTTCGCCAACCTTCGACCCGACGACGAACCCTTCGACGCGGAGACCGATGCCCGAATCCGCGCAGCACTCGGACGCCGCGCCAGTCAGTCCGACCACAACCTTGGAGCGATCCCTGGAGAGATCGCCCACGGCCCGGTCCGAACGGATCAGCCCGCACCTGTCGACGTTCAGTCTCATCGACGATTGGCCGTGCTCGGCGCCGCCGCTGCGGTCATTGCAGGACTGGTCGGATTCATGGCGATACGCGACACGGCATCAACCCCAGTCGAACCCGGGCCAGCCGACGTTCCTCCATCCGGTCCAGATGTCGACGCCGACGTCGATGCCGACTCGGCTCCACCCGAAACCAACCGATCACCCGAGACCACCCTCCCGCCAGCTGATCCGGTATTCGAGGGTCTCGATGATCCGACACTTGTTGGGCTCGCCGAGTCGGCGTCGAACGCAGCCGACTGGAACCTCTCGGCGCTCGTCGGGCAGACCGGCCCCACCGAACCATTCACCGCCGAAGTGTCCGGCGGTATTGGCAGCGGGCGGGTGTCGTTCGAACTCGCGACCATCGCACCCACCGGTTCGTGCCCCGAAGCCGGATGGGAACAACAATTCTGGAACGGTGAAGCATCAGGAATCCCGACCGATCAAGGGATGCTCTTCGTCGACGAGACCGCTGACCCAGCCCGGCGAACCACCACACTCGTGTCCAACGAGTCGATCGTCACGGTCCGTTCCGTACAGGTGCCGTTCGCCGATCTTCCCGACGCGCCAGCATTCATCGACACCGCCACAGCCATCTCTGCCGAGACTCCGTTCATCCTCAACGGCGGCGAACGACCACGCTTCTACGAAGTCCGCTGCGGCGACCTCCTCACACATATCGCCAGCAGATTCGATTCTCCGGTTGACGAGTTCGTCGAGCTGAACGCACTCAGCGACGAGCACGCGATCCAGGCCGGGATGGTCCTTGAGGTTCCGCCGGATCCAACGGAACGATCGCCTGATCCGACCGATCCGGACGTATCGGCGACCCACGCCGTTGTTCCGATCGTGCCAGGCGAGGTGATGGTTGCCAATGCCAACACCTACGGCGGATTGGCCGGTCGGCTCACCGAACGTCTCTCCACCGCCGGCTTCGGCGTCGCTGACCCGGTCAATTCCACTCTCCTTCACCTGGATGACTCAGTCATCTACCTCCGCAACGAAGCCACCTGTCTCGGGATCCAACTCTCGTACGCGACAGGCATCGAGACCCGAGAGCCGATGCCCGACGATCTTCCCATCGAATCACCCGTCCCCGCCGAAACACCCGACGCGTTGATCGTTCTCGGCGACGACATCGCAACCAAAGTCGCCGACGACAGCATCGACATCGACATCGGCGCCGCCGGAACACTCACCATCGTCGACGCCACCGACGATGACAGCCTCGTCGACACCCAACTCGCAACACTCAACGCCGCCGGAATCGACATCGCAGCCGTCCTCGAGAGCAACCGCCCGACAACAGAAACGATGCTCAATCCGATCGGCGACACGATCCCATGGACATGCGGAATCGCGGACCTGCTCGGCATCGACGGCTTCGACACCTGGACACCCAACATGATCGACGAAGAACTCCCCGGAGAAACCAACGCCGTCCTCGTCATCGGCGGCTGAGCCACCCAATAGTCCGTAGCCACCGAGAACCACCAGACCGCCCACACCGGAAACTCGCAGCACGATTCGAGCGAGCCGAGCCAGGCGACTTGCGCGAAGCCACCGCACTGCGAATCGTGCGCGAAGCATTCGTCTCCCGAGCCGAGACCGAACGAGCCCTTCGCGAAGCGGTCGTCGAGGCCCGACACGACGGACACTCGTGGGCATCGATCGGCGCCATGGTCGGCACCTCGGGTGAGGCCGCTCGCCAGCGCTACGGCCAAGCAGTCACCGCCGAATAGCCGCTCAGCCCTCCGACCCGCTCGTAGCGGCACGTCCCGGAGCGGGCAACGTGCCCGAGATTGGCGCCGGTCGCGACGGGTACTCGGAGGTGTATACTTGGTGTATGAGTCGCACCAATATCGATATCGATATGGAACTCTGCCAGCGAGTGATGGACCGCTTCCACCTCAGCACGAAACGCGAAGCGGTCAACCTTGCACTGCGCAAGGTCGCGGGCGAGCCGCTCGGCCTCGACGATGCCCGTTCGATGCGGGGAACCGGTTGGGACGGCGACCTCGATGAGATGCGTGCGAGCAGAGCGTGATCCTCGTCGCCACGTCGGCATGGATCGAGTTCCTTCGCGACACGGGCTCGGAGGTCTGCATCGCCGTGGACCGGCTACTTGATGCCGACCTTGCGATCTGCGATGCCGTGTCGATGGAAGTCCTTGCTGGCGCCCGAAACGAGCGGCATCTGATCCAACTGCGGGGGCTGCTGGCGCGATCGACGGTGCTGCCCACGTCGCCTGTCGACTACGACGACGCTGCTTCGATGTACCGCGCTTGTCGAGCGAACGGTGAGACCGTCCGCAAACTCATCGATTGTCTGATCGGCGCCGTCGCCGTCCGCGCGGGAGCCGAGGTCCTCCATGCAGATGTGGACTTCACTGCACTCGCACGACATACCGATCTGCGAATACACCCCGACTCACGAAGCTGACAACCCAGCTCAAACAGCTCAGAACATCCAGGCGCAAGTCCATCGACAACAGCGAAAGATCGGCACGTCTTCCCTCGGGTAGGGGCTCGAGATCGTGCGGCACCCATCCGAGTCAAGCGTGTGGCTCTCGCAGGCTG